>JALNXD010000004.1 GCA_023230565.1 Syntrophales bacterium
CGCACCTTCGATCGGAAAAGACCTGACATTCGAAGGGATTGCGACGGGCGTGTAGTCTGTGTCTCCGTACATGTCTTTTACATCGGAAAAGACCTGACATTCGAAGGGATTGCGACATCATTCGAAGGCGCTTCGAAAAACAGTTCTGGTTTTGAGGACGGGATCGGAAAAGACCTGACATTCGAAGGGATTGCGACTCCCTCTACTTTTTGAGAATCGCCCTCAGCACCCTTTTAACATCGGAAAAGACCTGACATTCGAAGGGATTGCGACGAAATATGACTTACATATAATCAATGTTGATTATACATAAATATCGGAAAAGACCTGACATTCGAAGGGATTGCGACTGCAACCGGCTCTGTCGTTTCTGCGGCGGTGATCATCGGAAAAGACCTGACATTCGAAGGGATTGCGACCGCCGCCCATCCCGCTAATTCCGGCCGCGGGCGCCGTGCCATCGGAAAAGACCTGACATTCGAAGGGATTGCGACATCTCCCACATCGGCAGATACCGAGAATCTATGTTTAATCGGAAAAGACCTGACATTCGAAGGGATTGCGACGTGGCGTGGTCGATAATCTCCACGCCATCGCTTACCATCGGAAAAGACCTGACATTCGAAGGGATTGCGACGCGACCAAAACCATTGCAGCCGTTCTTCGGTGTTCCCTTCCATCGGAAAAGACCTGACATTCGAAGGGATTGCGACTCATTCTACCTCCTTTGCACCTCCTTGTATTGTTGAAATCGGAAAAGACCTGACATTCGAAGGGATTGCGACACTCAGGGATGTAACATTTTTCGGCGGGTACGGATCGGAAAAGACCTGACATTCGAAGGGATTGCGACTCCGGCCCCGGCCATCATAGCCAGTGCCGTCAAACCCTAATCGGAAAAGACCTGACATTCGAAGGGATTGCGACGGCGTAAGACTTCGCGTTTTCGATGTCTCTATACATGCCATCGGAAAAGACCTGACATTCGAAGGGATTGCGACAAGGTGTCAGGATACGATACAAGGACAGTCTGTCCTATCGGAAAAGACCTGACATTCGAAGGGATTGCGACGATTAGTCCAGCCCCTCCATCCTCTTGTCCAGTTTTCGGTATCGGAAAAGACCTGACATTCGAAGGGATTGCGACCATTCATTCCTTATGCCATCAATTCCTCGATGGCCTTCAGATCGGAAAAGACCTGACATTCGAAGGGATTGCGACTACTCTCACGCGTTTATATCCCGTTAATTTCATCCTAAATCGGAAAAGACCTGACATTCGAAGGGATTGCGACCTTCACGCCCTCCATAAGTACCGCCTGCGGGTTAATATCGGAAAAGACCTGACATTCGAAGGGATTGCGACGCTTGACACCGTAGAACTTTAGAAGATCGGAATCAAGATCGGAAAAGACCTGACATTCGAAGGGATTGCGACCTGAGATATTAAGGTGGTAACTGTGAATGTTTGTTTTGATGGTATCGGAAAAGACCTGACATTCGAAGGGATTACGACGCACCTTGCAGAACAAAACCTGTGCGTTTATATTTATCTGAACGACCTGACATTCGTGCGCATATGAAAGGGGACGTTGGTTCCAAAGCAACTTGACAAACGATTTTGAAAGAGATAGCTTGGCCACATGCCCAGACAACCAAGACTTGATACACCCGGTGCTTTACATCATGTAATGGGCCGGGGGATAGATGGAATAAAGATATTCCGCAATAAAAATGATTGTGAAGACTTTCTTAGCCGTTTGAAAGCCCTTAGTGAAAAGAAAGCCCTGAGTGTTTATGCTTGGGCACTTATGGATAACCATTTTCATCTGCTGGTCAGAACCGGAAAATCCTCTTTGTCCGATAGCATGCGTAAGCTCTTAACCGGCTATGTTGTCAATTATAATCGCCGGCATAAAAGGTATGGGCATCTATTTCAGAACCGGTATAAATCGATACTTTGTGAAGATGATCCCTTCCTTTTGGAGTTAACCCGCTATATCCATCTCAATCCTCTAAGGGCCGGAATTGTCAGGGATATGAACGAATTGAGGCGGTATGATCGGTGTGGTCATTCCGTCATTCTCGGAAAGATTTATCGGCCATGGCAGGATAGTGAAACGATTTTAGCCTATTTCGGTAAGAGGCGTAAGGCGGCAACAGAAAAATACGAGAAATATGTTGAAGATGGAATTAAAGCCGGTAATCGTCTTGAGCTGGTCGGAGGTGGTCTTATCCGGAGTCTTGGAGGGTGGTCTCAGGTTCTCTCTTTAAAAAGGACCGGGAGCAAGATATATTCGGATGAACGTATATTGGGTGGTAGTGATTTTGTAAAAAAAGCCATTAAGGATGCGGAGAAAAAGGAGAAAGAAACCCTTCGGTTAAATCAAAGGATTTCCGATTTGGTTTCCTTGGCTGGAAGGATATGTAAAGGAGAGAGTGTAGATATATCAGACTTATGTTCCGGGATAAGGAAGAAAGATGTGGTTCGATCAAGAAAGATATTTTGTCAGCTTGCGGTTAAAAAGATGGGGTATTCCGGTGCTGAGATCGCGCGCTTTCTTGGAATCACCACTTCGGCCGTGAATCGTTTAGCCGAATCGGATAGGCTGAATAATTTTAAAGATTATCTATAAGTTTTTTGGAATCAACGTTTTGGAAGATAGAACTTGTGCGAGAGGTATGCCCAAAATCAGCAGGTATTCTTAACTGCTTGTTTAACAAGAAATTATTTTTTCATATTTTCTCTTGACAAGGAGAGTATAGGATGTCCCCTTTTAATTACCATGATTCTATCCCGCTTACTGGGGATCTGTGCGGGGGGGCCATCCGAAGGGAGGGCCCTACTGCGCCCCTAAAAATGGCCTATATTGAGTTTTCTGTGGGCAAAAAAACTTTCTTTATACCGGGAGAATGGCTAGCTTTGAGCTGATTATAATTGAAATTCAATGTGATATGAATTTAGAAAAGACAAAAACGATGAGCATGGAAGAAGCAATCGGGCAATATGTAAAGGACGGTAGCCACATTTCCATGGGTGGTTTTACAATCAACCGAGTGCCCATGGCTGCAGTGCATGAGATTATGCGACAAAGAATAAAGCAACTTCACCTGTATGTTCATTCGAATGGTCAAGGTGTTGATGAACTTATCGGGGCGGGCTGCGTATCCAAAATCGAAATTGCATACGGGGGTAATGGCAAGTTTGCATCGACCGGAATAAGATTCAGAAAGGCGATTCAGGATGGAACTCTGAAATGTGAGGATTATTCGAACTACCAAATGATGCTGAGATTTTTAGCGGGTGCTATGGGAGTCCCTTTTCTGCCCACACTTTCTTCGTTTGGGACAGATATCATCGAGAAGTGGGGCTTTCCAAAAGATGTGAGAGAGCATGATCCCAAAATTCCTAATAAGAAGCTGATCGTTACCGAGAATCCATTTGACAATTGGATGGAAGCATCAAAGGTTGTTTTAGTCCCTGCCATTCAAACTGATGTTACTATTATTCACGTTCAGCAGGCGGATAGTCATGGGACAGTGAGAATCCGGGGGGCAAATTTCGGCTGCATAGAACAAGCTAAATCCGCACGGCATGTAATAGTGACATGTGAAGAATTAGTGAATGAAGAAGAACTTAGAAAATGTCCGGATCACAATCAGATACCGTTCTTCTGTGTTGATGCCGTTGTCCTTGTACCTCATGGTGCGTATCCTACCGCCTGTTATGGATATTATGATTATGATCCAGTGTTCTTGAAAAACTATGCGACATACGCTCAAAATGATGCACGCTATAGAGAGTATCTTGATAAGTACATTTATAATATTAAATCACACAGCGAGTTTATTGAATTGAATGGCGGAAAAAAAAGACTGGAAGCCATTAAGGCAGACGCGGCAGCGGGATACAGACTGGGGCTAAAAAGGAATTAAGGGATATAATGGAAAACTATACTTCACGAGAAATGATGACAATCGTTGCAGCCAGGGAAATTAAGGACGATGATATCGTATTTTGTGGGACGGGAATGTCAATGCTTGCCGCGATGGCAGCAAAACATATAAGCGCGCCTCGCAGCATCATATTTTTTGAAACGGGGCCTATTGATCCGGTGCTGAAGGAACTTCCTCTTGCAGTTGCGGATTCAAGAACGATGTATAATTCATGCGTGACCGGCGGACTTATTGACGCTTTTAATACTATGCAAAATAAAATTACGGGCGACCATGTTGTTGGAATTGTGGGAGCAGCACAGATTGATAAATATGGTAACCTGAATTCCACCGTAATTGGCGATTATGACAAGCCAGATGTACGCTTTGCGGGCAGCGGAGGAGCATGCGATGTAGCATCATTTGTTCCCCGAAGTATCATTTTCATGCAACAGGAAAAGAAAAAATTTGTGAAGAATCTGGATTATATGACTAGCCCTGGGCATTTAACCGGTGGTGAAAGCCGTAAGGTTAGCGGGTTGCGCCAAGGAGGACCAACTTCAGTTATCACAAATATGGCCATGTTTAAATTCGACGAATTTACAAAGGAAATGTATTTAGCAGGGTATTTTCCTGAAATTACAACCGGTAGAATACTTGAAAATATGGAATTTGAAGTGGATATTTCAAGAGCCAGAGAAATATCTCCGCCAACAAATGGCGAATTGAAAATTCTACGAAACATTTGCGATCCGCAGAAATTGGTTCTTTAGAATGAAGAAGTTAAATGGCTGTATCTGAGGATGCTTCTGGTAAAGGCTAGCATATTGCCGTTTGCTTGAAACAAGGCTATTATCAGAAGGATTCAATATTCTGAATAGCGGCATTGCTGTCCCACTTCTATCCAGTGGGCAACAAAACAGACTTCTTACCAAATGCACCTTAAATAACCCAGTTTTCCCGCGTGAGGCTCAGGCCGTCGACGGTATAGGACAGGCCTTTGGAGACGGCCAGATTTGGGTTTTAATGATTATTGAAGCAAGAGGAGAGATTGGAGAATATCAGATCGTGACGTTTTTCAATCTATTTCTATTATAAGCCCGCACTGCTCGCATCGGTAACGGATTTTCCCTTTGTCCGGCGATTCAATTGAATCAAAATCATAGTGCCTTTGCCCATGAACATCAAAGCACTCGGGACAGCAGCCTCCATGTAATTCGTCAGCGTTGATGGTCAGATGACAGTGGCGGCAACGCAGCACATTTTTCTTTTCCGGGATTAAGACAAGGTTGTGATGTTTGCATGGATTCATATAAAGTACGGACTTTCATAAAAATAACAGACACGCTGGAAAGCTGCCGTCTGAAAACAAGACCTAACATGATTTCATCAAGAATTCAAATACTGGACAATATCCTGCTATTATCGACAAAGCCGTTGAAAAGTGTTAACAATTCCGAAATGTCTTTATTTTTCTCAGTCATTCTGGAATCCCATTTTTTTTGTTCAGCGAGTATCTGCTTGACATAGTCGTTTGCGGTATCGGTGTTGAGATAAAACCGCTTCAAGTACTGGTAGACTTCCTCGGTGCGGCTGATTTCCTGTTCTTCGTTTCTTCCGCCGCCTGTGTCGATGGCGGCCCGCCAGATTCCCATGGTCCTAGTGGAATCTCTAAAATCCTACGATGGGCTGTTACCCAAGGCATGCTGAAGGATAATCCCTGGAAGAGCAGGGAAGTCCTTCATCAGAAGAAGAGATCAATCGAACTTTTTGCTGTCGAAGAGTTTAAGCAGATTCTGGCCAATTCTTCCGATCACCTTGCCTGGGCCCTGGAGGTAGCTTATTATACGGGGGTTCGTCCCGGGCGTTCCGAGCTTTTCGCTCTTAAATGGTCACGTCGACGCGACGATGATCGTCAAGGTCTATGCCCATATGGTCTAAGAGATGCGCAGGAAAGAGGCACTGAAAATCCTGCAGGTCGAATTCGTAAAATTGGAATTGTTGGGTAATTCTGTTGGAAAAAACGAAAAAAGGGGCTGACGAATCATCGTTAACCCCCTGATATTTCTGGTGGGCTGCCGGGGGCTCGAACCCCGAACCTACTGATTAAGAGTCAGTTGCTCTACCAGCTGAGCTAGCAGCCCGAAATTTTAAACTTCCGTATATTTGGTACGCCCGGTAGGATTCGAACCTACGACCAACAGATTCGAAGTCTGCGACTCTATCCAGCTGAGCTACGGGCGCATATCTTTTTTTCAAGAACCTGCCTTCTGCTCCCATAGTGGCAATAACATATATTGTAAGGCAATTCTCTCGAAAATCGGTTTCCCTATTTAGTCTTTTGAATCTCCTTCGTCAAGTCTTTTTTTGCATTTGCCGGCCTTTTCTATGATTTGCGATGGCATGAGACCAATTGTTGTTCATCCCGTAATTCAAGGCCGGGCTCCCTTTCTTCACATATCGCCATTTTATATGGGCATCGAGGATGAAAAGGACATCCTGAAGGGGGGTTGACCGGACTCGGAATGTCATCCGACAGCGGTTGATCCTTCCGGGTGAGAAAAGGATTCGGTATGGGGACAGCCGCAAGCAGAGATCGGGTATAAGGGTGCTGCGGGTGCGTAAGTATTTTTTTCTTGTCGCCGAGTTCTACTATCTTGCCCAGGTACATGACAGCGATTCTGTCGCTCATATGCCCTACAACGCTGAGATCGTGGCTGATAAAAAGGTATGTCAATCCGAATTCTCCTTGAAGATCCTTCAGCAGATTCAGTATCTGGGCCTGTATGGACACGTCCAGAGCCGAAACCGGTTCATCTGCGATTATCAGGTCCGGACTGACCGAAAGCGCTCTGGCGATACCGATTCTCTGTCGCTGGCCTCCGCTGAATTCGTGAGGGTAACGGCCCATCTGTTCCCTTGTCAGTCCCACTCGCTCCATCAGATGGGCAACAGATTCGGTTTTGTCTCTTCCCTTTGCCAGCCCGTGAATTCCGAAGGGTTCTCCGATTATGGCGCCTGCGCTCATCCTCGGATTTAAAGAAGAGTAGGGGTCCTGGAAGATCAATTGGACTTTTTTTCTAAATGCTTTCAGGGTGCGGCCGCGGTATTCTGTAATATCTTCACCGTTAATGGTAATGATGCCCTCAGTGGGAGTTTCAAGACGTGCAATCATACGTCCCAGAGTAGTTTTTCCGCATCCGCTCTCGCCGACAAGACCCAGTGTCTCTCCTTTATGAACCGTGAGATTTATATCATCCACCGCTTTAAGTATTCTGTGTTTTCCCGAGAGAAATCCGCCTGATATAGTAAAATATTTTTTGAGATTTTTTATATCCACCAGTACTGAATTGTTGGAATCTCTTTTAAGCTGTGTCATTTTTTTATGCCTTTTATTCTGATTTCCAGCATCTCACGCAGTGGCCCGGTTTGGCCATTGTCAATGAAGGCTCTTTTTCTTTGCAAATGCGTTTTGCGCGGGGACAGCGGTCTTGAAAGCTGCATCCGGGAGGAAGGTCGTACAGATTGGGAACAGAACCGGGAATTACCTTAAGGTATGCCTGAGGTTGTTCGACGGCATCCAATCGGGGACTCGAAGCCATCAGCCCTTCAGTGTAAGGATGAAAGGGGCTGGAGAACAAATCTTCTACACTGCAATATTCAACTATTTTACCCGCATACATCACTGCACAATGCTGGGTAGCCTCGGCGATTACTCCGAGATCATGAGTAATCATTATAACCGATGAACCGAAATCAGCCTTGAGTCTGTTAATAAGCGCAAGTATTTGCGCCTGTATTGTGACGTCAAGGGCCGTGGTCGGCTCGTCGGCAAGCATTAATCGGGGATTGCATGACAGTGCCATGGCTATCATCACTCGCTGGCGCATGCCGCCGCTCATCTGATGGGGATAATTCTTGAGACGGTCTTCCGGTGATGGCATTCCCACGCGCCTGAGCATGTCGGCGGCCTTTTCCATAGCATCCTTTTTTGAGAGGTGCTGGTGCAATCGTATAGCTTCTGCGATCTGATCCCCGATTTTGATCACCGGATTGAGCGAATTCATCGGCTCCTGAAAGATCATGGAAATGTCTTTACCTCTGCGGCTTCTCATCTCTTCTTCGCTGGCTTTCAGCAGATCCGTTCCCTCAAAGAGGATCCGTCCGCCGGCAATTTCACCGGGGGGCTGCTGTATCAGCCGCATTATGGACAAGGCAAGCACTGTTTTGCCGGAGCCGGACTCTCCCACTATGCCCAGCGTATCACCGCGGTTAAGCGTTAAATCGACACCGTCAACGGCCTTCACCGTGCCGTTTCTTGTATGAAAAAGAGTTTTCAGGTTTTCTATTTCAAGAACTTTATTCATTCTGTCTTTCTATTCTATTTTTGAGGAATCGGATCAAAAGCCGTGCTCCGATCCCGGATGCCCCTTTCGGTATATACGGTTTATCTTGTGAGATGAAAGCGGGTCCTGCAATATCAAGGTGAGCCCAGGGTGCTGCTCCTGCAAATTTTTTAAGGAAAAGCGCTGCAGTAATCGTGCCTCCCATTCTGGTTCCCACATTTTTCATATCAGCGATATCGCTTTTCAGAAGATCTTCATATTCCTGCCAGAGAGGCAGTTCCCATAATGCCTCCCCCGTAAGAGATGCCGCATGTCGAAGCTCGTTTTTCAACTGGTCATCTGTTCCAAGCATTCCAGCAAGATATTCCCCCAGTGCGACAACGCAGGCGCCGGTCAGAGTGGCGATATCAATTACAGCAGCCGGCGTGAAGCGTTGAGCATATTCGAGTGCGTCTGCAAGAATCAGCCTGCCTTCGGCATCTGTATTTTTTATCTCGATTGTCTGACCGGAGAGAGAGCGCAGGACATCGCCCGGTTTCAGGGCGCAGCCTCCCGGGAGGTTCTCCGCCGCAGGTACAAGCCCTATTATATTCAATGGAAGTTTCAGTTTTGCTGCAGCGCATAAAACGGCGATTACAACGGCACCCCCTGCCATATCGTCCTTCATCTCATCCATTTTTTCTGAAGGTTTAAGACTGATGCCGCCGCTGTCAAATGTAATACCCTTGCCCACAAGCACAATCGGATTCGCAGTCTTTGCGCCCCCATTGTATGTCATTACAATGAGCTTTGGCGGTTCGCAACTTCCACGGGCGACTCCGAGCAATGCATTCATTCCCATTTTCTTCATTGCGGCCTTTTCAATGATTTTGATTTTGACACCTGTGCTTGCGCAATGTTTTAAAGCTCTTGCGGCAAGGGTGGACGGGGTCATCTCATTTGCCGGGGTTGAGACGAGATCACGGACGAAGCAGGTGGCTTCACACGCGATTTCCGCCTGATGAACCGCGTTTTTTATAGAAGGTATATTTTTATTATCTGCAATGAGAGTCAGACGTTCGAGTGACTCAATCCGGTCATTTTTTGTTTTGTAGGGAGTGAACCGGTAAAGTCCGAGAATAACTCCTTCAACAGCTGCTTCAGACATTTCCGAAACAGAAAAATCAATATCTTCCAAAATGGGTGATGCGGTGAATTCTTTTATTGCAAGGTCTCGAATTTTACGCGCTCCCGCGGAAAAAGCTCCTCTGTACCGGTCCAATGTAAACTCTTCTTTTTTCCCGAGGCCGACAAGGACGATTCTTTTCGGAGCAATCGAATCTTTTGTATAAAGGACAATCGTTTCGTTCATCCTGGCTTTAAAATCCCCTGCTCCTTTAATCCGGGAAAGCACACCATTGCACCCTTCATCAAGTTCTTTAACGGTGCCGGTAAAAGCATCCGTATTTTCAAAACAAAAAGCAATAAATGCTTCAGTTTCCGAAGTACGGGCATTTTGCTTTCGAACAAGTATCTTCATTATTTCCTCTTCCGATTGAATGTATTGCCTCTCCGGCGCTTCGCAGTAACGTCACATGATACCCGAAATAATCTTATTGGCAGTCATAGGTTCGTGCCCCTGACAGGAAAATAAATAAGATTTCTTCGTCAGGCATGAAGCATATATGCGGAGGCAGGGTTCACATATCATAAATTTACAGGAAATCAAAGGGTTGGTAAATTTATGTCGCGTACTTAACGCCGCCGCATCGTGTACTGGCGCTTCTTGTGAGAGCGTCACGATTTTCCTCACGATTTTCCCTCTTCAAGACTTTCGATATCCTTTTTGATTTCTTCCGCCCTTGTGCTTCCGGGTGCAAGAAAATCAAGTGCTGTTTTAAAATGGAAAAGCGCACTGGATTTTTTATTCTGGGCTTTGAAGTACTTTCCGAAGTAGTAGTGAGATTCATCAAGAATATCGAGTTTTCCGTAAGTCATGGCAAGATTATAGAAAATATCCGTATCGGACGGATTATTCTCTTCAAAATTTCGAAAGAGTTCAAGGGCGGTTCTCAAATTTCCTGCTGCTTCATATGACCGGCCAAGATAAAGAAGTGTTGTATTGTCGTCACTTTTTACGGTGTATGATTTTCTCAGAAAATCGACAGCATTTTTTATATCACCGGCCTCAAAATAGCTGATGCCGAAATCTCTGAGTATCTCGTAATCATGAGGTGCAATCTCAAGCGCCTTTCTGAAATGGTTTTTCGATTCAGCAACTTTACCTAACTTGGCTTCTGAAACGGCGAGCCCATAGAGCGCTTCGACATCACCGGGATTACTTTCCAATTGTTGGCTGAAAAAAATTTCATTTGCTCTGAAATTTTCCTTTGCAAGAGCGAGTCTTGTCTTGATTCTCGGAAAGCCTCCTATCAGTTCTTTTTTACCGGTAGTATCATAGCGGCTCTGAAGAAGCACAGTCAGGTAGCTTATGCGGTCCCCGGTACCCGGGTGCGTCAGAAAATATGAGGGGACAGAATTGGAATAATATTCGTATTGTCTCATGCATTTCAGAAATTCAAGCATCCCTTTGCCGTCGTAATTTGCGCTTACGAGGTATGACATTCCCAGCCGGTCAGCTTCCTCTTCATGATCCCTGCTGTACTTGAGGTTCATAGTTGCTGCGGTAGCCATAGCAAAACTTGAGATAGCGGCGGCTCCTTCTCCTCCGCCGAGGAAAACACCCGCCAGAACTGCGGCCAGGCTCGCGATATTTATTTTTTTGGATTTTTCAATAGCCCTGGCGATATGTCTCGCTTTGATATGAGCTATTTCATGGGCCAGTACGCCAGCAAGTTGATCCTCGCTTTGGGCAAGTTCTATGAGACCCGTATATACATACACATACCCGCCGGGAGTCGCGAAGGCGTTTATTCCTGAATTCCTGATCATCGAGAACGTGAAATCAAGGGGATACTGCTCTCCCTGCCCGGCAATCAGGTACCCTATTTTATCGATATACGAGGCAAGTTCAGGATTATCGACAAGCATTCCTTTCTTTTGAAGTTCATCATAAAATTCTTTCCCCAACCGCTTTTCATCTTCCAGTGTAAAGGAAGCGCAGGCACTGTGTAAAAAAAACAGATTAATGAAGATTACCACGAAAAGGGCGATAGTTTTTATCTTCATATACGATACTATTTTCATAGGTTATCTCTTTCAAACTGTAATACGGAAAAGATTCTAACCTCTTTTTATGTCAGGATCAAGGGATTGTGAAAAACTCTCTCGTAATGCGTTTTGACAGCCAGGGGACTTTTATGATAGACAGAGTCAACTAATGATCATGAACTACTCACCTCTATGAACAATTATTTTTTAAAATGGAATTATTTCTACCTTGTACCCTCCGTGTGTTATGGAATACTCATCTTTATTCTCTCTTCCATTTCCCGTTATCCTGAGTCGGTTCCATCGTTCTGGGGCTTTGACAAGGTTCTTCATTTGACGGTCTATTTTATATTTGGGTTTCTGCTTGCAAGAATGTGCGCGAATTCTCCCTGGCGGGGGTTAAATAAAAAATATTTCCTGATTTCGGTTACAGCAGGCATACTGTACGGTATTACTGATGAGTGGCATCAATCCTTTGTTCCCGGAAGAACGGCGACAATTGCAGATGCTCTGTTCGACAGCCTGGGAATCGTTCTGGGGGTTTTTTCGTATAGAGCCGTTAAAGGAAGGCGGCCGGTCCTCAATGCTGACCGTTTTTGAATGCAGGAATATAGCACAGTAAACCACTCTCGAAAGGCATCAGTAGCTTTTCAATGTGATAGAACGCGCAAATGAAAAAAAATTATTGACTGTAGCTGTTGACGGGCCTGCCGGTACGGGAAAAAGCACCGTATGCAAGCTTTTTGCAAAAAAGGAAGGACTTACGTATCTCGATACCGGAGCCCTTTACAGAACTGTTGCCCTGAGATTCATCGAAACTGAAATATCTTACGATGATAGTGCAGGAATTGATGCCCTTCTTGCCGGAACGAAAATCGGGATTAAAAAAAATCCCGACCGAATGACGGTTTTTTTAAACGGTAAGGATGTCACCGATTCTATTCGGGAAGAAGGTGTGGGAATGATTGCGTCGAAAATCTCGGCAATTCCCCGGGTAAGGCAGCATCTTCTTTTCATACAAAGAGAAGCCGCAAAGGAAGGCGGCATTATTGCCGAAGGGAGAGATATGGGGACCGTCGTTTTTCCGGATGCGGACATTAAGATATATCTGGATGCCGACCCCGCCGAAAGAGCGAGGCGGCGGTACTGTGAGCTGGAGAGCAGGGGAGAGAGGGTGGACTATTCGAAAGTGATGGAAGATCTTGAAATCAGGGACATGCAGGATAGATCAAGAGCTGCTGCTCCCCTGAAACCGTCTGATGATGCGATTGTCATTGATACAACTCGGCTTGGAATCGATGATGTTGTGCAAACAATTCAGAATATTGCAAACCGTATGAAATGCAGACAGCACCGTAATGATCGTCCGGAATAAAATCTCAAATTTGCTTGATATTTTGTTTCCGTTGTGTTAATCCGCACACTTTAAAGTGTCTCTTATATTAACGTCAGGGGGTAACTAGTTAAATGGTTAACGAAAACAACATAATGAATGAAACGCAAATTAACGAAAAGGAAAATAAAGGGGGGGAGGGCGCCACTGAAATCGATCATGGCGAATCATTAACCTTCGATGAACTTTTTGAACAGAGCCTGCAGGAAATATCGACCGGCAAAATGGTAACGGGAAGGGTGGTTGAAGTCAATGACGACTTTGTCATGGTCGATGTCGGATATAAAACAGAAGGAAGAATAAACGCAGTTGAATTTAAAGATGACACCGGAGAGATAACATGCTCCGTCGGTGATGAAATAGAAGTTGTCGTAGACAGAAAAACGGAAGAAGACCTGATCTTGTCAAGAGATAAGGCTGTGAGAACAAGAGTGTGGGATGATATCGTCGAAGCGCACGAGGCCAATGAGCTTGTTACAGGAACAATCATCAAAAAGGTAAAAGGGGGCCTTACTGTCGATATCGGTTGTTATGCCTTTCTTCCGGGGTCACAGGTTGATGTCCGGCCTATCAGGGATCTGGATAAATTTATCGGGCAGACGATGGAGTTTGAAATCCTTAAATATGATAGAAAGCGCAATAACGTCGTATTATCGAGGAAAGCAATACTCGAAAAAGAGATGGAAGAGCAGAGACAGAAGGTCCTCGAAAACATGGAAGAGGGGATGGTTATCGATGGTACGGTCAAAAACATTACAGATTACGGTCTGTTTGTAGACCTCGGGGGAATAGACGGTCTTTTGCACATAACCGATATGTCGTGGGGCAGAATTCGCCATCCTTCTGAAAGTTTCTCTAAAGGCGATTCCATACAAGTAAAAGTTCTCAACTTTGACAGCGAAAAAGGGCGGGTTTCCCTTGGACTCAAACAGCTTACAGAAAATCCCTGGGATACTATCACGGAATCTTATCCTGTCGGCATGGTTGTCGAAGGTGAAGTTGTCAGCATAATGGATTACGGTGCTTTTGTTGAAATCGAATCGGGTGTCGAAGGTTTGGTACACGTCTCGGAAATGTTCTGGACAAAGAAAATAAAGCATCCTTCGAAAGTTGTCTCTGTCGGCGATAAGGTCAGCGTGCAAGTACTGGAAGTAGATCCGGACAATAAGCGTATTTCTCTCGGACTCAAGCAAACTATGCCAAATCCCTGGGAGGTGCTCAGAGAGAAGTATCCGGTCGGTCAGGTAGTCAAGGGCAAAATAAAGAATATCGCTGATTTCGGCATATTCGTCGGGATTGATGATGATATTGACGGGCTGGTGCATGTATCCGATCTGTCATGGAAAAAACGCATAAAACATCCATCGGAACTCTACAAAAAAGGGCAGGAAATAGATGCGGTAGTTTTGAGTATCGATGCGGAAAACGGAAAATTCTCTCTCGGTGTGAAACAGCTCGAAATGAATCCCTGGGAGGAGCTTAAAACAAAACTAGGCACGGGTGCAGTCGTTTCAGGAAAAGTTACAAATGTGACGGATTTCGGTATATTTGTCGAAATTGAAGAAGGTATTGAAGGTTTGGTGCATATTTCGGAATTAAGCAGAAACAGGGTGAAATCAACAAAAGACGTGTACAAGGTCGGCGATACAGTAAATGCAGTTATAAAGAACATAGATGTTGAAAACCAGAAAGTGGGGCTCAGCATAAAAGATTACGAGATATCGACGGACCAGTCCTCACAAAACCAGTATGTGAATAATAATGAAAAGGTAGTATCAAATCTCGGAGATATATTGGCCGGCATCAAACTTTAAACTGCAATCCATTACTTTATTTAATACAGGTCATAACATCAGGGAATGAGAAAACATCCAATACTCTATGGCCTGCTGCTGCTGATTGCGGCGGGCTGTCTGATCTTCCTGACGGCGTACGGCTTTGTTTTTTTTATGGGAGGGGAAAAAACACTCTCAGCCGGCGACAAGATCGCGATTGTCTCCGTTGAAGGAGTTATCGCCGATGCAAGAAAAGTAATTGAAGATCTCGAATCCCATGAAGACGCGCGAGATGTCAAGGCAATTATTATCCGGGTAAATTCTCCGGGAGGCGGAGTAGTACCTTCCCAGGAGATTTATGACAAAATACTGAGTGTGAGAAAGAAAAAGAAGGTTATCGTTTCGATGGGTGCAGTCGCGGCATCAGGAGGATACTATTTGGCGGCGGCGGCCGATAAAATTGTTGCAAATCCAGGTACAATAACCGGGAGCATCGGCGTCATCATTCAGTTTTCTCAGTTTCAGGAACTTATGGACAAGATAGGACTGAAAGCCCGTATAATCAAGAGCGGGAAGTATAAAGACGTCGGTTCTCCTTTACGTGAAATGAATCCCGAGGAGGCAGCCCTTATTCAATCGGTAACAGATGACATTCACAGGCAGTTTATTGATGCAATTGCAAACGGTCGCAATATGCCCGTTGAAAAAGTCGAATCATTTGCAGATGCAAGAATTTTTACGGGACGTCAGGCACTGGAGTACGGTCTTGTCGATGAGCTGGGCAGCCTCGATCATGCGATTAAACTGGCGGCAGATCTTGCCGGCATAAAGGGAGAACCGGAAGTTATTTATCCTAAAAAGAAAACAAGTCTGCTGCGATATATTTTAAGCGAAACCTTTTCGGAAATATCTGAATTTATGTCTGAAAACGGAACAGGAATACAATATCTCTACACCGGCGGTGAGGACAGGATGGGATTATGACAAAAAGTGAATTGGTTGAGGAAATGAAAAAGCGGATGAATGATTTTTCCAAAAACGATATGGCTTCCGCGGTCGATATCGTATTCGAGACAATGAAGCAAAGCATGGCTCGAGGAGAAAGGATTGAATTGAGAGGGTTCGGAGTATTTACAGTAAAAGAGCGAAAACCCCGTAAAGGAAGAAATCCGAAAACAGGTATGAGTGTTGCCGTGCCCGCCAGGCGCGCCGCCGGTTTCAAAATCGGAAAAGAGTTAAAGAGGATGGTCGAAAAATAACAATGCAGATCAGTTATTCGATGATACATTTGGAGAAGGAGGACAACTTCTGTGTGGTTACTCTTGATCGCCCGAAGGAAATGAATGCTCTTTGCCAGCAAATGCAGGTGGAATTGATCGATTGTTTCGATCTCATGGAGCAGGATGAATCAATCAGGGCGGTTGTGCTGACTGGCGGCGAATATGTATTTTCAGCGGGAATTGATCTGAAAGAGTTGTCCGATCTTTCCGGAAGCACGCTGGACGATTATATCAAGTCAATGATCAAGTATCTGCAGAAGATTTACGCATTCAGAAAACCGGTTGTCGCGGCGGTAAGCGGTATTGCCCTCGGAGGCGGATTCAATCTTGCGACAGTGTGCGATTTGATCATTGCTTCCGAAACGGCCATATTCGGCCATCCGGAACTGAAGTTCGGATTAAATCCGCTTTTCGATTCCTTACGGCGCATTGTAGGTACGGCGAAAGCAAAAGAACTTACGATGCTCGGAGAACCTATCGGGGCGAAGGAAGCGCTTCGTATAGGACTTGTCAACAAGGTTCTGCCTCCCGAATCTTTTATGGAAGGGGCGAAATCCGTAGCCAGGGAATTGGCATCCAGGCCGGCGAAAGCGATTGAGGCGGTTAAAAGGCTTTCCGATATAGTTCCCCGGCTCGATAAAAATACTGCTCTCGAATATGAATTTGAAATTACGGCACTCCTTTTCTCACGAAGCGAGAGAAGGGATTTTATGGAAAAATTTCTTGAAGAACTGCGATTGAGAAAAGAAAAAAGCCGCAGTTGATTTACTTTTCTTCATAATAGTGGTTTGCAAAATCCAGAAGCTGATCTTTTCTTTTTTTATGCTGTAATTTTTTTAAAGCCTTGGCTTCTATCTGGCGAATACGCTCCCTCGTTACTCCCATCATCTCACCGACTTCCTCAAGTGTAAATGGGCCATAATTGCAGGCAACCCAGGTACAGTTGCAGAATGTATCACTTTTCAGCCACCATTCGCATGTTTTATCCTCACAGGGCTTGGTAATAAAAAGAGATGTTTTCTTGCATCGGTATAAGCTTGTCACATTATTTCCTTTCCTCCGTTGGCGGCACCCTTTGAGATACGCTCCGAAACGAAGATTTTTCTTTCAAAACTTTAACGTAATATAATGGCGAAAAAGCAATTGTCAATTGAAAACTCAATTTCAAATCTCAATCCAAACTCCCGGTGCGGTAAAGAATATGCCGGCATGAATTTCATTTTTCGCAAGTAATTCCAGCTTCGATGCCATCGACTTGTAGTGCTCGATCTGGGATCGATAGCGCTGCCTCTGTTCATGAATGAAATTGGCTCTTTCAATCCCGGAGCCGGGGCGCGACGTTTTGAAATCTATGAGCCACCAGGCATTTCCGTCGAAGCATGCAAGATCGATCCTGCCTGATCGAATTCTTCCGGATGTGATCCTGTCTTCCAGACCCCATTCACACTTGATGATGGAGTTATGAGCACCTGTGAGATCCCTCAAAAAGGGGTGTGAAAGTGTCGCCGCGACTTCATTTTTAATGTCAGCCGACAGTTCCGCCGCTGTTTCAGCATCAAGTCCTTCCCGGACAAGGGATCGTGTGATGGAAACAGTGGAAGGAAGAGCCTTTCTTTCAAGAGAGAATTTCAGTAGCCGGTGAATGATGATTCCACGTATCCGCTCAGCCCCTCCCTCACCGGTCTGCGCTCCTTTTGGCGGGATATCGCAGCAGGGAACCTGGCTCTGCGAAGAAGAAGGCGTCAAAACGGAATAGGGCGGTTTTTCAGGGTAAATTTCAAAAGGCTCGGGGAGTGTCTGCGGGCCGGCAGGCATTCCTTCCGGAAGTGGCGGTTCGGGATTGATGAACACGGCAGGCCCGTTGCTGCCATAGCCGGCCGCCTTTGAAGCCGGGGTTCCCTCAAGATTTTCGTGTTTCATAACCCACGAAAGTGGTGAGCGCGGCGGTGCGAAGACTTTTTCATCTTTTACAACGGCAATACCGCTCAAATGAAGTTCTTTTTTCGCCCTTGTGGCTGCCACATAAAACCACCGTTTTGCCTCGCCCCATTTTTTTTCTTTTTCCAGCTTTGCGAGCAGCCGAAATAAGGGTAAGGCGGTTTCTTCACGTCTGTCCTTTCCAGTGGCGATCAAATGTTCACCGCCGGTCCCGGGGATTCGTTCCAGGAGATACGGAGGACTCGTTCGTGCATGATTAAAAAGGGGTTTCCAGTCCATGAAAGGAATATACACGATGTCGAACTCAAGTCCTTTGGCATGATGCACTGTCATCATTGAGACGGGGGATCGATATGCTGAAGGATCGGCGGGCTCATAGATTTTTTCTGCGACAGATTCGAGCTGTTTAAGGGTTTCCTGAGGAATGCCGCTGTCCATTTCATCGAGAATCCGGCAAAGCCGCAGGCAGTTGGCAACTCCTCTCATGCCGTAGAGGGATGCAGTCACTCGCGGCCCCTCCAGTGCCTCCCAGAGCCTTTTTACCACAGTGCCCAAAGGATCCCTGCCGGTGCGGGCGAATCCGTAATCTATCTTTTCCAGTAATGTTTTTATTCCGCCGTGACGGTGCGACATGATGCGAAGTTTGTCATTCCATGAAGAAGGTTCAAGAAGCGCAGCTTCGCAGAGTACGGGCAGACCATACCACGACCAGGGGCTACGAATGAGAGAAGCCCAGGCAAGATCGTCGTGAGGATTGGTAAGCAGTTTTGCAGCCTGAAACAGATAATTAGCTTCCGGTCGGTCGAGAAGGCGAAGCCCTTCCTGCACGGCAACGGAAAGCGACATTTCATTGAAGGCCTTGAGATATTTTGTGATCCTGCTTCGAGTAAAAAGAAGAATGGCTATTGAAAGGCGCCCCTCTGTTTCCTTCAGCTTTTCCTTTATAATCCCGGCAAGCCAAAGGGCCTCGGCATCTTCGGCTTTTTTCCTGTCCTCACAGGCAAAGAGATTGAGTGTAACCGAACCGGAGGTTGTTTCCTTGTCGAATGCCCATGAAGGGCTGTATGGTACTTCATCGGCATTTGAGTCTGGATTACTCATGACCGTCCTGTCGAAAAGCCCGTTTATCCAATATATGAGGGAGGCGCAGGAACGGAAATTAGTTTCCAGTCTGTGTGACAGCAACGGAAAAGAGATGCTGCCGTCACGTGGTATCCCTCTCTTCGCTTCGAAAAAGAGGCTGACTTCTGCATTTCGAAAAGCGTAAATTGATTGTTTGGGATCGCCGACGATAAAAACCGTTTTTCCTTCTTTCGACTCCCACCCGCTGACCAGACGGCGGAGCAGTTCCCATTGAATCCTGTTTGTGTCCTGAAATTCGTCAATCAGAATATGCTCAATCTTCCGGTCAAGAAATAGCTGAAGATCACTGGGATCTGCCGTATCGAGCACTCGAAGGGCACACTGTTCGAGACCGTTGAAATCGAGTACATTGGCGTTTCTGCAGGCCCGTTCATAATCTGCGATTATCTCCGAGGCCACTATAATCAGCTCAAAAAGGACATTCATATCTGCAATCGGTTCAGTCGTGAGGGGGAAGTCGCGTATTTCATGAAGCAGGTGTATGGTTTCCACCGGCATGGTTTTTAATAGTTCCGCCCAGGATGATTTAAGAAAACCCGAATAAAAGCCTGTTTTGGGGCCCATCTGTTTTCGCAGATTTCCTTCATTTGTAAGAAGGCAGTTGCCAATCCTCTGCCATTCGGGAAGGTTTTCCCACTGTGAACAGGGGATTGAAGAAGGCAGCACTGCCGCGGCTTCGGCACCCATTTCCCGCAGGTGCAGCACGAATTCGCTCCAGTTTTTTCCAAGGGAACTGCTCTCGTGATTTCTCTTTAGCGTCGCAAGTGTTCTTTCTACGAACAGCCGAAACCTTTTTTCGAGAATCTTTGTAAATTGTGAAGCATCAGTTCCCGCAGCACTATGCACAGCGTCGATGAGATCGGCAAAACGGTTCCTGTTTTCGACAAGTTCAACCAATTCCTGCGTGAAGCTTTCCCAGTTATTGTCATGGTAGAGGGCCCGCTGTTCAAGGGCAAAACGCCGCATGTCGGTATTTGGTTCTTTCAGAAGCCGTTCTATTGTTTTTTCGACTGATTCCCGGATGAAGAGGGGGGTGTCCGTTTCGTCGATAATTTCAAATTCCGGGTTTATACCGGCCTCAAGGGGGGCCCTTGAGGAGAGATGCCGGCAAAATCCATGAAACGTCATGATATTCAGGCCACTGGACGAAAGCAGTGTATCTGAATATTCCTTTTGGCGCTCCAGAGCCTCCTTTGCATAGCCGAGCATAATCCCGTCGGCTGGATTTTTTGGCTGTTCCCCTTTTCGAGCCCGTTTCATGGAGTCGATAACGCGCCCCTTCATCTCCTGAGCTGCCTTTTCGGTGAACGTCAGCGCAAGAATATCTGAGGGGTGCTTCACCAGGGTAAGAAGTTTGACGAAGCGCGTGGTCAGAAGCAGTGTTTTTCCCGCTCCGGCAGGCGATTCTACATGGTGTGAACGGCTCGTATCAAGTGCGGCGCTTCGCGCGGAGCTGTCGGGGAGGTCATTCACCATTTTCACCCTCTCCACTTTCTTCTTCGGCATATTTTTCGCGAATTCCCCGGACGCACAGTGTTCTGAAAGCACAATGTGCACAGATCCTCTCTTTTTCCCTGACGGGCGAAAGCGGATAGGGTGAAGGAGTAAAATCTCCAAGAAGGAGGCGGGATGCCACTGCCGAAATTATTTCACGCCATCTTTCAAGAGATTCCTCTATTCTGTCAATTCTGTTATACCGGAGTTCTTTTGCGGATTTGATCTGCAGGTAACAGGCGGCTGTCTTTTTTTCGTTGCGCCCGTGAGCCTCTTTTACTCCAGGAAGCCTCAACATGCCAAGGACAAGCAGATAGACGGGAAGCTGAGGTTCTGTAAAATTAGACAGGATATCCGCTTTTGGCGGAATTTTCCCCGTTTTGTAATCCAGGCAGAGTAGCCCCTCTTCTTCATGATAGTCTATGCGATCTATCCTTCCGGAGAGGGGGAGCGAACAGCCGTCAATTGTAATCCCGCTAAAATCCGTCTCTTCGGCGATGCAGCGCCATCCTTCGCTGCGGTGCTCCATCTCGTTCTCAAGCCACGCCCTCAGCAGTCCCGGTGGCGCACAATGCGGCGAACCAAGGAGACGGTCCCGTTCGATTTTCCAATGGGGACTGGCGGAAAGAGGAGCCAGCGCCTGGTCTACGCATTTTTCAAGAACCGGGCCCGCTTCATCCCGCCATTTTTCCTCTTCCGAATCGTAGCGTCTCATTTTTTCCGTAAATTCGGCAAAAATGCGGTGAAGCAGATTCCCCCGCTCCAGAGGAGCCGGCGGTAGAGAGATTTCTTCCAGCGGTTCAATCTTCAGTATTCCTTGAACAAGAAACTGGAAGGGGCACATGAGTGCGGTCTTGAGCCCGGACGGGGAGAGGTATTTCGGCGGGGCGGGTAAAATTACTGGTTCTTCGCCGCCTTGAGCGATAACTTCATCGGTGCTTTCCTGCGATGCGAGCCCATGAAAAGCGGAGGCCAGCCAGGGTGCTCTCAGCCATGCGGGATCGGGATCAGTCCATATATTGAACGAAGCCTTTGTTGCACACTCAGGCCAGAAGGGGGACGGTGTCAGAAGCTTCGATTCTTCCCACTCAGCTCTCAGAAGAACTGCGTTTCCTGTTGAATGTACAATACGATCGAACGCCACTTTCGCGAAATCATACTGGCTCTCAGATGTGCCCCCCTGTACCCGGAACCGTTCTTCACTTTCAAGTAGAGGGAGTGGCCTTACCGGTCTGGGAAAGGAGCGGTCATTCATATCCAGGATGTAGAGTTTTTCAAAGTCGAGCCCTCGCGATTCAATAAGTCCCATTATCTGAATTCCGGCATCTTCTGCGGCTTCTCTTCCGGTTGTTTTCCCGGATGCAGCATGAATGACCCATTCCAAAAAATCCCGCGCCGTGAGTCGTGACTCCGAGAGGTATGAAGAAATATCCTTTATAGTCTCCTGCAGATGCCGCCAGGCAAGCCGGTCCCCCTCATCGGAAATGACGGGAAAATCGAGTGCCTTCCAGATTTCCAGAAGTGTGTCTATCCAAAAACCACCCGCTTCTTTTCTGTTATTGTACTTTCCGTTGAGCAGGAAAGCAGGATCGCCGAATATAAAATCATGAAGATCGCGATCGGTTTCGGCAAGCGTCTTTTTTAAGTATTCAAGACCTCGACGAATCCCGCGGGACCGCCAGATCCGGTCGGCTCTGGCAAGCACATGCCTCCTGCCTTTCCAGCGTCCGTAATAGGGTGACAAAATCATTGCGACGAGAGCCTCCCGCGTCTCTCCCTCCAGAGCGAAGCGGAAAGGGAGTAGAGAAAACAGAAACAGAGGAAGTTCTGATAACGAACTGCCCAGGGTGATATTGAACCAGTGTGAATCGCCTGCCGGCGTTTCACCCAGCAGGTCTTCAAGCATGGTTTCAAGTTTTCCTGTATATTTGTGAAGATCGGGAACAATTACTCCAATGCGGTGAAGAGGAATTCGCCCGGCATCTTCTACAAGATTCCGGCCCAGGAAGGCAATTTCCTCTTCCGGAGTGGGTAATGCAAAGGCAGAAACACGGGCTGCTTCTTTGAAAGGAAAGGGGGCATATTCTACTTTGGCGATTTGAGAAAGGACGCAAAAAAGATCTTTTTCGACGGGTGCGGGAAATTCGAAACCGCAGATGGAGATTCCCGATGGAAGAAAAGAGGACGATTCCTTCAGTGTCGTGCAGAGCAAAACGGGCAGTTCTCCCGGATGAAACAGTCCCTCCCCGGCTAAAGCATCCCTGAATGCCCGGCACACTTCTCTTCGCCACTGAACGAGATCCGTCGAAGGTCGCCCCTCTGTGGGATCGATTTTGTGCCTTGTCAGTATATCATACGTCCTGTCGAGAAGACTCAAAAGAGGAAACTGCGCTCTTACAGGTTCAGGAGGGGGCAAGTGTTCTACAAGGTGTTTCCATATCTTCATTCTGGGAATCTCCGCAGCCGGAAACCGTTCCGGAAATGATTCGCCCCACTGCAGATCGATCCATGAATTGAGACTTGCGATATGAGGCTGTTCCCAGCCGCGTGCCATCGATTCAATTGAGCGAAGTCTAAAGAGCCGGTGGAGATTGCGAGACAGTCGTTCCGTTGCCGTGATGAAAAGGTGTTCTTTTTCCATTTTCCCCAGTCGCTGCATTTGACCCTTGCGGGCTTTCATTTTATATGCAGGTGAAAAAATCCCCTGGAATGCATGAACTGCGCCAGTCTTTCATGAAAGCATGTACTGTACCTGTGGCGTATTCTTTTCGCAAGTCAAAAGGGAACCGAAAATTATTTGCAATGAACGGTATTGCAATGTTACATTTATACGAACTCAAATGACTGTATGGAATTAATTTAAAGTATTGAGCTGCAGGAGCCGAAGATGGACTTCATTAAAATCAGAGTTGGAGAAGACCTGGAAATGGTCGACCCGGAATTACAGGGAATGCTCGGGGGTGCGTTGCGCCTTTTTAATCCGGCGATAACCCTTAAACGAGTATGGCATCCTTTGGTAGACATCTGCGAAAGTCAAGATGAAATTGTCGTGACTGCCGAGCTTGCCGGAATAAAGGAAGAGGATCTCGCCATCCAAATCAGCAGGCATATTTTGAAAATATCAGGGAAGAGACAGGAACGAACGCAGAGTGAAAAATCCCGATATCACCTTGCTGAAATTCCTTACGGTTATTTTGAGCGTGTGCTCAGGCTCAATGCACCAATTGATATTGAAGGGGTTACAGCTCATTTTACCGACGGGTGGCTCGAAATCCGCATCCCCAAAATTCCTCCCGAAAAACGGACGCGAAAGATCTCGATTCAGAGTCTATAGCATAGTGTAAAACGATGTTTTCGCAAAAAGGTGCAATGAACTCACTTATGAGACTGTTTTGTAAAAAGCTCCAGTGGCAAGACGCGCGAATCCTGAAAAATGAGGTGTACAGAGGCGTACGCCGCGGTAACGAAGGATGAATCGCAATGGGACATATGGACTTTTTGCGAAGCCGATAAAATCAGAATTTCTGCGGAGGGTAGTATGAACGAACAACAGCTTCCCGGAGATCTCAAGAACATAAAAATACCCGATGTGCTGCCTATATTATCGCTTTACAATGCTGTGGTTTTTCCGCATATGACGTTTCCCATGGAAGTAGTCGGAGAAAGGGCAATCAGCCTTGTCGATGAGGCAATGGGTGGAGACCGTCTCATCGGGCTCGTCATGTCAAAAAAGGCCTTTACCGATGAGCTTCCGAAGCCCGATGATTTGTATCATGTCGGTACCATGATAGCGATTCTGAAGATGGCAAAAACAGGAGATAATAAGGCGCAGCTCCTTATGCAGGGTATAGGCCGGTTTGCCATAAAGGAATTCATTGAGGGGAAGACCTATCTTCAGGCAACTGTTGAAGCGCTGGAAGACACAAAAGCCCAGGGTATTGAAATTGAAGCATTGATGTCCAATCTTACAGGGCTTTTCGATCGTATTGTAAAACTGTCTCCTTTTCTTCCTCAGGAATTCGGTATTCTGGCAAAATCAATCAATGATCCAGGAGTACTGGCCGATATGATCGCTTCAGTTATCAATGCAGAAGCTGAAGAGAAGCAAAAGGTACTTGAAACCCGGGACGTTAAGAATCGCCTTGAGGTAGTGACTAAAATTGTCAATCACCAGCTGGAAATTCTCGAATTGGGGAATAAAATTCAATCACAGGTCAAAACTGATATGGATAAGACCCAGCGCGAGTATTATCTCCGGCAGCAGCTCAAGGCCATTAGAGAAGAACTGGGCGAGACGGAAGACGATTCCAAGGTCGAGATACAGGAGTACCGAAAAAAAGTTGAGGAGAAGGGCCTTTCTGAAGAGGCGAAACGTGAGGCGGATCGGGAGCTTTCCAGGCTGGAAAGAATGCATCCTTCATCAGCTGAATACACTGTTGCATTGACATACCTGGACTGGATTACTTCACTTCCCTGGCAGGAAAGCACTGTCGATAACCTTGACATCAAGAAAGCCCGTAAAATCCTCGACGAAGATCATTACGGACTGGAAAAAGCGAAACGGAGAGTCATCGAATATCTTGCGGTTCGGAAACTGAAGCCAGATACAAAAGGGCCTATTCTTTGTTTTGCCGGGCCTCCGGGAACGGGAAAGACATCTTTGGGTACCTCAATCGCACGTGCTCTCGGAAGAAAATTCGTGAGGATGTCATTGGGCGGCGTCCGCGATGAAGCGGAGATTCGCGGACACCGGCGGACTTACGTGGGCGCCCTGCCCGGGCGGATCATTCAGGGCATCAGGCGCTCGGAAACTAACAATCCGGTTTTTATGCTCGATGAGATAGACAAGCTGGGGATGGATTTCAGGGGAGATCCCTCATCGGCGCTTCTGGAGGTGCTCGATCCGGAGCAGAATTTTTCCTTTTCCGATCACTATCTCGATGTGGCCTTCGACCTTTCGCATGTCATGTTCATTACAACGGCCAATATTCTCGAGACCATACCGCCGGCACTGAGGGACAGGCTCGAGGTGATCGAACTGCTCGGCTATACCCTGGACGAGAAGATGAAGATCGCGGAAAAATATCTCATACCGCGCCAGATAGAAGCGAACGGGCTGACTCCCAAACAGATCAACTTTACCGATGCCGCAAAAAAACAGATAATCTCCGGCTATACGAGGGAGGCGGGCGTGAGAAATCTGGAGAGGGAGATAGCGAATGTCTGCCGCGGCGTGGCCAGCGAGATAGCAAAAGAAGAGATCAAATCCGCTTCCATCAAAGTAAAGGACCTTCATAAATATATCGGGCCCGTACGAATCACCTCCGAAGGAAAGGCCCGCATGTCCAAACCGGGCGTGGCCGTGGGGCTCGCCTGGACGCCGGTGGGAGGGGAGATTCTCTATATCGAAGCCACCGCCATGAAAGGAAACAAGGGGCTGATGCTGACAGGTCAGCTCGGCGAGATTATGAAGGAATCGGCAGCGGCGGCACTGAGCTTCATTAGAACGAATGCCGATAAGCTTGGAATTCCGAAAGACTTTTATGACAAGACGGACATCCATATCCATATTCCCGCCGGTGCCATCCAAAAAGACGGCCCCTCGGCGGGTGTCACCATACTGACGGCCCTGGCGTCGCTTCTGACAAACAGGCACATCAAAAAGGACCTGGCCATGACCGGCGAAATCACCCTTCGCGGCGTAGTGCTTCCCGTGGGGGGCATAAAGGAAAAGGTTCTTGCCGCCCACCGGGCCGGTATAAAGACCATCATCCTTCCCAAATGGAACGCCAAAGACATGGAAGACATCCCGGAAAATGTAAGGAGCGATATAGAATTCCACCTCGTGGACGAGATGCTGGATGTGCTGAAACTGGCCCTCGCAAAAAAGGAATCGGGGTCGGGCATAGCTAAGTCATAGTATTTAAAAGATATTGTTCTAAAAACCGCCTTTTTTCGGCCTTGGGGGCCATTTTTGCCATCAAGATTGACGGTGTAAGAATTCTCATAGGAAACATTCCATTTTCACATGCTGCCGTGCCTCGGCCCAGAGCCAAGCGGGTTTCCGCTGTACCGGAAGAAAGGTCATCTCCATGAAGAAATTTACAATTTTACCTGCGTCCCCAGTGAAAAAATGGTTCATCGGAATACTTGTAATCCTTGCTGCCGCACTCGGTATTTTCTGGGCGGCGGCTGATAGTGACATGCGCAGGCTGATCCGGCATATGCCGACTGACAAGGATGTCCTTTTCTGGTCCGTTTCGCAGCGAGATGCGACGTTTCGGGCAATGGACCGGATTCCTGTCCTTTCCAAATCCCGGATAATTGCAGCAGGTCGAAACATTTATCCTCTGTCCGCGGGGGCGCCGCTCGATATCGGCATGGATGTCGATGCCTACATGAACGATCAGCGAACTGCCGGATTGATAGTCATTCACGGCGGCAAGGTCCGTCTTGAAAAATACGGGCTCGATTTCGGCCCCGGTAAGCGCTGGACAAGCTTTTCGGTCGCAAAATCATTTACTTCGACACTGGTCGGTGCGGCAGTCAAGGACGGCCGCATCAAGAGCATCGATGACAAGGTATCGGAATACATTAGTGATCTAAGGGGGTCGGTCTATGATACTGTCACGATCAGGCAGCTGCTCACCATGACCTCGGGCGTAATGTGGAATGAGGATTATGCCGATCCGAAATCCGATGTCGCACTGTTTAATGCTCATAAGGCCGAGCCCGGCATCGACGTGACGGTGAGCTATATGCGCAAGTTGAAACGCGAAGCGCCTCCCGGTACGACATGGGTTTACAAGACCGGTGAAACAAATCTGATCGGTGTGCTTGTCAGTTCAGCGACGGGGAAGAACTTGTCCGAGTATCTATCGGAGAAAATCTGGCGGCCCTTTGGGATGGAAAATGATGCAAGCTGGCTGCTGGGCTCCACAGGCCATGAAATCAGCGGCTGCTGTATGCAGGCGTCAACGCGCGACTTCGCCCGGTTCGGTCTTTTCATGCTTGGGGGCGGCATTGCAGGAGGAAGGCCGGTGCTGCCAGACGGCTGGATCGCCGAGGCAACAAAAAAGCAGGCCGATATCGGCCAGGCCGGGTATGGCTACGGCTATCAATGGTGGACCGTGGATGACGGCAGCTATGCAGCAAGAGGAATTTTCGGTCAGGGCATCTTTATCGACCCCGAGCGGAAACTGGTCATCGCATCGAACAGCAACTGGCCGAAGGCCTCTGACCGCCAGGGGGGCGATCAGGGCAAAAAGCGCTCTGAATTCTACAGGCATGTGCAGCTGGCAATTGATAACGAAATCAAAAAATAAACCAGCGAAAGTAACTTTATGCGCTCTCACGGTAGGTATCAAGGGGTGGTGTCGTGATGGAGACCCGTTTTTCCCCCGATACTTTTATTATAATGTGTAAGCCCGAAACAGAATACCAATCGCCGATCTTTCCTCCTCGATTGTCTAGCACATCGAAACCATGAAGAAAAAGCATTTTTTCCGCAGCCTTCTGCTGCATGTTCAAAACGAGTTCCTGCATGCCGGAATCGATCAGATTCCTCTTTTTCCACAGATCGGATTCCAGAGACCAGTCCTTATATATACCCATCAGCGCATTAGGGTAGGCATCGGATCCACTGGTATAATAATTTTTATCAGGATCGACGCGGAAAGAGGTATATGATTCGAGCACTGTTTCGCTTGCCTGTAATCTTCCATAACGACCGTCGGCGATTCTTGTCCCGATTACAATAATTGCCAAAAGCGAAATACACAGGATAACGATTATCTGAATACTCATAAAAAGCTATGCAAATATTTTTTGTAATTTAACTTCTTTCTATAATTTCTTGAGATGAATGATTTCCTTCCGAAGCGTGTGCTGTGCATTTGATATGACATACTTTTCGTTAAATGAAAAGAAATGAAATCGGGATCATGGATCGGATGAGAATTCATGATTTTACCAAGGTCTTTCTTTGTGCTGTAAAATAGTTTCTCATAAAGAAAATTTTGCAAAAGAAACGCTTTGACGGGAAAAGAAACAATGACTGATCCGGGAGCTGGAGAAGATCGTGCTCGAGCTTGGCTAGTCCGTTTCGAAGAGGGAACCGAAGACCGGTTGCTGCCGGAGTTGCAACGGACCCGCACCTCTATCGAGGGTACGGGTCCGTTACCATATTGGCCTGGAATGTTCAGTGGTGTTCCGCTGCAGGCTTTTCTTCGCCGAAGACTTCGAGTGTGCCGTTCTCTTCCATTTCTCTCAACCATTTAGGACATTGTTTTTCACACCATGCCCTCGTCACATATCCGGTCATGATGGCGGGGAATGATCCGGGCACGCCGATGGTTCCCAGATAGAGATGAATGAAAAAGAACGGGAAAATCACGAAAAATCCCAAAGCATGCAGAAAGAACATAACGCGAACCGTTGACGCGCTGAATTCAAGAGGGAACCACATAATCAATCCGCTTATGATCATGATGATTCCGAAGACCGCTACGGCGATAAAAAAAGCCTTTTGTCCGGGGTTGTATTTCCCTGTTTCAGGCGGATTTTCTACATGCCAGAGGTAACCCCCTGCACATTTGATCCACTCGATATCGTCAGGAACATCGAAGATTGCCGCTTCTTTCCACCATACCAGGATTGCGAAGAACAGGGAGGGGATAAAAATCAGGCCGGTGAAATTATGCACCAGCTTTAAATTTTTTAATCCGCCTACGGGAATTGCCAGAAAATTGAAAGAATGGAACATCATTCCCAACCCTGAGAGCATTAAAACAATACAGGAAATCGCCAGGCACCAATGGACAATTCTCTCGAATGTATCAGATACTTTAATCATTCCTTTTTTCGGTATCATGTTATTCACCTCCACCCTTGCATGTCTGATCGCTGTTGCCGCCCGTATCCTTCGGTCCGTGAGTAATATAGTGGAAGAACGACCCGATCAGCACGCCGCCGGCGGCAATCAAACTAAGAGGTTTAAACCAGTCTTTCCAGGCAACGATCGTAAGAGGAACTGCAGGACGAGCCGGAAGATTTTCGTAGACTTCAGGTTTCTCACCCAGCACATAAAGGACATGGGTTCCGCCGACAAACGTGTCTCCGTAGACATTCGCGTCGCCTCCTAATTCCTTTGCCCGTGTATACGCATTTTCGATCATGACCTCTTTTTTGCCGATCGAAAGCGCGCCTGTGGGACAGGATTTCACACATGCGGGAAGCTCCCCGCCTTTCAGACGATCATAGCAGAGATCGCATTTAAGAATTGTATCCGTGTGCGGATTGTACTTCGGTACGTCAAAAGGGCACGCTGTAATACATTCCTTGCAACCGATACAAAGTGAGGCATGTAAACCGATCGTTCCGAACTCGGTGCGGTACAGAGCATTACTCGGGCAGACCTTCACGCATGCTGCATCGGTGCAGTGCATGCAACCCTCTTTTCTGAACAGCCACTTCAATATTCCCTTCGAATCGACATATTCCTGAAAACGGACCAGTGTCCAGGTGTTCCAGCCTAATTCCGGAGGGTTCTGATAGCTGCCCCAGTTTCTGGTTTTCAACCCTGGCATTTCGTTCCACTGCTTGCAGGCAACCTGACAGCCCCTGCAGGCCGTACATTTTGTCGTATCAATAAGTTTTACCAGTTCGTTTTTATTCATCATCCAGCCTCCTGAATCTTCGACACGTTGACCATGAACGCCTTATACTCGGGACAGTGGGTATTCGCGTCACCGACAGAGGGCGTCAGAATATTGCAGCTGTCCCCGCCGTCTTCCGGGAACAACCAGCCATAGTTAAAGGGCATGCCGACTTGATGCACCGTTTTGCCTTCCACCAGGAAGGGACGGAATCGCTTGGTAACCATGGCCACGCATTTAACGAAACCTCTGGCAGAGGATACTTTCACTCGCTCGCCGTTTTTGATTCCTTTTTCATGCGCGAGTTTCTCGCCAATTTCAACGTACGCTTCCGGCTGCATCTCCAGAAGCCATGCCTGCCATCGTGTCAGCGCACCGGAACACCAGTGTTCCGTACAGGAATATGTAGTGCAGACATAGGGGAATGTATCGCTTGCACTGGCAGTTTTGTCCATGTCGGTTTCGAAGACATGAAGTGCCGGATTGTTCAATTGGCTGGAAAGGGGATTTTTGCTCAACGGACTTTCGAATGGTTCGTAGTGTTCCGAGAAAGGTCCTTCAGCCATACCTGGACCGAAAAGCGATCCCACTCCATCGGCCTTCATGATGAAGGGGTATTTGCCGTTTTCCCGGTCTGCCATTGGCGCCCAGCCGCCGTCAGGGACATCACCGACCCACTTGTGCCCCGTCCATTCAAGGAGCTTTCTCTTCGGATTGTAAGGCCGTCCGTTGATGTCGCAGGAGGCGCGGTTATACAAAATACGCCTGTTGACGGGCCATGCCCAGGCCCAGTTGGGATACAGGCCGAGTCCGGTGGGGTCGTCTTTCCCTCGTGCGGTCATCCTGTTTTCACCGTCGGTGGTGAAACTTCCCGCCATGAGCCAGTTTCCGCTGCATGTCGATCCGTCATCCTGAAGCATGCCGAAGGTGGGAACCTGCTGTCCCTTTCTGAAGGTTTTGCCATCAATGATCGTGTCCTTGAGGAAAAAGCCGTTGATCTGCCTTGCCGCTTTTAATGCAGAGAACGCACCGTTTCTGTTTATATAATCAGATTTGAAATTGAGGATAGGTTCCGGGTTTATACCGCCTTCCCCGGCATAGAGCGCTTTGACGGCATCGATGATTTTAATGAACATTTCGCCCACGGGGATCGCATCGCCCGGAGCCCTGGCGGCCTTGTATTTCCATTGAACCCATCTGCCGCTGTTTGTCTGGCTGCCTTCCTTTTCCATTGTGGCGGATGCTGGAAGAAGGAAACATTCCGTTTTGACCTTTCCGGGATCGACGCCGGGACCCTTCCAGAAGGAACATGTTTCGTTATCGAAAATGTTGGCACTTACGAGCCAGTCCAGTTTTTCCAGCGCCTTTCTTACTTTGTTTGCATTGGGCGAACTGACGGCGGGATCGGTCCCTACGGAGAACAGGCCTTTCACTGTGCCTTTGTACATTGCATCAAAAAGGTGCATAAGGGAATAGGGGGTGCCATCGTCCAGTTTCGGCATCCAGGAATACCCGAATTCGTTTTCCGGCGTGGCTTTGTCGTCAAATAGCGACTTGAGGAAACTGATATAAAATTTAGGATAGTTCCTGTAATAGTTTGGCGACTGCGGATCATTCGTGACAGGAGTGTATTTCTTGAGGTACTTTTCAAGGGTATCGAGGGACGCCACCGGCATTTTCAGATAGCCCGGCAGATTGCCGTACAAGATACAGTGGTCGGTGGAACCTTGAACGTTCGGCTCTCCGCGGAGGGCGTTTACACCGCCGCCGCAGATTCCTATATTACCAAGCAGAAGCTGAATCATAGCCATGGTGCGGATATTCTGCGTTCCCGTGGAATGATGTGTCCAGCCCAGTGCGTAGCAGATCGTTCCCGCCCGGTCGCCCGCGCCGGTACTTGCGTAATCCGTATAGACCTTCATCAGATCTTCCCTGGATACGCCGGTGATACTGGAAACCTTTTCCAGCGTGTAGCGGGAATAGTGTTTTTTCATGAGCTGAAACACGCAGTTCGGATCGGTCAGAGAGGGATCTTTCTTTGGAATGCCTGCCGCATCCTTTTCAAAAACCCAGGTTTCCTTGCTGTATTTCTTCTCTGCCTTGTCATAGCCGGTAAAGAGCCCGTCATTGAAGTCGAAATCCTTTACCACGATGAAGGGCGCATTAGTATAATTGACAACATAATCCTTGAAATATTTGTCTGAATTGAGAATGTAATTGATCATGCCTCCCAGAAAGGCGATGTCTGTTCCGGAGCGCAGGGGAACATGATAATCGCAGCGCGCCGATGTCCTGGTAAACCGGGGATCGACATGGATAAGTTTCGTTCCGTTCTTTTCCTTTCCACGGAGCATCCACTTGAAGGCAATGGGGTGATGTTCCGCCGCATTGCTGCCCATGATCAATATGCAATCACTGTGCTGAAGATCGATCCAGTGGTTCGTCATGGAACCGCGTCCGAACGACTCTGCCAGAGCCGCTACAGTCGGGCTGTGTCAGACCCTGGCCTGGTGATCGACATAGACGAGTCCCATCGTTCTGGAAATCACGCTCATCAGCCAGCATTCCTCGCTGTCGACGTTGGAGCTTCCCAGATGGCCGATCGATTCGGTCCGGTTTACAATCTGACCTTTACTGTTTTTCGTAATAAAATCTTTGTCCCGCGTGTCTTTGATCAAACGGGCGATGCGGGCAATTGCCCAATTCCAGTCTTTCTCTTCCCACCGGTCGCTCATCGGCGCGCGATAGAGCACCTTCTGCAGACGGTATTTGTTAGCTTCGGTAAGATCGAAAAATCCGGCTCCCTTTGCGCAGAGCGAACCCTCGTTGATGGGGTGATCAGGATCTCCTTCTATGTTGAAAATCTTGCCGGTCACCTTGTCAACGCTGCAAATAAGACCGCAACCCACAGCACAATAACAGCAGATGGTGGTAATCTGTTTGGCTGCTTTTACACGGTTCATCTTATCGAGTTCGTGTGCATAGGCCTTTGTCGGTTTCAGATTAATTCCCAGGGAGGACAGGGCGACCCCCGATCCTACCGCGCCGGAAATTCTTAAAAATCCTCTTCGTGTAACATCCATAAATGCCTCCTTTGCCTATGTCATACTTATTATGTCATTTGTGGCATATGAAAACTTTCATGAATTGTCAACCTGTTATTAAAAACATAAGTGTGTGAGGGAAGGCGGAGCGGCAGAACGGTTGAAGGTTTTCAATATTGTAATCTGATCCGTATTCCTCAAAAATCTGCCGTTTTTCCGGAGAGGCCCTCTTGATATGACGGGAGGTTCTTATATTCTGCGCTTTGGATTATCTCGGTAATTACATATCTTTCAGTGCATATGTGTATCTTTATTGCACTTCAGGTTCGAATACGTTCCATTCTGTTATTGCCACCGGAGAGAATCCTTTTTCCTGCATAAGTGCGTCAAGGTGGCAAAGTTTCATTGAGACAATATCCGGATTCAGCTCGTGAGTATCTCTGATTCGCCTCAAAGTAATTAAATATCTGTTACATTGATCGCACACGAATGCACATTCCTGATCTTTTCCTTCCACAAAGAAATAGGTTGATCCCTCTTCTTTCGCCTCATACCCGCAGTAAGGGCACACGATGCGATTGTAGCGCCATTGATGCCCGCAACAGGAGCAATGCAGCCACCGTTCGGTAATTTTATCTTTGATGACTGCAATTTCGGGAAACCCTCCGCAGAAAGGACAGAAGCCTTTATCCCACGTAAATTCACCAAGAATTGGAATCGCTTTTTTTGCTTTTGCTCCCAGGACAGGTTTAAGAATGTTGATCAGGAAGAACTGAAATACCTCTGGTCTGATACCCGTCATTGAGGCCCATTTCAGCACAATATCATTTTTGAGCTCAGGGAAGCTGGTAAAATACTCTGTGAATTCAAAAACTTCATTTTTGATTGCTTCTTCTATTTTTTTCATCTCCTTCGCAAGAGCGGGGAATCCTGTCATAATGGGCGGAATTAGCGAAAAAGAGACCTTCTCCCAGGGCTCGTCACTACTAAAAAGCTGTATCTGGCGGCATACGGGGACGCATTCCTCCAGGCGGTTCGTACTGACGTTCGATACATCCACATCTACAGAAATTTCACCTTCGACGAGGCGTTTTTTTGCCAGCAGGACATTTTGAAAAGCGCGAAGAATATTTTGAGTATTGGGATAATTTTCGATCGCATCTTCTATCTGCAGATTCAGTTTTGAAATTTCTTCTTTGTTTCTTTGAATCATAGTATGTAATCCTTCAGCCGGTCCGGTCTCATGTTGCAAGGCAGGCGGGACCTTATTCTGTCATTTATGGCATAGCCATGCCTGCCCTGATACAATATTTGAAAAAGGGAAGTCAAGGGATAAAAATGAAGTCCCACGTTCAATGCTCTAGTCAACGCTTAATATTCCCATCTGTCCGCCAAGAATCTTTCCTTTTCGGCCGGATCCTTATTATCCAAAACGGGATATTGAAACATTCTCAATATAGAACATGGAACGTAGAAGATAGAACGTTTACCGGTATTTTCCTTCAAAATAATCCATCAGGATTTCCCGGTGGTCGAACATGATCGGTTCCGGGAGAGTGTCGCGGGTGAAGAGGCCGATTCCGGCGGCATCATCGGCTGCACGGGGACTACCGTAAGCCTTGGCGACAAAAACGGTCGATATGGTGTGCTGACGAGGATCGCGATCAGGGCGGGAATAGGTGTGCAGTTGCCTTAAAAGTTGGATATTCAATGATGTTTCTTCCCTTGCTTCCCGGACGGCGGCTTCTTCGAGAGATTCACCATAATCCACAAAACCTCCCGGAATCGCCCATCCTACGGGATCATTTTTTCTCATTATCAGCACGATCTCATGATTGATCTCTATGATAATATCGACTGTCGGCGTCGGATTGCGGTAAAAGGTAATTTCATTGCCGCAGGCGGGGCAGGTTTTCTTTTCAAGTAAGGTCATGCTTCTATTCCCAATCAATAAAAGATGTATTCTAAGCAGTAAAATGCAGCATATAAAAATTTTAATAGTATCTCGTACTATAGTGTGATTGCCTTTGCACTGTCAAATGAATATGGGAATTACTTGACAATTGGATGCGAATTCATTAGCCTAGGCGATCAACATGGGCAAACGGGGGAGATATGATTGGCGTCGTTGTGATGACTCACGGAAATCTGGGAAGAGAGCTGATACGGGCAGCCGAATTGATCAAGGGCGAACTGAAGGGGGTTATTCCCATAGCGGTAGATGCGACAAAAGGAGTCGAAGAACTCAAAAAAGAAATAGTATCAGCCATAAAAAAAGCCGATTTCGGTAAAGGAGTGCTTATCCTTACCGATCTTTTCGGGGGAACGCCGTCGAATATTTCATTGTCATTTCTCAAGAAAAATAAAGTTGAAGTAGTGACAGGCGTTAATCTTCCGATGCTCATGAAAGTCTCCGAAGTAAGAGAAAACTATGAACTCAATGAGTTTGCCGAATTCATTAAAGAATATGGTAAAAAAAATATATATCTTGCCAGTGCCATATTAAATCGCAAAGTCAGTGATTGACGCAATAATTCAGAAAATGCCAATGGGCGGGAGAGGCCATGGTTAGAATCGACAACAGGCTGGTGCATGGTCAAATCCTGGAATCATGGGTTCCCTTTCTAAAAACGGCTAAAATTATTGTAGTAAACGATCAGGTAGCCTCAGACCTTTTTATGGAATCAGTCATCAAAATGGCCGTGCCGCATGATATCGAATTATTTGTATATCCTGTAGAAGAATTTGCAAAGAGTTATGCCGGTTCCAGATCGATCGGCAGAAATACGATTATATTATTTGCCGATGTTGAAGATGTTATCAATGCATATCAATGGGGGTTCCGATTCGAATCTTTGAATATAGGTAATGTAAATGGAGGATCGGATAAACGTTGCGTCATCTCTCATATTTTTATGAGCAGCAATGAGATCAATGATTTGATGGCGCTTGCCAATAATGGTGTCGAGATCGAAATCAGAGGCGTACCTCCCGATAAACCCCTGCAGTTTTCGGATGCGGTAAAAAAAATGCAGGAAAGAGCCCGTTCCGGTTAGAGAATGCCGGTCGCGGTAAAGAGACGTCAATGTGGACTTCTATAATTGAGGTTGCACTGTTAGGCGGAATTATTTGTCTTGACAGAATTGTGCTTCAAATCATGATATCGCGGCCGCTCGTGTGCGGGCCTGTTGTAGGGACCTTTCTCGGAGAGCCGTCAACAGGGCTTATAACGGGAACTTTTCTGGAACTGCTTTGGATGGATAGGGTTCCCATCGGGAAGTACGTGCCGCCGAACGATACGATTGCAGCGATAACAATAACTGCAAGTGTAATACTGGCCGGCAATACAATGGGAGGAACGACGCCCGAGCTTATTGCGCTTGCTGTGCTGCTTTTAACACCGCTTGCCTTTGCTGCCCGGAAAATCGATATGCTGGTGATCGAATCGAACGAAGCGCTTTCAAAAGAGGTTCTTCAGGATGCAGAAAGAGGGGATACGAAAGCAATTGCCAGAAAACAGTGGTACGGAATGGCAAAGTCCTTTACCTGTTCGGCGGCTCTTATATTTTTATTTTTACTGGTCGGGACGATAGCGCTTCAACTTGTTTTTCCGCTTCTTACCGCGCGGATGAATCGCATGCTGATGGTAACATACTGCTTCATTCCCGTAGTGGGGGTCGCAGTTGCACTGACCACAATAAAGATCAGAGGAGCCTTGCCTCTCTTTGCGGCCCTTTTCTTGATCTTTTTGGCAATCAGGCAAATTATATAGTATCGGAGTGGATATCCTTGCCAGAGGACTTTAAATGCAATGACGGCGGGGTAAAACCCTGCATTGATGGTATAAGGGATATGAAGGAAAATGATCTGGAAGGAATTCTGGCAATCGAGAAAACATCCTTTATCACACCCTGGACAAAAACGATGTTCCGTGAAGAACTCAGCATTCCGATATGTGTAAACCGGGTGGCGGTGGCGGGGGACAGTATAGTGGGATACAGCTGCTTTGCAATTGTATTCGATGAATCGCACCTTAGAAATATTGCCGTTCACAGGAATTGGAGGAGAAAAGGAGTCGCGGAATGCCTGCTGAAAGACATGATCTGCATTTCAATTAAAAGAGGTGCGTGCATGGCCACTTTGGAAGTCAGGAAGTCCGGTATTCCGGCGCAGCGTCTTTATGAAAAAACAGGATTTCGGATCGCAGGGCTGCGGCCTCGCTATTATTCAGATACCGATGAAGATGCGCTTATCATGACGGTTGAATTACAACCATTTTTGAGCGAAACGGAAAACTGACCGGCGATACCATGGAAATATTTCGTAAATACGAAAAAGGATTCATCACTGAAAATCGTACGGCCGCTCCCGGCCACTACGTCATGGAAATAGATCTTCCCGCTTCTTTTGGAAAGGCATTGCCCGGCCAATTTGTAATGGTGCAGCCGCAGTGCAAAGATACCCTGTTTCTGGCAAGACCTTTCAGCATTCACGGTCTGCGCTTTTCCGAAACGGAAGCGAAACTGAAGATTCTCTATCGAATAGCCGGAAAAGGTACGCAGCTGATGTCGCGCCTTGCCGCGGGAAATGAGATTAAAGTACTGGGGCCTTTGGGTCGCGGATTTACGATAACGCCGGGTGTTTCGAAAGCGATACTGGTTGCGGGAGGCGCAGGAATAGCCCCCCTTGTGTATCTGGCAGAATTTCTGAAAGAAAGAATGAAAGATGCATGCGAGATCACAGGATACCTTGGAGCAAGGGAGAAATCCTGCCTGTTGGGGATGGAGGAGATGGGCGAACTTTGCACAAATTTGAGAATCGCCACGGAAGACGGAAGCAGGGGCTTTCACGGGATGATCACCGATCTTTTCAGAGACGATGCTCTTTCCTTTGCAGGAGAAGATGCCCCTGTCTATGCCTGCGGTCCTTATCCCATGTTATCTGTTATGGCGGGTATTCTCAGGAACGGACTCCGGCAGTGCCAGGTTTCAATGGAAGAACGGATGGCCTGCGGTCTCGGCGCATGTCTGGGGTGCGCCGTAAAAGGACGATCGAAAGATGACTCTCCGAGATATTTGAGGGCCTGTACGGAAGGCCCCGTCTTCGATATACGGGAAATAGACTGGAATGGCTGATACCTCAATATTCCCGAACACAGCCGTCAATTTAGGCGGACTTACGTTGAAAAATCCGGTGATGACGGCCTCGGGCACATTCGGTTACGGTGAGGAATTTGCCGGATACCTCGACCTGAACCGGCTGGGAGCGATAATTACAAAGGGACTTTCTCTTGAACCGAAGGCAGGGAATCCGCCTCCCAGAATCATTGAAACGGCAGCGGGCATGCTCAATGCGATCGGCTTGGAAAATGTCGGCATTTGTGCGTTTCTTGAGAAAAAAATGCCTTTTTTGAGCACGCTGAATACTGCCGTGGTCGCCAATATTCTGGGCGAAACTCCCGAGCAGTATGCCAGGATCGCTGAAATTATCGATGGCAAGGAACATATTGCCGCCATAGAAGTCAATATATCATGTCCCAATATTAAGGCGGGAGGCGTAAGCTTCGGAACGGATCCAGGACTTGCTCACGAAGTCACAAGTGCCGTGAGAGAAAAAACAAGTATTCCTCTTATCGTAAAGCTTACTCCGAATGTTACCGATATACGGGCCATTGCGAGGCGAGTCGAGATTGCCGGAGCCGATGCCGTTTCTCTTATAAATACGCTTATGGGGATGTCGATCGATATTGCAACGCGAAGGCCGAATCTGGGAAATGTAACGGGCGGCCTTTCAGGACCGGCAATCAAGCCGGTGGCCTTGCGCCTTGTATGGGAGACAGTGCAGGAGGTGAGTATTCCCGTGATCGGTATCGGTGGAATTGCAAGTGCTGCCGATGCACTGGAATTCTTGATTGCCGGCGCCCGTGCCGTACAAGTGGGAACGGCAAATTTTGTCAATCCGGGGATAACTGTGGAAATTATCGATGGTATCGTGTCATATCTTGCACAACGGGGCATCAATGATGTAAATGACATAATCGGCACCTTGAGAATATAGGAAAAATCCATGGGCTTTCCGGAAGAAATTATCAGCGGCGTCTACCTTATCGGGGGTCCGAATATCTCGCATTCGGAGGATGCCGCCATTTTTCTCGTGGATTGCGGCAGCGAACTCGTAATGATCGATTCCGGAGCCGGCCGGACGGCGGGCCGCCTGGAAAAAACCATTCTGACCCTGGGATTTAATCCGGAAAATATCTCTGCTTTGATCCTCACGCACTGCCATATCGATCATATCGGCGGCGCCCCTTATTTTGCGGAACGCTTCGGATGCCGCCTCGTCGCCCATGATCTGGATGCCGCCGCCATTGAATCGGGCGATCCCGTCGAAACGGCCGCCCGGATGTACGGCACCGTGTTCCCGCCCACGCCGGTCGACCATCGCATAAAAGGAGAAGAAGAAACATTTACTTTCGGAACTCAGGTTTTTCGTGTGCTGCACACGCCGGGACACACACCGGGGTCGCTTTCTGTCGTAATCGAACGGAACGAGAAGCGTGTACTCTTCGGCCAGGATATCCACGGCCCCTTTCTGAAAGCCTTCCGTTCCGACATCGGCGATTGGAAATCATCAATGGCAAAACTTCTGGCTCTCGAAGCCGACATACTCTGCGAAGGGCATTTCGGGATCTTTCGATCAAAAAAACAAGTGAGAACATATATTGAAGGATATCTGAAAACCAGGGATTCAGGGTTTCCGTCTAATCTTACATAAAGTAAAGCGAAAATCTTTGTCCTCGATTAATTGCGTCAGAAAGGAAAGAGAAGTGTTATCTTTTTCACATGTATTCTCCAGGTTTCCTTCTTCGTGTGGGATATGCAAATTGCTTTGCGGAATTCTGTAAATACGCCATTATCAATCCATAGAAAAAAATATTGCAATCAAAAGATAAATGTGGCATAGCTCCACAATATACCTTCCATACCTGTTCGGACCCTCGCCGGAAAAGAGGGACAGTTTTCAAAGTATAGGTGGTGTCCGAACCTCACACACCTCGACGACATCATAAAATCAACAACAAATAAGATTGATGCTCTCGTAAAGAGTCTAAGGTGCGACTGAAGCATCTTTTACACTTAGAAGCACCCTCTCCCTTGAGGGGAGGGGGCGGGGTGAGGGTGATTACTCCCCGCTCCCTCCATCCCTCCTATACGGGGGGGGGGAATGACTTTTTACGAATTCATCAGGTTGGTGGACACGCATAAAGTCCGAATAGTTACGATTCAAGGAGTTATGCAAAGAGCCGGAGGTATGCCGCGCGGAGTCTTAAGAATCATCATCTCAGCAGTGCCCACAACTTTATCTTGAACTGTGGATGGAACCGGCATTACTTTTTACTGATCCCAAAGAAAAGCGCTCGCAAGGCCATTAAGGCAAAAATTTGACAGATCATCCGACTCGAAGGTGCTATCCCTTCGAAAGAAATGATCAAAACAATTAACACCTTTTTGGTTGGGTGGGTCGAGTACTAAAAACCACACAGAAAGGAGTAGAGAATGTTGGAGTTATTGATTAGAAGTTTTAGATTATCAGTATTTTTTTTCTGTTTGTTTTGTTTCATCGGTGTTGTTATGTATTCGAGAGCAGATGCTGACATGCCGGCCTTTGATATCAATAAAATGTCCGATATGACGGACTTTGATCCGATGACATTTGAAAATCCATCCGGCGAAGTAGTAAAAATTGGAGTTGTTGATGCATTTTCCGGTCCAGGCGCTCATAACGGGCAAATCTTCTGGATGGTAAACAGCTGGATTGCCTTTGATTTTAATAAAAGAGGCGGAATCCTGGTTGACGGAAAGAGGAAGAAGATTGCAGTGATTAAAGGTGACAGCCAGGCAAAACCTGCGATTTGTAAAAAAATGACTGAAAAACTCTGTCTTGAAGACAAAGTCGATCTCCTTTTTGGTACGGCGGGTAGCCACCTTACACTTATTGTTCAGCAAGTAGCAGATAAATACAAAACGGTATTGATGAATCCGCTGTCCCTCAGCGAACCATTAATGGATGCAAAAAACTTTAGCCGTTATGTTTTCAGGACAACAATTACTACAAAATCAGTCGGTAGAGGCTTGGCATATTTTTATTCTAAAAGACCTGAGAATAAATTTTATATTCTCAATCAGGATTATTCATATGGGCATAATATGTCTGAATCTTTTAAAACAGCGTTGCAAAAATACAAACCTGAGGCACAGATTGTGGGAGAAGATCACCATCCCCTGTTCATTAAAGATTTTGCACCTTACATTACAAAAATCCAAGCGTCCGGTGCCGAAGTAATTTTCAGCGGAGATTGGCCTCCTGACGGGCAGAACCTCCTTGTTCAATCCCGTCAAATGGAATGCATGCTTCCCATTGCAAACATATATGTGGATTCGCCTGCACAAATAGCTGCAGTTGGTATTGAAGGTGGAAGAGGCATGATCAATATTCAAGACCATCATATGACAATAGGCACTCAAGAGATGGAAAAATTTATTGAAATATGGCATAGCGCATGGAAAAAATGGAAATCTCCTTATAATACCATAATGTGGGCATGGCCTACAGGCGGAGGTGCAAAAACAATGATTATGGGATACTGGATGTGGGACGTGGTTGAGCGCGCCGGTACCACCGATCCAGAAAAGATCATAGCGACATGGGAAGGAGATACGTATAAGTCACTCAATGGGGTCGTTCATATGCGTGCGTGCGACCATCAGATAGTGCGCGACCTCTATGTAGCGGAATATGAATTCCCCAACAGGTTCTATGACAATGCTGCCGCACCCGGGAAACCTTTTGTTGTTCCTGCGGACATCGTGACAGCAGAACCTCCAGCGGATCTTGATCGATGTCAAAAGTAATTTGGATGAATTTGTAAAATTGAACAGTATTGCTAATAGTTGCACTCTTTGATTATTCCATTATTGATGCGTGTCTAATCGGGGACGGGTTCAGATTAATTTATGAAGTTTGGTTGTACGGACCCTGAAGGGAAGATCTGGAGTTACGAATATGACGGCGAGCATCAGAACCTGATAAAGATCAAAACGGCACTGTCAGGCACAGAATACGACCTGGAGCATGACTATGACGGACAATTTAGAAAAACGGATACGTACTACTCGCTCGATTCGGTAAGGATAAGAAAGCATTCTCACTATGACTATGACGCGGAACACCACCTCATCCGGACGACCACCTACCCCGAATCCGGCAAGGAAATTTGCATAGACACCATGCCGTATCCGAACGGCCTGCCCCACACGATAACCGACGGCCGTGGAGTAGTAACATCCATGACCTACGACACCTGCGGCAATCCCGAAACCACGCAGACGGGATCCGAACCGGCAGTCTGCTGCAGCTACGATCAAATCGGCAGGATGACACGCCTTGCCGACCAGGAAAACGCCGTAAGCACATTCAGCTTTGACCGCCGGGGCCTTATGACGCTTCACACAGATCCGCTGATGAAAAACAGAAGCTGCACCTGGTACGATAACGGGGACCTGTGTACGAAAACAGACCGCAACAACAATACCATTGCCTTCACATACACCCCCGGCGGGAAACTTGACACAATCACCTATCCCGACGCCTCGGCCGTGAGCTTCAGCTATGACATCCTGGGCAACCTCACCGGGATGAGCGATCACATCTGGACCACACACTACGGATACGACAATGCCAACCGTCTGACTTCGATAACCGACCCCCGCGGATTCGCCATCGGTATCGACTATGACGAAGCCGGCAACATAACCGGGATCACCTATCCGGGGGGCAGGAAAGTAGAGTACACCCATGATGCGCTGAACCGGTTAACGGCGGTGCACATTTGCTGGCTGAACAAGACGGCCTGCTACACCTACAACGAGGCCGGCCTGCTCTCCGGGCTGGACCACTTTAACGGGACCTGGACGAGCTACGGCTACGACAATGCCGGAAGGATGACCGATCTTCAGAACCGGAAGGGAGATTTAAGCGCCGTATCGACCTATCATTACACCTTGGACGGCAGCGGCAACCGTACACACATAGAACACACGGAGCCGCAGACGCCATCCCTGCAGGCAAACTCCGAGCAATATACCTACAATGAAAAGAAGACCCGGTTGCTTTCAGCCGGGACGACGCCATTCGGCTATGATGATGAAGGGCAAATGATCAGCAAAGGGGGTACGGCGTACAATTTCGATTACGAACACCGCCTGACGGACACAGACGGAGGCGCCTTCCGGTATTCATACGACGGCACGGGGCGAAGACTTGAAGCAATCCGGAGCACAGAAGCGACGCGGTATATCTATGACGCATCGGGGAACCTTCTTGCCGAAGCGGACGGGAACAACACCATTACCCGCTACTACATCCATGGTCTCGGCCTTCTTGCGATGGCGACCCCTGCGGGGGAACTGTACTGTTACCATTTCAATGCGACCGGCAGCACCATCGCCGTAACAGACGACAATCAGAATACCGTGAACCGATACTCCTACACACCCTTCGGAGAAATCATCGAAGAACAGGAAACCATCCCGCAGCCCTTCAAATACATCGGCCGACACGGGGTCATGCACGAACCCAACGGACTGTACTACATGAGAGCACGGTACTATGACCCGGCCACAGGCAGATTCATCTCCGAAGACCCGATCGGCTTTGAAGGAGGGGATGTGAACCTGTATGCCTATACGGGGAATAATCCTGTTAATCTTACTGACCCCTTTGGATTGTGGACTCTCAGTCTGGGGATCACGACATCAGGAGGGCTTGGGATCGGTGGTGGTGGCGGCACCTTCGTTAATGTCGGACACGATCCATCAAAAGGTTTTTTGGGAGGTTGGCCGGCATCGCTAACGGGTACAGCTCAGGCAGGGATGTAATCGGGGATGTAATCGGGGACGAGTTCAGATTAATTTCTATAAAGGTGGGCTGCACGGACCCCGAAGGAAGGGTCTGGAGTTAAGAATATGGCAGTGAGCATCAGATGGTTTGAGGAGAAAGCCCTTGAAGATTTGCCCGCTTATTTTAAAGGGTACTGTCAATTATTTTGTGTGAAATTTATATCTGCCAATTTTTTCAGCGAAAGGCAGATTCTCAGGCACTTTGCCATGGGTTTAGATCTCCAATGTACAATATACAGATATTTAATGGGCTCTGTTGAAAGATACCGCTCTCTCCATGCTTCAACAGCCCGGTTTAATGGGGGCAACTCCAAATAACCCAACAAAAACCTGGAGCAGACGCCGAGAAAATTGCGATTTGTCGGGAAGGCCTCGGGTAATTTGACCTGCACTGGTGCCGCCTGCTCAGGCTTGGCGTTAAATGCCTCAAATCCAACAAAGGAATCCAAAATGCTAAAACTGATACAAACAAAAATTTTTCTATCTTTTTTAATTTTACCTTCTATTTCTAATGCTAAAGATCTTCCTAAATTTTTTAAAAATGTAATATGAGATATTTTTTCCCAACGGAATAAACGAATGGAAATTGCAGAAAAATATAGAGGGAGAAAATTATTTCCTGCTTCAATGAGAAAATCTATCTAAACATGAAATCACACTACAATATCGTGACGCAACGCCTACTACTATTCAGGCAGTATTTCAAGGGATGGGAGAAGAGATAGATAAAAGTATAAAACAATTCGGTGGAAATATAGTTACCTTAAACGAATTTTTCGCCGTCATTCTCATCAATGACACTCAATGGAATCATTCGGTAAACCTGCTATATGGCACTCCAGAAGGAGCTTATTTTTGGAAATACAAAGTTCCCAAAACTTATGAGACGGATTATGAAAATTACATAGCTGGCCTCACACTAGTGGCGCGGAAACATCAATACGATGTAGCCTTAAAATATGGAAATATTGTTATGGGCCGGTGGGGAGGTCCCGTTCATGAATTTGCCAAATTGCTTGCAGGCAAGAATGATCCAAGGGCAAAAGATGTATATAAACATTTGTTATAAACCAGTCCCTCAAACTATGATGCACAAATAGAATATGCCTCTATAACAACTAACAAAGATGAGGCTATCCAAAGCGCCAGGATAGTTGAAAGAGATGCAGAGGAAGAAAACCTTCTATACGCTGCTGCTAAGATTTTAAACAAAGATGTTCCGGCAATCTCTTCCTCCTCGGTTCTCAATGCGAAAGACAAGGGGCTTGAGGTTATTCTCATCCCATTAGAGCCATGTAACCCCTGGATCCTTGATGATATTTCAAAATGTTACGAAAAGATTACCTCAATTCCCGTCGTCGTAAGAAGGCTACCTGTAAATTGGACGGCCCCCGAACCTGCAAGATCTGCTTACAGGCATTACCTCGAACAAATTGCCTCAAATATTTGGAAGACAAAATCTGATTTTAGTGATTGGCCTTTATCAAAATTGAAAGATGAGATAATGAAAAAAGCGGAAGAAGAAGGCCCACAGGCAGTCACTTCCATAAATCAGATTTTCAAGAAAATGGATGAAGGAGGCTATCAATGGGACGCAGACCCAATAATGAGTTGGCAGCCAGTAAAAAAAGAAATAGAAAGAATAAAAAACAGCAGTTAACAATTGTATGCAGCACATGGCGCGAAGCGTGGCGGCGCTTACGCGGCAGGCTTTCTGGCGCAAAGCAGCAAAAAATGAAGGTTTTAAGGTGCTTGAGCATTTTTATGCCAAATCCGTCAGGTTGATTCAGCAAGGCTTTGATTGAACCGGCCCCAGGTTGGCAATGGTTCCGGATAAGCCAAGAGAAAAAGATGAAATTGTGCAGTTACAGAGTATCGAATTCGTGTATAATACACACCGAAACAAGTTGTTCGACCAAACTGTCATAGACTATAAGGATTCCTGGTATGGCGAAGAATTTGTGGTCTGCTCTCCGGCCTCCGAGTCATGGTAAGAGGGAATTCCGGAATTCAAGCAGAGTGCCAAATAGAGGAATATCCGTGACTGGAAGGTCATACCTCTGTTCGCAGCAGAAGTGGGAGCATATATGAAAACCGATCTATTTTTCTACACGGGAACGGGCAATTCGCTCTGGACAGCCCGAGCGCTGGCACGGCACATTGAATGTGACGGCATATATCCTGTCTCAGGTATGGAAAACAAGGTGATTGAGAGCAGGGCTGATGCTGTCGGTATTATATTCCCTGTCCATATTTGGGGTTTGCCGAGAAGGATAATCTCATTTACGCAATCGCTTGTGCCCGATCCATCGGCGTACGTATTTGCCGTCGCCGTCAATGCCGGTCAGGTCGCGGCCACCTTGCTTCAGCTGCAAAAGCTGATGCATGCCCGCGGACTTACCCTTGCATCAGGATTCGATATCGTCATGCCTTCCAACTATATTCCCTGGGGAGGACCTGGGTCGCCGGATGAACGCGCACGAAGATTCAATGCGGCACGGGAGAAGATTTCAAAGATCGCCGATGTAGTGTCAAACAGGAAGATAATGCCCGTTGAGAGAGGCCCGCTGTGGCAGAACATCCTATTTTCCCAATTCTACAAGCTTTCATTCCGCCGTGTGCCGGCAATGGACAAGAGTTTCTATTCCGATGAAAAATGCGATTCATGCGGCATCTGCGAAATGATCTGCCCTTGCGGAAATATCAGTCTTAAGGAAGGGAGACCCGTGTGGCTGCGCCATTGTGAGCAATGTCTTGCCTGTATCCAGTGGTGTCCGAAGGAAGCGATCCAATTCGGCAAGAGAACGTATCGATTTGAACGATATCACCACCCGGAAATAAAACTGAACGACATGATCGCCATCTCACGGAAGGAGAGGTAGAATAAAATGCAATCTTTTTGGAAATCCAAAGGTGAAAAACTTCAAGCGAGAAATATAAAAGTCACCACGTACGAATATGACGGTCAAAGAATCATCGTGGAAGGTTTTCTCAAAGATGATCGTTTCCATGAAGCCCGGGTGATTACCGGCGAAACTTTTTCCCGTGGCGTCATTCACCATATGGCCGTTCGGCTTCTGATTAACTGCTCCAATCTGGTGATAGAAGATATAGAGTGTGAGCTTCTGTCAGTGCCGCGGGGATTCTGCCGGGAAACTAAGGATTGCCTTACTCCTGTAAAAGGATTGGCGATTTCCAGAGGTTTTACGGCAAAGGTAAAAGAGCTTGTTGGAGGCAACAAAGGCTGTGCCCATGTGGTAGAGCTTTTGTTGGCCATGGCGCCTGCGGCCGTACAGGGATATGCGGCGTATCAGTCAAAGAGGCAGGCAAGTTACGATCCTGAGCACTCGAAAATGATTTTGCATTTTCTTATCGATACCTGCCACGCGTGGCGCAAGGATGGCCGCTGGTGGATATTTTAAGAAAAAAGCTTAATATAAACGAGATCTGAACGCGTTTCGGCCCAACGGCTCGGTCAGCAAACTTGACACGCAGTTGCTGAATCCTCCAGTTTTGAATTGCGGATTGAATTCATGAGCGACACCCTTAAACAGGGACAGCGCCTTTTTTAATCCGATGGATATAATTTATTTTAGTTTGCATCTGGTCGTGATGACCAGCCATAACGTCAAGATTCAAAAAAGGGCGCTGTCCCTGTTTTTATCCCCACCGAAAAAAAAGCGAGTAATGAGAAAATCATTTTTTAAGGTGGGATATAACGGAATCCGAAGGAAAGGTCTGGAGTTACGGATATGCCAGTGAACATCGGATGACCGGTTTGATTTAGCGCCGGCTGTCACGACGGCCGTCAAAGGAATGGAAGGAAGTTCAAAGCCCGATTGACGATTGATCCCGGTTCTGCTGCCAGGGCCAGTTTCCCGTCAATTCCACCTCGAGAGTAAAACTCAGGAATGTTCTGATAAGCACGATTATCGCAAGCACCGCCAGGGTTCGCAAGGTCAATTCCACTGCGACAGTGTGTATTATGTCGGCAGCCACAAGAAATTCCAGTCCCAGTAGAACCCCTCGCCCCAATCGCTGGCGGACGGTCCGGAATATATCCTCCGGCTTGCCTTTCTTATAAAGGTAGAGCCCGTAAAATATTGAAAATATGGCTGACACGCTTACAATTAAAATTCCGAGAGATTCCACTGTCCCGGCCAAAATCTCGGCAACAGGCTTGATGTATTCAGGCATAAGCGCCTCCTTAGAATGGTAAGTATGAATACAACCAACGATCTAGTGGAATAGAATGCTCCGTTTATTGATGGTAAACTTCTTTTTTATCCATTTGGAAGACGTTGTCAATGGGGTGGAATGCTGATATTTTTTCTGCGGATTTCAAAAAAGTCAGACCGTACAAGCGATTTTCTGCACGATCCGACTTTACGATTTTTCGAGTTGATCCGGGTCAAATGTATAACTATTCGTACGGCGCGGCGTATTTTGCGTCATTATACATGGCTTCGCCGTAAAGGTTCGTTCCATACTTTCAAATGATGTTTTGTCCCTCCTCGGAGGCAACGAAATCGATGAAACCCGCAGCATAAGGCTGGCCTGCCGTCGCACCGTCGGGCTGGCAGAGCGCGTGACAGGTGAATATGTAAATATTTAACCAAAATGGGTATTTTATTGGCTTAATTTAAATCTTGCTTCCCTTGAACAGAGTTGTATCATTAATATCAAAGAATAAGTTTGAGAATCCGTTCAGTCGCTTCTTTTCTGTCCGGTTATGTAGCGTCGTGACACGTTTATTTTGCCGCAATCTATGCCGTGATATGATCGCCCACCGGGTTCTCTCGCGATATCAAGTCGGCTCTCCGATCAGCGCGACCGCATTGCATTCTGCAAGCGAAGCAACTGAAAAGTGAGGGAATGAATTCAAGTGTTATGAATATGCGCCGTAAGAACAATGATAAGTGATCTTATTTTATTTACTTTAGGCATCATTACAGTTACCGCTACGATTCTTCCCATTATCCGGGTGGAGGATTGGTGGATCCGGATATTCGATTTTCCCCGAATTCAGATCCTGGTGATTGGAATTATCATTATTGCCGCCTTTGCACTATTCAAGCGGCCTTTTCAAGGGTCGGACTGGCTAATGATCATGCTCGTTTTGTTTTCCTCGATTATCCAGGTTATCAGGATCCGGCCGTATAGTCCTTTTGCCAGTAAACAGGTTCTCGATGCTGATAAAAAAAATCCGGAGATGACAGTTTCTATGCTTATTTCAAACGTGCGTATGACAAACCGGAACGTAAGCGGGCTCCTGAATATACTGAAAGAATCAGATCCCGACATACTGCTTCTGTCCGAACCGGACAAGTGGTGGGAAGAGCAATTATCCGGAATCGAATCGACCTATCCTTACTCGATCAAATATCCCCTTGACAACACTTACGGCATGCTTCTGTATTCGAAGCGAAAACTGAACGATGGAAAGGTGCGATTTCTTTTGGAGTCCGACGTGCCATCCATAAGTGTTATGATGGAGCTTAATCCCGAATTACTGATCGGCATGTATTGTCTCCACCCGAAACCACCTCGTCCCGATCAGAGCAAAGATACCAAAAAAAGGGATGCGGAGTTGCTGCTGGTGGCCAAAGAGGTCAAGGGATCCGAATTTCCTGTAATCGTGATGGGTGATCTTAATGATGTCGCCTGGTCACATACCACACGGTTATTCCAGCGTATCAGTGATCTGCTCGATCCCCGCATTGGCCGGGGAATGTATAACTCCTTTCACACCACATATCCCTTCATGAGATTTCCTCTGGATCATGTTTTTCATTCCAATCATTTCAAACTGTCCCAATTCAAGCGTAAACCTCATTACGGTTCGGATCATTTCCCGATGTATGTGAGCCTGACCTGCGAGACAAGAGCGCAGGATATTCAGGAAGAGCCGGAAGAGGAAAGATCCGATGGCATGGAAGCGGATGAGAAGGTTCGAAAGGCTGAATCCGAATCGGGGACGGGTTCACATTAAATTTCCGGATTCAAATATGAACTGCCCGTCCTTCTCCCGCCCGTGCGGCCTCCATAATATTTTCGGACAAAGTAGGATGAGCATGTATCATTGATGCCAGATCTTTGACGCGCAATCCGCTTTTTTTTGCCAACAACGCTTCATGTATCAGTTCCGTTGCTTCGGCTCCGAGAATGTGAGCTCCCAATATCTTTTCAGTGCCTTTATCGAATATTATTTTAACCATTCCTTCGATATCATTTACTGCCACCGCCTTTCCCGATGCTCTGTAGGGGAATACTGCCTTTTCAAAGGGAATGTCCCTTTTTGCAGCCTCTTTTTCGGTCATTCCAAAACCTCCCAACTGCGGTTCACAATAAATCCCATACGGTATTTCATCATTATTGGTTCTTGACTCGGCTTTATGGCCGGCGATATATTCAGCAGCTATTTCTCCTTCCCTGGACGCGACATGGGCGAGTTGAGGAGTATTAATTACATCGCCGATTGCAAAAATATTTTCAATGGTCGTCTTGCAATTTTCATCCGTTACAATGAATCCCTTTTCTGTTTTAAGGCCAAGGTTTTCGATTCCTATTCCTTTGCTGTTGGGTGAACGGCCTGCAGATACCAGAATCTTTTCAGCAGCAATTTTAAAAAGTTTCCCTTCCTTTTCCACTGTAACTTCAATGAGGCTCTCCTTACGTTTCTGCTCCACTGCCATGCACCGTAAAAATATTTCAATTTTTTTCTTTTTAAAAACTCTCTGCAGCCCTTTGCAAGTTTCCTCATCGCCTGCCGGGAAAAGACTTTCGAGCATTTCCACTATAATCACCTTGGCGCCGAAAGAGTGCAAGATATAGGCAAACTCAAGACCTATTGCACCGGCACCGAGAATGATAACGCTTTTGGGAAGCTTCTTCAGTTTAAGCATACCTGTGGAAGACAGTATATTTTCTTCATCGATTGTAAATCCCGGTATCTCCTTCGGGTGTGACCCCGTCGCGATAATAATATGTTTTGCCGTAACCACGTCAGTAGTATCATTAAGTTGTATTTCATGAGTTCCTGTGATTTTTGCAATTTGCGGCAGTAGATCGATTTTGTTTTTTTTCAGCAGGAACAGAATCCCTTTTGATAGTCTTTCTGCGGCTGCTCTTGACTGCCGATATACGGCTTCGTAATCAAAGTGAGTTTTATCTGCAGTTATTCCCATGTGTTCCAGGACGGGGATAGTGGCATATATTTTTGCCTGATTAATAATAGCTTTTGAGGGAATGCATCCCCAGTTGGCGCATACGCCTCCGACTTCGCTTTTTTCAATTACTGCAGTCTTGAGCCCGAGCTGGCTTGCTCTTATCGCTGCTACGTAGCCCCCCGGTCCGGAACCGATCACAGCTACATCATAGTGAAATTCCATTTAACCTCCTGAACGGATGTTTCTTTTTGGCATTTATTTGCGAACACGGTTCGTGCGTGCAGTTGCAAACGACAGTGCCTTACTCACATCGGTTGATTAAGAAGAATAGATAACAGGGATGCCTGCACGGGTCAAGATCTGAAACAATTGTATTGCAAGCTGAAAACAAATTTGCAATAGAGTAATCAGTGTGGTTCCGTAAATAAAGTTGAAGAAAGAAAGATTTCCAGGGGCAGAGCGCAAAATCCTGTGAAATGAGGCGTACGTAGGTGTAGGCCGCAATGGTGGCGGATGAACCGTAACGCACATATGGGCTTTTTGCGAAACCATCAAAGTTAAATCCTGAATGCATTCATGGGAGAAAGGAGAAAATGGCATGGCAAAAGATCCGGGAATAGGGAAGAAAGTAATCGCAACAGTAACAAATGTGAAGGGTGATTGCAGTGCCGGTCATCAAAAGGGAGAAACCTTCGAGATCAGTTGCCACAACCCTGGCGGATTGTGCGGGTTTTTTTACCATGATATTTTCCCCGGCCTCTCCACTTTTCAATTCGGGGGAAATCTTCCCTGGTGGGAAGGGGATACAATAGAACTGCAATGTCCGGACAGTTATAACCTGGTTACGCTTAAATTGGAAAGATTTGAACGAGAATGAACGATACGCTGGCGCCGTGGGTATACTGTTAGTCTCTTGACCGGTTTGCAGCCATTGTGAATCTCGTGCATGCTTTGCAGGACCGGGAATAAAATCGACCTGCCGCCGGTCCTGAGATGTGCTGAAGATAACGAGAAGAGTTAGATTGTAGTTGATGCCGAAGGAGTCAAGATGAACGGACGCGAGAAGCCTGACTACGGAAATTGGGTTCCAAAAAGGATAATCATTATTCCCCTTGCTGCAGGTATATTTTTCATCGGATTAAGCTTCTGGTCGGCTGTTATGGCAATACCTGCAATCATTTTCCTTTTGATTTCTCTGTACCTTTATTATGTGCGTTTCGCACTTGCGGGATCGGATAATAATGTGCAGGAATCCATTTGGAAAATGGTGACAGATACTCTGGACTGGAGTGGAAAGGGAAAGATTCTGGATATCGGGTGCGGCAATGGTGCGGTCACTGTTACACTTGCAAAGAAATTAAAAAGTGCAGAAATTTACGGAATCGATTACTGGGGAAAGAGATGGGAGTATTCCCTGGAAACATGCAAACGCAACGCTGACATCGAAGGAGTTGGCGACCGGGTGATTTTTCAAAAAGCCCGTGCAGAATCATTGCCGTTCGACAATGAGTATTTCGACGCAGTCGTCAGCAATTTTGTCTTTCATGAAGTGAGCAGTGTCCGGGATAAGCGCGAGTTGATTTATGAAGCACTGAGAGTTTTGAAGAAAGGCGGTACATTCGTTTTTCAGGATGAATTCCTGATAAAAAAGCTTTACGGGGAACCGGACGAATTAATTGCTTCCATCAAAACGAAAGGCATAAAAAGAGCCGAATTTATTCACACGCGAAATGCGCCCTTTATTCCGCGTTTATTAAAGATACCTTTTATACTTGGATCAATGGGCATGATAAAAGGAGAAAAATAAACGTGTGCCTGGCTGTTCCGCTGAAATGAAAATGCAGGAAAATGAGCGATAAAGAGGGTTTGTATGGTTGAAGTGTTAATCTTGCTCTTGTTGTTTCTTCTTACGTTGATTTTTATCCTCTCCTTGAAAAAAATATTTCCGGTTTCACCAGCGCACGAAAAATATGCGGATTCAATCAGTAAGCGCGAAAGAGAATACAAGCGCTGGGATTATTTCGGAAGTGTCGCGGGCATAATTTCCGGTCTGGCGGGCGGGTATCTGAGTTGGTTGATGTGCCGCCTGGCATGTGCATGGCGTGCGGGAAATTTTATAGGCGATCATATATTAATCCCCCAAAAAGGGATCTGTCTTCTTCCTGCAGTACCGGCGGCAATTGCCGCCGGAATCGCGGGTGCACGGTTGATATTGCGACTAATGCTGAAATCAAGGTTCAGTGAACTGGAAATGTACGGAAGCCTGAAATTTGGAATAGATATACGCAGATTTCTCCGTCTCATTTTTATCGCCTGCCTTGCGCTGACATTTTTAGGGATTGCACTGCCCTTCAATACGTATATGGTGATATCGGAGCAAGACATGCGTTACAACTCATTAACCGATTTTTCGGAACGCAGGTATGAATATTCGGATGTTGCGTCAATAGAGCTGGTAAGAAAAGAAAAAGGTTTTTATAAAAAAGATCTTTTCCTGGAGATACATTTCAAGGACAAAGAGATATGGAAAAGTGAAAATACCGCTGAGTTACCGGACCGGCATGTAAAAATACTTGCCGAATATATCAGTGAAAGAGCTCAAGTGAGTGTAACCGAGAAACAAGGAAGATAATTGGAGATAATTGGGGACGGGTTCACATTTCATGTGTGCTACTCTCAGAAAACCGTGTTCATATGTCTTTGTACTGAAATACGAACCTGCCCAAAGAGGCGTTATGGCCGAGGCGCTGAGTACCACGTGGATGGCATGGAATGAACATAAGAACAATACTTGCGAAGTCTGCGGTCATTCTGATGATCCTGAGCGTGACGGATTGTACCTGCCCGCGAAAGAGAGGATTGGAGGTATCCGGGGGCGATCCTGTAATCTACCGGTGTGAAAAGGGAGGCAGGATCGTTGCGAGATATTATTCCCTTTCCGATAAAAGCCTCGATTTTGTTAAGGTGACGATGCCCGATGGCAGACAATACACGCTCCCTCAGGTGGTGTCTGGGTCCGGGGTTCGCTATACGGATGAAAGAGTGCTCGTCTGGTGGACAAAAGGAAATTTCGCCTCCGTGCAAATGAGAGATACACAGGGAAAATGGCGGATGCTTTACGATAACTGCAGGAAGGTCCCATCCGGGAGGCCCGAATGAAATCGAGATGCGAATGGGCGATCCATGACCCGCTCTTTCTGGATTACCATGATAATGAGTGGGGCGTGCCGGTTCATGACGATCGCAGGCTTTTCGAGATGCTGGTACTGGAGGGGGCGCAGGCGGGGCTTAACTGGCGTATGATTCTTAAGAGGCGGAAGAATTACCGGCGTGCCTTTCAAGGTTTCGACCCGGAAAAGATAGCCGCCTTTACAAAGACCGATATCGATCGTCTGATGAATGATCCGGGCATCATCCGGAACCGGCGGAAGATAGAGTCTGCCGTAAGAAATGCACAGGCTCTGCTGACTGTCATCGATGAAGAGGGATCGTTCAACTCCTTCATATGGAACCTTGCCGGCACCAATACGCGGCACAACAGCTGGACTTCGATGACTGAAATTCCTTCTAAGGATCATCGGTCCGATACGATGAGCAGGGAACTGAAGAAGCGCGGCTTCAGTTTTGCAGGATCCACTATCTGCTATGCTTTCATGCAGTCAGTCGGCATGGTCAACGATCACGTCGTCGGTTGTTTCCGCCATGATGAATTGATGACCGGCAGCCGTTAGGAGAAATAGATCAAAAATTCAATCAGCTCTCCGCATTCTTCAGGGTGCTAATCGGGGACGGGTTCACATTTCACGAATGGTCTTTTGAAATGAGACGGGTGAAATGTGAACCCGTCCCCGATTAAGGACGTCCCCGATTAGAGGTCGAAGATGATGCGAGCCGTCCATCCCGTTTTGTCCTTACGGATGTCGAGCTGATGGTAGGTTGCCCCTTTGACGGTCGTATTGATGGGGTGGTGGCCTGCATCGTAGGTCTCGCCCTCCGCCGTCGCCTCAAGGCGGCTGCCTTCGAGCGATTCAATCGTGAATTTACGGAAAAGCAGTCTCTCCGTATCGAAAAGAAAGTTCAGTTCGTTCAGCCATCCGATGAGGAGCTCCTCCATGCAGCCGGCCTGAAGGGAGATCCGTTGGGAGGTCTTCGGGTCGATCGTTTCTGAATCGGTGACGATCGCGGTAAAGGCCTCCGCCGCATGGACGAAGAGGGCCTTGAGGTCTTTTCCGTATACTTCCACCCCCTCATCGCCCGTGTGATCGATAAAACGGAATTTATTTCCCATATAGAGTACCTTCCGGCCGCGTCAGCCCTTTATTACCGCTATCGGCACGAGCTTTGCGACCTTTTTGCCGATTCCCGCGTTGTGCAGAACATTCACGACGTTGTCCACGTCCTTGTAGGCCTCGGATATTTCCTCCACCAGGGTTCGCCTGCTGGCGCCCTTGACAAAAATTCCCCTGTCCTCCATTTCCCGTTCGATCGCCCTGCCTTTAGCCGCCTTTTTTGCCTGATGGCGGCTCATGACCCGGCCCGCGCCGTGGCAGGCGGAGCCGAAGGTTTCTTCATATGCCTGCCGAGTTCCTGTCAGCACGTAAGAACAGCGGCCCATATCGCCCGGGACCAGGACCGGCTGACCGATCGCGCGGTAATCTTCCGGGATATCCCGGTGGCCGGGCGGAAAGGCCCGTGTGGCGCCTTTCCGGTGGACGCAGAGGCGCATCTTCTTTCCGTTCCATTCGTGGCTTTCCACTTTGGCGATATTATGGCAGACGTCGTATACCAGCGCAAGCCCGAGCGCGCGGCCGCTCACACGGAAGACCTCCTCGAAGCTTTCCTTCGTCCAGTGCATTATCATCTGCCGGTTTACAAAGGCGAAATTGGCGGCGGCGGCCATGGCGGCAAGATAGTCCTTGCCTTCCTTCGAGTTCACCGGCGCGCAGCAGAGCTGCTTGTCCGGAAGTTCTATTCCGTGCCGGCGGGAGGCGGCGAGCATCACCGATAAATAGTCGTCGCAGACCTGGTGTCCCAGGCCGCGCGATCCCGTATGGACCAGCACCGTCACCTGATCCTGCGCAAGACCCATGGATGAAGCCGCCTGCCTATCGAAGATCTCCGCCACATAGCCCACTTCCACGAAGTGGTTGCCCGAACCCACCGTTCCCAGCTGAGCTTCCCCCCGTTTCATGGCCTTTTCGCTTACCTTCGACGAATCGGCGCCGGGTATGCGGCCTTCCTCTTCGATGTGCAATCTGTCTTCGGCGGAGCCGAAACCCCTTTCCAGGGCCCAGTCGACGCCTTTTTCCATAACACGGACGAGTTCCTTCCGGTCGAGCTTGAAATCCGTTCGCCGCGATCCCACCCCGGAGGGGATATTGGCGAAGAGTGTATTCGCCAGGGATTCGGCCTTTTTTGTGACATCCTTGCGGCTCAGTCCTGAGCGCAGCAGACGGACGCCTCAATTAATATCGTAACCGACCCCCCCGGGAGAAACGACGCCGCTTTCAGTATCAAAGGCGGCCACGCCTCCTATCGGAAACCCGTAGCCCCAGTGAATATCAGGCATCGCGATAGATTTGCCCACGATCCCCGGAAGCGTCGCCACATTGGCAACCTGCAGCAGGCTCTGGTCGCGACGGATATCTGTCACCATTTCCGCATCGGCATATACGAGCCCGTCAACCCGCATTTTTCCCTGCCGCGCAATCCGCCACCTGAATTCATCTATCCTGCGGATATCGATAGTTTCCTGACCGGCCATAGTAATGTCCTCTTTTAATGTTCTAATTTTTCATACTCATACTTTTATGGCGCCGTAAAAAGTCATTGTTTACCCTCCCTGGTGAAAGGCTGATGAAGGGGAAGGAAGCAACTGACCGTAGTGGCATGATAATCACCATCACCCTTCTCCCTCAAGAGAGAGGGAGTCTATATAGTTTACAACACCATCATACTTTAGAACTTGCACGAATCATACTCATAAAAACGGCTCTTCCGAAAATGGGAGAGATCCTGTATTTGTACATTATGCATCGGGACGTTGAATATAAGACTGTCAATCTTTTCTTTTATCAAATACAATATCAAAAGGTTGGAGCTCCCTCTGATCAGAAAATTAAAGGACCGTCGGATAAATGAAATTCAACATTGTACGAAACGACCCATGGCTCGAACCCTATTCCAGAGTAATTTCCTTTCGGCATGAACGGGCCCTGCGAAAAGAAAAAGAGCTGATCGCCGGGTATGCCAACCTCAAGGAATTTGCGTCGGGTCATCTTTTTTTCGGCATGCACAGGCAGCCGGATTCTTGGATTTTCCGGGAATGGGCCCCCAATGCAGAGAAGATCTTTCTGATAGGGGAGTTCACCGGATGGCGGGAAAAAGAGGAATTTCTCCTCACGAAGCGCGAGTACGGCATCTGGGAAATCCGTTTACCTTCCAATATTCTGAATCATGGCGACCTCTACCGCCTGTCGGTTCACTGGCCGGGGGGCAGGGGGGACAGGATACCGGCATGGGCCAACCGTGTCGTGCAGGATTCTGAGACGCTGATCATGAATGCCCAGATATGGGCGCCCGATGAGCCATATGCCTGGAGGTACGGGAGAATAGAGACAAAAAAGCGCTGCCCGCTGGTCTATGAAGCCCACGTGGGAATGGCCTCAGAAGAAGGAAGGGTCGCCACATACAGCGAATTCAGGCAGAACGTCCTTCCGCGAATCGAGGAAGGGGGATATAACACCATACAGCTGATGGCTGTTCAGGAGCACCCATATTACGGATCATTCGGCTACCACGTTTCCAGCTTTTTCGCCCCCTCTTCCCGCTTCGGCACACCGGAGGAACTCAAGGAACTTGTAGACGAAGCTCACCGCCGCAATATCGCCGTCATCATGGATCTGGTCCACTCCCATTCTGTCAAAAACGAGGTTGAGGGACTTGGCAGATTCGACGGCACTCCCTATCAGTACTTTCACATGGGATTCCGCCGGGAGCATATCGCCTGGGATTCCCTGTGCTTCAATTATGCAAAAAACGAGGTGATCCACTTCCTGCTCTCGAATGTCAGATACTGGCTCGAGGAATTCAAGTTCGACGGGTTCCGCTTTGACGGCGTCACCAGCATGCTCTACCTCGATCACGGCCTCTCACGCGATTTCACCAGCTATGACATGTACTTCGACGGCTATCAGGATGAAGATGCAATCACCTATCTGGCTCTGGCCAACAGAGTGGTCAAGCAAGTCGATCCCGGCGCCATGACGGTTGCCGAGGAAATGAGCGGTATGCCTGGACTTGCGGCGCCCTTTGAAGACGGAGGCGTGGGATTCGACTACCGGCTTGCCATGGGAGTTCCGGACTACTGGATAAAAATAATAAAGGAGCGGTCCGATGAAACCTGGGACGTATCGGAGCTTTTTTACGAACTCACCAGAAAGAGGAACGACGAGAAAACGATAAGTTATGCCGAATCGCATGATCAGGCTCTGGTTGGGGACAAGGCCATAAGCTTCCGTCTTATGGACAAGGAGATGTACTTTCACATGAATTCGGAAAGCGACAATCCGATCATTGACAGGGGAATCGCGCTGCACAAGATGATCAGGCTGGTCACTATCGCAACAGCCGGCGACGGGTACCTCAACTTCATGGGGAATGAATTCGGCCACCCTGAATGGATTGATTTCCCGCGGCAGGGCAACAGCTGGTCCTATCATTATGCACGCAGGCAGTGGCATCTGGCCGATCATCCCGACCTCAGGTACAGATTTCTGCGTGCCTTCGATCGTGCGATGATAGATCTGGCCGCAAACGAGAGATTTCTCAGGGAACCGTTGCCCTACCTGATCGCAGCGAACCGTGGAGACCAGGTCCTTACCTTCAGACGGGGGACACTCGTCTTCGCCTTCAATTTCAATCCTCTTCGGTCATTTTCCGATTACGGGTTCGCCGTTGAACCGGGCGATTACCATATAGTCCTGAATACGGACTCCGGCAAATTCGGCGGCTGGGAACTGGTAAATTCCGCCATCACATACCATGCCTTCCCGGAGATGTATACGGCGCCCCTGCACATGCTCAAGATCTACCTGCCCGCCCGATCGGCGCTGGTGTTTAAAAGACAGGTTACGGGTAATGGGTAACAGGTAATAGGCCACAGGTAATAACTCATACCCCATACCCCATCGTTTATCACCCATTACCGTAAATACATTCCACACCCCATTTACTCGCATCATTCTTCTGATAGCATAAAAAATAACGACTTTTCAGGAGAAAGTGAACAATGGACCGCATTACAACCGACGATCTCAAGAGACTTGCTGAAACAAGGAACGGACCCTGCATTTCAATATTTATGCCCGCCAGCCGCATCGATCCGGATGAAAATCGTATACGATATAAAAACCTGTTCAGACAGACAGAAAATATGATGACCGAGCTGCGTGACGGTATAGATGTGCAGGAACAGATGGCACCTGCCGGAAAGTTGTTGGATGACCGTGTCTTCTGGCAGCATCAGAGTGACGGGCTTGCGCTTTTTTTAGAAGAGGGCGAGCTCTTCACTTACCGGCTTCCCGTTTCCTTTGAAACGTTGGCGGTCGTTTCGGACCGGTTTCATATTAAACCCCTGATCCAGTTCGTAACGAGCGATTCGCCATTTTACCTCCTGGCATTGAGCCAGGGAAAGGTTCAACTCTTTGACTGCACTATCCAGTCCATAGAAAAGGCTGAACAGAAGGGAATGCCGCAAAGTCTTCAGGAAGCGTTGAAATACGACGATCCGGAAAGGCAGCTTCAATTCCATACCGAGACACAGGCCTGGGGAGGAAAAAGGACTGCGATGTTTCACGGTCACGGGGTCGGCATTGATGATTCCAAGGATCGGATTTCGAGATTTTTTCAGGAACTTGACCGGTGGATCAGAGTATATGCCAATATGCACGACAGCAGGCGCCCCCTTGTAATTGCCGGAGTCGATTACCTTCTTCCCATTTACAGGGAAAGCAATTCCTATCCGCATCTGATAGAAGGAGGGATAATAGGCAATCCCGATGAGCTGGAGGAAAGAGAGCTCCATCGGAAGGCCTGGAAGTTACTTGAACCGCACCTGAAAAAAGATCGTGACAATGCCTCAGCAAGATACCGGGATCTCGCCGGAACCGGGAGGACTTCGGAAGATTTGAAGGATATAGTCCCGGCAGCGGCCTATGGCCGGGTCGACACTTTATTTGTGGCAAAAGGCGTTCAGCAGTGGGGCAGCTTCGACCCGACCGGCGTCAATCTGGAAATCCACGGGACCCAAAGACCGGGAGATGACGACCTGCTGGATTTGGCCGCTCTTCTGGCATTTACCAAAGGCGGAAAGGTATATGTGGAAGAGCGTGAAAATATCCCCGCCGACTCGGAGGTGGCCGCTTTGTTCCGTTTTTAAAGAAAAGAGCCAAATAGAATTAAAGGAAAACTGCCGGATCATTGCAGTGTGATTCAAGAGGGCAGCAGCTTTCTCCGGCAGATAGAAAGAACGGGGGTTTGCAATGAGAGTTCCGCTGGAAATATCGTACAGGAATGTCGAAAAAACTGATTATATTGAAAACATGATTCGGGAAAAAAGTTCGAAGCTGGAACGCTTCAGCGATCACATAATAAGCTGCCGGGTGGCCGTTGAAAGATTGCACCGGCATCAGCAGACGGGTCAGCCATTTCGTGTCAGAATCGAGCTTTCCATCCCGCCGGGACACGAACTGGTCGCCGATAAGAATTCGACGGAAGGAAATATCCACAATACGCTTCCGATCGTGCTGAAAGACGCTTTCAGCGCTCTCGAGCGGCAGCTTAAAAAATTGGCGGAGCAGCAAAGAGGCAAAACCAAGAAGCATCCGGCCCAGGAAGCGAATGCCATGGTTTCCAGGATGTTCAGAGATGAGAATTACGGGTTTATAAAATCGCTGGACGGACGGGACATCTATTTTCACCGGAACAGTGTAGTGAATAACGATTTCGATCGTCTTGAAGTGGGTACAGGGGTTCGCTTTGTTGAAGAAGAGGGGGATCGGGGCCCCCAGGCAAGCACTGTTCAGATCATCGATAAAACCGGCGCATTTTGAACGTTCCGGCGCCTTCCATGTCACTCTTACGTTCCGCTCATCCATCCGATATAGCGCAGGATAATGGCAGCCACAAGGATTGCGAGGAGTACCCAGAAAAACGCCCCCAGCGCTCTTTTCGCCGATTTCCTTTTGATGGCCCTTTTATCGGCGTCGATCAATTCGACTGTCGATTCTTCCGGCTCCGGCACAGTGGCCGCCGCGATAATGAGTATCGCTATGAGTCCCACTAGAACGAAGGGCAGCCAGGCGGTTCCCCAGAGGGCGGGACCCGCAGGCACAAGCCAGATGCCGCCGGCCCACGAGGCGAGCAGGAGAATTGCAAACAATTCGACAATTCCCCAGGGGCTCCTCAGGCGAAATACGGCAATGAACAGGGCGGTGAATACCAGGGCGACAAAGAGGGCGAAAAAGAAATGGATAAAATACATAAAATTCCTCCTCTTAATCTTTTTTCACTTTTCCATCCATAATTCCTCATATTCGTCAGGAAGATGGGAACCCAGATATTCAAGTTCTCCCGGTGTAATCGCTTCTCTTACAACTGCCATGACGGCCTGCGCGGTTTCGGCGCCCCGTCCCTGGCGCATACCTGCCCGTGCCCCGACTCTTTTGTAAAATTCTTCAAGATTATAGCGGTCATTATCAATTCTCTTCAGAATAAATTTTTTTAATTGAGCAGGAAGCTGCGCCGCGAATTTTTCTCTTTCCGTTCTGTAAAGCCGTTCACCCAGAGTTTCAAGGCAAGCCTCGATTATTTTGAGGGCTTGTTCTTGTGAAACATCCAGGCGATCCTGGACCCGTATGACGAAATCATCGTAATTCATGGATATGAACCCCTCCCTGGCAAATAGTTCATGGCTTGGCTGTGCGATGAAAGCGGGCAGCAGTGTTCTATTTTATTTCTCTGCACACAAGTCTTTTTGATGGGAACCGGCAGGTACATTGTACGATCACCGGTCCGCTCCGGAAGTGTAAGGAAAAACCGGCGCCTGCACTGTGACAGGCGCCGGTAGTCTGTAATTTCTATCTGTTCTGCGGATGAGTTGTTGTTGATGGACTTCTTTGAGTCTGCTGCTCTTTCGGCTGGACTGCTGATGGAGTTCTCTCTATCTGCATTGAACCCTTTTCCGGCATTTCCTGTCCGTAGTAACTGTAAACCTCTTTCTCGAATTCGGCATCCCCGATTCTTTGCTGCCATTCATCTTTTGCAAAAGACGGAGCCTGCTCAAGCTTGCTTTTATCTATACCCTGCAGAACAAGGGTATCATCTGCCATGTTGATTCGGGCGACCTTGAAAGGAACCGGTATCAGATTTTCGCCGATTCCCAGGACACCGCCGCGCGATATCATTACATACTGTACTCGGCCGTCCGCACTGATGAGGACGTCTTCCACTTCACCAAGCTCTTCACCCTGTTCGCTTTTGACATTAAAATCAATTATGTTACTTGCGCGATAGGTCTGGCCTGGACCCGTCATCATCTGCCCGCCTGCGGCCTGACCCTGCATTTTTTGGCCCGTTGCGGTGGTCTCTTGCTTCATCTGCTCTCCCGCAGCTGCACCTTTCGCCTTTTCATCTGCCGCATATGCCTGGGTGCCGATGAACATACACACCATCATCATGACTGCAAAAAGTGTAATCAATTTTTTCATAATCATTTCTCCTTTTTCACTGTTTTTATTAACTTTAATATCTTTTGAATAGTGTACTTTGTGTGCCGAATATTTTTCCTAGTCTTCGCCGGGTACCTTTACTCCTGCTCCGCCTCTGAATTGTGCCGGACCCTGCGGGTTCCCTGAAGAAGGATATTGAGAAGGCTTTTTCTGTAACTCGACAGGGACTTCCTGCCCGTAATAGCTGTGAACTTCTCTTTCAAATTCGACATCCCCAACTCTCTGCTGCCAGTCTTCCTTTGTAAGGGTAGGTGCATTCTCAAGTTTGCTCTTATCAATTTTTTGAAGAATAATTGCTTTGTCAGAGACATCCATTTTTGCCGCCCTGAAAGGAACAGGAATCAATGTATCGCCCATGCCTGTGGATACCATGATGTACTGTGCCCTTCCATCCTGACTGAGCAGTATGTCTTCAACATTACCAAGCTCTTCTCCAGTATCGCTTTTGACCGAATAGTCGATGATATTGCTGGCCATAACAGACTGACCTGCACCCATTGCCATCTGCCCCGCAGCTGCACTGGTCGCCTTTTCTCCGGCTGCGAAAGCCGTCGACCCGACGAACGCACACAAAAGTGCAACTACGGCTAATAACATTAATTTCCTCATGTAATACTCTCCTTATTTTTGTTTTCTGTTTTTTTGGCCACTCTTGACGACCATCTTTCAGCACCTAAAGTACAACACCTTTTCCAGTGGTCGACAATGGGGTCATTTTCGTACTGACGTATTCTCAGAGGCGTATTTTTTTTCGACAAGATTGACGGACCCGCACAAAGTCGTTTTTCTCCTCCCCTGGCGGGAGGGATGAAGGATTATAACCCTCACCCCGACATTTTCTTCTCAAGTAAGAGGGGAGCGTTTTGGCTTTTTAGAAACGTCTAATTGAGGAAAACAGGATTCATCCACAAGGATGAATTAAACTGCTGCATAACGAAAATTCATCGAGATCGCAGTGCATCAAGAATGGTATCTTTTTCTTTTTGAGATATATCTTTAGCGCGTTTTAGTATTTCCATTGCCTCCAACCGGATTTTTTCCCTGCCGTCAATGATTTTAACGCCTGCTTCCTGAGCTTCCTTGTATATGAAATCCTTACCTTCTTTTGCCTTATCTGCAAGGTATCCCCTGGTTTCTCTTCCTGATTTGGGTGCAAAAAGCAGTGCGGCGGAAGCGGCGATCAATCCTCCGATGATGAAATATTTAAATCTTTCGTTTGATTCGTCTTTTTCGTTCATATCATTCCTCCTTTGCGGAATTTTTGAAATTTTTCATAACACGTTACTAAACAGGATACGCTCATCATTTCTCTGAATCATACTAAAGTAAATACTTAACGCGCTGTACATCGGGGAATAAAAATACCTATTCTGATTGAAAAGCGCGTAGTGATTACCGGTACAGCTTCGCAGAAAAATTTACTTCAGCGCCACCTGCAAGAAATACGATAATTTTCAGCTGAAATATGAAGGACTTCTAAAAGTCCGGAAACTTGGATTCGTCGGCTGACATGAGGAGCTTTTTACGAAGCGGTCAAATATACATGCTGAAGCGTATTGAAAGGTTCGCGTGCGGGAGATACAAGAGCATATGGCATTGATGAATCGTCTTCAAAATGGGATTAAATCGAGGTTGAGGTATGGATGGGCGGAAATTTCGGATTTTTATTGCAGAGGATCAAACATTGGTGCGGGAAAGCCTGAGAGCCATACTGGTTTCTCATCCAGATTTTGAAGTGGTTGGTGAAGCCTCTGATGGAATGACTGCAATCCGGTCTGTTGAGAAGATAAAACCTGATCTTATTCTGATAGATCTCAATCTGCCCAAAATGAGCGGAATTGCAGCTTTAAGGAGTATTAAAAAACAGGTTCACGAAGCGAGAATCCTTGTCCTGACCGATGATGATAATGAAAATTATGTTACGGAGGTTTTTCGGCTGGGCGGAAACGGGTATTGTCTTAAAGATGTGACCGGGGAAGAACTGGTTGTAGCGATCAGGAATGTACTGAGCGGGAAGCCCTATGTCAGTGCAAGCATTCTTGGCAACTTCCTTCATGTTTTTCTCAAAACGAAAAAAGAAAACTTCTGGGGGCCTTTGCAAAAGCTGAGTTTTCGAGAAAAGGACATACTGAAACTCATAGGTGAGGGACATTCGATCCGCGAAATAGCTGAGTATCTTTACATCAGCAGAAGAACCGCCGAACGGCACCGCTATAATATAATGAAAAAACTGGATCTGCACAGGACGGCAGATCTGAAATCCTTCGCTCTTGAAAATGGACTGGTATCTAAAAATAGTGTAAAAGGTTAAAATTCTTACGGACCTGTAAAAAGGTCTTTATGCCGGGGCAATATCCCAAAATGATTCGCTTACCTGGAAGTCCTTATGCGTTGTGGCATTAAATCCTTTGTCACTTGATATTCTCTCATTTGTCCGGGATGCGAGCGCCTTCGCGCCGGAGCCTTCAGCGAAGCCGTCTCTATTCTTAAATATTCCAGCACGTTCCATGAATTGAAGATTCAGTGGAGATTTTAAATATGCCCGATGAACCTGCAAATCTCGAACAGCTGCTCGATCGCATTGGCGGCGCTTCCGAAGATAAGGAACACATTTCCTTGAGAACGATTATGGAATCCGTCGGGAGCCGTTCGTTCGGTCCGCTGCTGCTCCTGGCCGGTCTGATTACTCTGGCTCCCGTAATAGGCGATATCCCCGGGATGCCTACTATAATGGGCTTATTCGTTCTGCTGACTGCGGGGCAGCTGTTCTTGAAGCGCAACCACTTCTGGCTCCCCTCATGGTTGCTTGATCGATCAATTTCCCGCGGTAAAGTTACAGCATCACTCAAATGGCTTCGCCCCGCGGGACGCTTCTTCGACCGGCTGCTACGGCAGCGCCTCACCGTTCTGACGCGACATATGGGGGTGTATGCGGTAGCTCTCGCCTGCATATTCATTGCCGCCGTGATGCCGCTGATGGAGCTGATACCATTCAGCGCCAATATAGCCGGTGCGGCGTTGACAGCATTCGGACTTTCACTGATTGCTCATGATGGTCTTTTAGCCGTCATCGCCTTCGTTTTTACGGCCGCCGCTTTCGGACTTGTCATGTACTATTTCTTTTTTTAACGAAACTCATGTTGCTTGAGAAGTCAATTTAATTTGCCTGATACTCTCCCGGTCCATGGACTTGAGACGGTTAATGAGAAGATCCAGTTATCAACTATTCACGATCCTTCCGCCGTTCGGATGGAGTACCTGCCCAGTCATATAGGACGAATCGGAAGAGGCTAGAAACAAGTAACTCGGAGCTATCTCCACCGGCTGGCCTTTGCGTCCGATAAGAGTGCTCCCGCCGAAGGATTCCACTTTTTTTGGGCCGAAACTGGCAGGAATCAGGGGCGTCCAGACCGGGCCCGGTGCGACTGCATTGACACGGATGCCTTTATCTGCCAGGCTGATTGCCAGGGACCGGGTAAGTACGGTAATGGCCCCTTTCGTGCAGGAGTAGGGGATGAGCGTCGGATGACCCTGATACGCCGTTATCGATGTGGAATTGACAATTGTACTGTTCTCTTTCAGATGCGGGAGCGCGGCTTGAATAAAATAAAACATGGAAAAAATATTGGTGCGGAAAGTACGGTCGAGATCTTCAGGTGTCACATCGAGAATGCTGTCATAAGCATGCTGCTCTCCTGCATTGTTGATCAAGACGTCCAGACGGCCGAAAGCATCCATAGTCTTTGCGACCGCCTCTTTGCAGAATGAGGGATCGCCCACATCACCTGATATAGTGATGCACCTTTTTCCCTGCATTTCAACTCTTTCTTTTGTTTCAGCGGCGTCTTCATGCTCATCAAGGTACGCAATTGCTATATGGGCTCCCTCCTTTGCGAAGAGAATACTGACAGCCCTTCCGATGCCGCTGTCGCCTCCGGTTACGATGGCGATCTTGCCCGATAATTTTCCGGAGCCCCGGTATGCGTCGTCTTCCGTAACCGGCTTCTCTTCCATTTTCCATCGCCTGCCGGGCTGCTCGTCCTGCTGTTCCGGATATCGGGTCTTTTTTTCATTTCTGGCCATACGCTCACCACTTCTTCCGGTCAAGCTTCGGCACTTTCCATGATTCGGCCGGCGTCCTTTTGGCCTTCGCTTACCATGTTCGAAACATCTTTTAAATCGCCTCTCAAGATTTTCAGGGATATTCTTTCTATTTCTATTTCGCGCGGTGTGCGAAACCCGAGTCTCCGGAAAACGGGAACAGGCGGGCACCACCCCTGAAGGGCATGCTGTAAAAGAAACCCTGCAACTACGCCTGGCAGAATAAACCATTTTTTGCTCACAAAAGTCCCCAAGCCGATGCCGAGCAGGGCAAAGGCTCCGGCATTTGCCTCCAGTGCCCTTTCGATATTCCACTCACAATCAAGTTCCTTCAGACGCTCGTCAATTGCGTTTTTATCTGCATTGGAAAGGCAAAAAATATCATGGGCTGTACGAGACCGGATCTCTTCATTTATGCGATCCGTCGTATGTCCGGTCACACGTTTTGTTGTTGTCGGCAGCATACTATCCTCCTTGATTATCAGTAATGACACGAAAATAATTAATTATGTGCCATCCTGCAATAGGGTGTGAAAAGTACTTCACCGTGAAACAGAACGTAGAAACTATTTTTTTCAGCCCTTAGATGAGCTTTCGATAACTCCCAAAGTGAAAGGTGCAGTGCCGCTTGATACATCAATTCACGTGATGGATCTGAAAATATAATGCTTTTCAAGCAGGGCTGTTTGCGATAACTTAAATAGATGAATTTCGGTAACTTATTTTCAGATCAAAAATGATACACAGGTGCGATATGGCTTCCCATGAGGAAAAGGTTCGCAGGATATGCAGGTTTTTGAAAGAGTATAACGAGAGAGCGCCCCTGTCGCTCAAAAAGAAGGCAGTTTCACATGAGGTTCCCAAACCTCGGGACAAGAGAGACATGGACAGGAAGGTAGATATAAGTGCCCTTAACGAAATCCTTTCGATCAACACTCAAGATAAAACGTGCATTGCCGAGCCGGGGGTAACCTTTGCCGATCTCGCCAAAGAAACAATGAGACATGGACTTATCCCGCTGATTGTTCCGGAACTGAAAACGATCACGGTCGGAGGGGCGGTTGCCGGATGTTCTATAGAATCGATGTCATTCAAGTATGGCGGCTTCCATGACACCTGTCTGGAATATGAAATAATTACCGCAAATGGTGAAGTGCTCATATGCACTCCCGATAATGAGAATTCACTTCTTTTCCAGATGGTACATGGTACATTCGGGACCCTCGGAATAATCTCCAGACTCAAGTTCAAATTGCTTCCAGCCAAGCCTTTTGTCAGGGTTTGCTTTGAACGCTACAATAATCTCGAGGAATACAAAGGGGCGATATGGAAGCATTATAAAGAATGCGATATCGATTTTATGGACGGGATTATCCATTCCCCTGATTTCTATGTATTGAATGCTGCGAGACTTGTCGATGAGGCCCCTTACACACATACATACGATTGGGTGCGGGTCTTTCACACCAGCACCAGGAGGAGGGAGGGGGATTATCTCAAAACTATTGATTATTTCTTCAGATACGACAGGGGCGTGACGCATACGTGCCCTGTGTCTTTTATAGGCAGACTGTGTCTCAGAAAATTCTTCGGCTCCGACTTTTCATTGAGGTTGGCAAATACATTCAAAAGGTATCTACCGTCCCGGATCATACCTGTTACAGTCGATGTATTCATTCCATTCTCCAGGGTAGGGACATTTCTGGATTTTTATACCCGGGAGGTACATCATTATCCGCTATGGTGCGTCCCTTATAAAAAAGTCCGGAATTACGAATGGCTATCAGAAGAGTTCACCGGAAGTAACACTGAAGAGCTGTTCATAGATCTTGCCGTGTACGGAATGAAGGATAAAGGGGACAAGAACTATTATCGAATCATTGAGGAAGAACTCATGAAGATAGGGGGGATAAAGACTCTGATCTCCGGCAATTATTATACCGAAGAAGAATTCTGGAGGACGTGGAACCGGGATAATTACAGAAAAATTAAGAATATGACCGACCCGGAAGATAAGTTCCGGGATCTTTACGTCAAAACCTGCCTTGCCACAAGGGGATTGGGCAGGTAATTTTCAATCAAGTCAATCCTGTATTGATTTCGATAACGGCAATGTTCGATTGCATTCAATAAATACCTTATAATACTTACGTTAATCAGCCAATATACTGTGTTGTATGTATGGGTGCCGGCCTTCTGTCATGCTATAAAAAATATGCTCAGGTCTGTGCTTCGTTATGCGTTGTGCAAAGCTCTGTTGCACCCTCAGTGCCGCAACAGAGCGTTTTGCATTGACAGCATGGTACCCGAATATACTGATACATTCAGAACAAGGAGGTGGAAAGTGAAAAAAACATGTAACGGTTTGATGGTAATTCTTTTTTGCTGGTTTATAAGCATGTCCGCCGGAACGGGTTATGTGCATGCGCAAAAAGAAATCAATTTCGGAATTATATGTGCGCTGAGTACTCCGGCCGCCGTTTGGGGGATACCAAATGCAAGATCAATGGAATTGAGTGCGGACAAAATAAATGACCGGGGGGGCTTCAAGGTTGATGGTGAGACGTACAAGTGGAAGATTATAATGTACGACCACAAATATGTGCCGGCGGAAGCGGTCAAGGCCCTTAACAAAGCTATCTTTTCCGATAACATTGCATTTGCTGCCATTCAGGGGGGGAGCCCCACACTTGCCTGCATCCCCCTTTTGAAGCAGAACAAAATATTATCCCTGAATAATGCCGCAGGAGGCAAAGCGGTTACCAACCCTGATAACCCTCTCGTATTCAGACATAATCCTGCCGTGGAAGCTCATTATGCGGCTTCCTTTCCTTATTTTTTAAGAAATGTCGGCATAAAGACAATCGGCAGCATCAATCCTGATGATGAAACCGGAAGGGCGAATCTTGAAGCTACCAGATATATAGCAGAAATAGTCAAAATTGATGTGGTGGCGGGTGAATTCTATGAACGTGGAGTAAAAGATTTCGTTCCCGTACTGACACGGATAATCGCAAAGAACCCCGATATGATAGAAACAGGCATGTCTGATCCGACAAGTCAGGCGCTTATTTTGAAACAGGCAAGAGAACTCGGGTATAAGGGAAAAGTTTTTTTGGTATGGGGACCCGATCCGGTTCAGGTTAAAAAGATTGCGGGTGATTTCGCCGAAGGTTCATATCTGGGCGTCGCGCCTGCGGAGCCGTTGACCGAAAATGCAAAGAAACTGTATGAAAGGTTTTTAAAAAAATATCCGGCAAGTGAATGGCATGCCGGCTATTATTACCATAGTGAACTCTTCGATTGCCTGACGCAGGGAATCAATAAATGCCAGAGTTTTGATCCAATGGTAATAGCAGATACCCTTGAAGATTTGACATGGGAGGGCCCGTTGGGAACCAGAAGCTGGGGAGGAACAAAATTATTCGATATAAAGCGCCAGATGTTGATGCCGGTATATCTTCAAACATTCAGAGGAGGGGAGGCCGTTCCGTGGATAGCCGTGGATGTCCCTCCGGGGATTCTTGATTAAATATTTCTGTGCATGCATTCATCTCCTCTGTTCAGCCCTCTTTGAAAGTGCAGTGAGAAAGATTACTGGCTGTCGGTCCTCGGAAGATTGAGCGAGTACTGTTGCGTGCTGCGGTTGCACACGTTACGGTTTTAAGTATCTGATACGCTTAGGACATCGAAAGAATCAATGCAAAAAAAAATTTAAAAAGTCCGGCAGCAAAAAGGCGTTTTCCTGTCGGTGCCTAAGTGATCCCCGGCGGGGGCGCTCATTGAGATTCCTCGTAATATACTATCTCGCAGGTATTCAGCTCCCGAAAATGATGTGATAGTTTTTTCCGCGTATCAGGATCGCCCGAGATACGCGCGTGACTAATTTGAACCGGAGGTGGGGGCATTCATGAAAGATACCGTCTTGATCACCGGGGGGGCGGATTTATCGGATCCCATGTCGCCGATGAACTTTTATCCCATGGGTACTCTGTCAGAGTCATCGATTGCCTTGCCGACCAAGTCCACGGCAAAAGCGCAGGCCCGCCCGATTACCTGAGTCCCGATGTCGAGTTTATTTACGGGAATATTCTGGATGAGGCATTACTGGAACGGTCGCTGAAAGGGGTCGATGCTGTGCTGCATCTGGCCGCCGCCGTCGGTGTCGGTCAGAGTATGTACGAACCGGATTACTATACCGGCACCAATAATTTAGGCACTGCGGTGCTTCTGAAACTTCTGCTGCAAAATCCCGTAAAGCGTCTGGTCGTTGCCTCAAGCATGAGCATATATGGAGAAGGCCTCTACCGGAGCACCGATGGAATCGATTTGATAATAGACGGATGCGAGAGAACGGCGGAACAGCTCAAGGCCGGAATATGGGAACATTATGACGGTGACGGAAACAGGCTTGCCCCGATTCCGACCTCTTAAACCAAAATCCCTGTCCTTGCATCCGTTTATGCTCTTTCCAAATTCGATCAGGAATGGATGTCGACGATGATCGGAAAGGCCTACGGCATTCCTACCATCGCACTGCGGCTTTTTAACGTGTATGGTTCAAGGCAGGCCCTTTCCAATCCCTACACAGGTGTTATGGCAATTTTTGCCGCGCGCTACTTGAATGACAAACCGCCCCTAATCTTCGAAGACGGCGCCCAGATGCTTGATTTCTTGAGTATTTACGATATCGCACGCTCTTTCCGGTTTGCACTGGAGGCGCCGGAAGCCGTGACAGGTGTTTTGAACATAGGAAGCGGAGAAGCCCGATCGATCCTAACGAACAAAGTCTATGGAAATCTCAAAGACATAAGCCTGCGCAAAAAAGGAAAGAAAAAGAAAGGGGGCGGCCCGGAAAGACCGCAGAACGCAAGTATGTTGAATCCTCGCTGAATTAATCGGTGAGTAAGAATGCCGAAATTTTCAATCGACCAGGTCTTCAGCGGTGACGATGCAACAGTTGAAACTGCCAGAAGAGGCCTGGTGCCGGAAAAAGCAGAAGATCAGACATTTTCTTTTACGAGACGTGAGAAATTGCGGTTTTTCATTCCGATTGCCGAAAGGTATTCTTCGATCCATAAAGCTTCGTAAGGCCTTGGTGATGCTGCAGGACGGCATATATATATTTCTTTGCCTGGACGGCTCAAAATTGTAAAACCGCTTGCACGCATAAGTGCTTCTATGCACGAATGGTTCGGTACCCACCAGTTTGTGGGATCACGGGCAAAACATTTTTCAACAAATGACATTTTAGGCCAGCCGGGTTCGGTAAGCATGCTGCGGTCGTCAAGATCGTAATCAGGTTCCATATGAAAAACATCTTCCCCGGGAAGCGTAAGAGCTTGAAAGACAAGAAGCCTTCGTACTTTCCTCGAAATTATATCGAGTGCAAGAAGCGGATATCTCAGATGATAAAAAACCCCTAAAAAGAGCACCAAATCATAAGTCTTTCTGCTTCGGGCCAATTCGTACACCTGTTTTTTTTTCAAAATGAACACGGTTTTTCACATCAAAATGTTTCGATGCCCATTTGGCTTGCGAGAGATAATGAAGATTGGAATCTATTCCTTCGACATTCGCGCCTCTGGATGCCAGTTGAAAAGAATAGAAACCTGCATTGCATCCGATATCTAATACGGACCATCCGGTCAGGTCCTCAGGTAAAAAGGCTGCAATTTCACGCCATTTATAACTGGGGAAGTCCCCGAGTGCATGATCGGGGGCTGTCTGGGTCCCGTCAGGCATATGCAAGTTATGAAACCACGGAGCCAGTCTTGATATCTCGCTTTTTAATCTTGTTCTCCGGTTCCGGTTAATTCCGTCGTGCAGAAGTCCAAGCATATCTGCCTCCCTGAAGATTGGCTGCTTCTTGCATTGTACTTTTTCCCGTGTACTGAATAGTTTAGCAAAACCTGTGCCTTAACCGTGAAGTTTTCTCCATTCGAATTCTTCCATACCGGATCTTTATGAATGCCGCTTTCACGCTGCTTTTTTCCCCTCACATCTTCCTGCGATCAGCGGTACTATCGGCCGGCCTTGTTATTTTATATATTTGAAGTTCCTTGAAAATGTCCGCAGTATTGACAATTTCATGCTTTACATTGCACTGATATCGAAATGGATTTCACTTCTCCCATATTCTGCTTTTTAAAATATTTTCAATATATTCCAGGTGGATACGCTCGTCGCTGTAGTTCTTTTCAACAATTTGCCTGGCCGACTCGGGCAATTGCCAGTTGACCGCTTCACTGTAATTTTTATTTGTCAGGTGTTCATTTGTCTGCATTGCCTTCAATGAGCCTTCGGTACCGGTCATGCTGCGCAGGGAAGTAAAGCCTTTTATTAAATACCCTTTAAAATCAGGTGAATATTCGGGAGGTTCTTTGCCAAGGGCCCGTACTTCCATCGAAAGCTGTTTTATGTGGTCGTTGTGATCGTCACGATATTCTGTCAATTGATTCCGAATTGCCGTTACATCGATATTTTCTATCGCCTGGTCATAGGCATGGACCGCGTCTATATCCAGTTGAATCAATGAATTCAATTTTTCGGCACTTTCTTTTTCATCCATTTTCATTCTCCTTGTGTTGCCTCGTTTAGTTCCTGCACCATTGGCTGATTTATATTCCTGACCTGAATTATTATTAAGTGCAGAAAACAGACTGGACTTGAAAACAGAATTAAAACAAACGGCGAAAAATGAAAATACGCGCAAGCATGTAATATCTGCCAGTGAAAAGAGTAGGGCCGCATGAGCAAAATCAGGTCCCGCATGTATTTCAATGTAAGGAGGAGAAATATAAAATTGAAGTGAATTCGAAGCGTATTAACCCGTTTCAAACAGCGCGTGCAGAAATAAAGAAAAATACCATGAATGCCTTATTTTCCAGGATCCGGTTCCTTGCCGAAAAAGCCGGGGAACTGATCGCCGTTACATTCACGCAATGGTGGAACGACGATCCCTTCCGGCTGGCATCCTCGCTCGCCTTTTACACTATTTTTTCAATGGCGCCTATCTTGCTTATATCTGTGGGGGTGGCCAGCATCGTGTTCAGCGAAGAAGAGGCTAAAAGACAGGTAATCCGGCAGATTGAAATAATGACCGGGAGCGAAGGCGCGATCGTCGCACGGCAGGTTATGGAAAATCTCAGTGAAATAGGGGAAAACATCAGGGCCGTTGTCATCGGGATAGTGACCGTGTTGATCGGCTCTACCGCTGTGTTTGTGAATTTGCAGTCGGCTCTGAATCATATCTGGAAGGTCAAATCGGACCCGAGGGGCAGCCTGATAAAGGGATTAATCAGAGACCGGATGCGATCCTTCGGTATAGTACTGGCTGTCGGATTCCTGCTTCTGGTGTCGATGGCATTTAGTGCGTTACTTAGCGGCATACAGGAAATGGCAGCACAAAGAATGGCATCTCTTTCCTGGATATGGAAATTTTCAAGCACGGCTGTTTCGTTTGTAGTGACCATTCTTCTTTATGCGATGATATTCAAGTATCTTCCTGATGTGAAGATCAGGTGGAGCGATGTCCTGACAGGCGCAACTATCACGGCTGTTCTTTTTTCGATCGGCAAATACCTGATTGGACTGTATCTGGCGCAAACGGCCTTCGGCAGCACCTACGGCGCTGCCGGTTCTTTCGTGATTTTGCTGATATGGATCTACTATTCAGCCCTTATCAGCTTTTTAGGCGCCGAATTTACCCAGTCTTATGCGCGGCTCTATGGAAGGCGAATAACGCCTGAACCGCATGCAGTGCGGGTCGAGTCAGCTCGATAGCCTGATCCGACAGTCCATTTATAATCTACATGTCTTTTTTTATAAAAATCCATATTCGACCCCATTGGTTTTATCGCAGTCTTGCGTTATTCAAGAGAAATTCTAAGCCTTTTCGAAGTTCGGCAAATTGAAAGGAGGGAAATATGAAACGAGGGTGCATAATTTTATTGCTTTTCATTTCGCTTGCGCTTGCAGGCTGCGAAAGCAGAGCGGGCTCAGCGGGTCTAGGCGCTCTTGGCGGCGCAGCGGCCGGTGCAGGAGGTTACGAGTGGAAAATAAATCAGGAGCTCAATCGCATTGAGGAGGCTCGGGAGAGGGGGGCGATGAGCCAGGAAGAATATAATATTCGCAAGGATCAGATTCAAAGAATGTCCGTTCTGAAATAATTTATTTTAAAACTTCTCTTTTTCCGTCCCGTAAATTTCCAAATTTCCGGGACGGAAAAATGTCTGCCGGTAAATGTGGTCCCTTCACCGCATCGGAAGAAATGATCTTCAAACGGTGATGTCCGGTCAAGGTGGGTACGACATTAAGGGTGCAGTTCATCAAGTCTGGATTTCGCGTCAAAGGGCAGTTCGACCATGAGAGTCTCGTCGGAATTCCGAAGACAGGAAAGATCGGGAAAGTGTACCTGATGACCCGGTAAAAATCCGTACTCCGGGTCTGAGCAGGGCAGGGATGCAGAGATCAGGAAAAAACCTGGTACCGGCTTGTCTTGCCATTTGCGGTCATGGGGTTTTGGTGGAGAAGGCGGCTACAGTATTTTTCGCCCCTGGATACGGTGAATACCTGATTCCACCGGAAGAAGAGGGAAGGTAATATGAAGCCCACACGTTAGTGATCGACCTTCCCGAAGGTAAGTATTTGCTGTGAATGCGGGCGGGGCAAGCGGGTAAAAACAAAATTTTCCTGATAATCTGATCTTCCCGCAATTTCTTGAGGGAGATCTGTGAGAGATAAAAAATGAGAAAGGGGAAAAAGATCGGTCTCTGGATCGGAGGCGTCATCGGCATTGTGCTTGTCCTTTTCGTAATCGCCATGATTGCCATGCCGCTTGTGATCGACCGGCAGGATATAAAGAATAAAATAGCGAGCAGGCTTTCGCAAGAGCTGGGGGGCGAAGTAGAATTCGGGGCTATCCGTACTTCCTTCTTTCCGCCGAAAGGCGAGATTTCGAACCTGCGCCTGAGGCTGTCTGTCATAGACGGCGCCGTCGAATCAGTAAGGGCGGACCTGAAAATATTGCCTCTCTTTACGGGAAAGGTGAGAATAGGAGAGATTTTCATAAGAGAACCCGATCTCACGATCGCGCTTCCCGCAATAACGATGGAGACGGGCGAAGCGCCCCGGAAAGGGGAAAACGGGGGAATTCAGAAAAAAGTGAAGGAGCTGCTCGGCCGGATCGAAGAGCGGATGCCCGATGCGACGATACGGATAAGAAACGGGACCATAGTATTGACGGAAGAAGAGGAACCGCTGTACCGGTTTCAACACGTAGCGGCCCGCATTGAAACGCCCCCCGGAAGGCTGGCGGTCGATATTTCTTCGCGGGCAAATATCTGGAAATCGATGACCGTAAAAGGGGCCGTCGAAGCGGACGGGTCGAAAGCCACAGGAACCATCGAAATAGCGGAACTACAGCTGCAATCCCTGGCACGCTACTTCGCTCCCGCCGCAGCGAACACATTCCCGTCGGCGCTCCTGACCTTCAAGTCCGATCTGGAGACCCCGGATTTCAAATCGGTGCAGGGTGCCCTGGAAGGCCGCGCCCGCCATGAAAAAATACCCTATCCTGTGGAAGTCTCAAAGGCCCGCTTTTTCTATGACCCTCAACAATTGACGATCGGCGATTTTAAATTGAATACCGGAGAATCGTCGCTTGCGGTTTCATCGGCCCGCATCGGCCTTACGGGGGAAAAGACGCTGAAAGTCGAATCGACCTCGGCCGATCTCTCTATGGACACGCTCCTTGCATGGGCGGTGCCGATGCTCTCACCAGTCGAAGGGATCGAGAAATTCGCAGCCGAGTATAAGGATATGAAAGGGAGAGTTCTTTTATCGTCGGTGGACATTTCCGGTCCGCTGGCGGCGCCCTCCGAGTGGGACATATCGGGAAAGGTCAGCCTGGAAAACATCGTTTTCAGCATAAAGGAACTGCCGGCACCTGTGCGGATTGCAGCAGGCGCTTTCGAAGGGACGCGCGGGCGGATATCCTTCGAAATTAAAAATGCGGCCCTTATGGAATCGAATTTTTCCCTTTCCGGCCATATCGAAGATCCCGGCGCCGAGACAGCCCTGATCGATCTTTCGGCCGCCGGCGACATCGGTCCCGGAGCGGTTCAGTGGTTAACGAAAAGGTTTGACCTGCCCGAACAGATTACTTCGCTGCGAGGCGCCTTCAGAATTGCGGAACTGAATGTGAAGGGGCCGGTGGCGAAACCGAAGGAACTCGCCTACAGCGGAAAAGGCGCCTTTGATTCTGTCATTGTGGAAACGACGCGCTTTCCTGATGCCGTTACCGTCGAAAGCGGCGAATTTGCCGTGACGCCGGCCGTTCTCACAGTGAAGGGCGTCAGGGTTGCCGCTCAAGGCTCTTCGATGACCCTTTCGGGCAGCGCAAAGGGTTATTCGGATGGGACCCCCCTGCTCGAATTCGTCTTCAACGGCCTGCTAAGCGAGAAAACGGCCGCCTGGCTGAAGGCCGAGGATTATCTGTCTCCCTGGGCCAGAATCGATGCCCCCATTGCCCTATCGGGCGGACGACTGCTGTGGGGCGCCGGAACCAAAAGGGTTGAAGCCGTTCTTACCAAAAAGGAAGATCTGAGGATCGCCTTCGATATTGAAATGGCGCCGCAGAAAATAATTGTCCGCACGTTGACCATCGATGATCCCGAATCGAGCGTCAGAATGACGGCAGTATTGAGAGAAGACGTCTACGAAACCGAGTACAAAGGTCACCTCACACAAGGAACCCTGCGGAAACTGATACAGGGGAGAGAGGATTTGATCGGCTGGACGAAAGGGGATTTTAAACTGCATGTATCCAGGCAAAAGCCTTCCGAATCCCGCGTAACGGGTACGATCCAGGTAGGAGGTTTTGCCTATGGCGAAGATCTGAAGGCCCCTGTGCAGGTGCGGGAATTATCCATTACAGGAGATGGATCCTCCTCGATCCGGATCGATTCGGCCGGTTTCACCTGGAGGCAAACCGACATCGATCTGAAGGGAAGAATCGGCTTTTCCCCCGAGAAAATCGTTCTCGATCTTGTGGCGGCGACAGGGGGGTTCGATTGGGAAAAGGTCAGAAAAATAGCACGCGAAGAAGGAGAAGCGGGAGAAAAGTCCGGGAAGGGCGCCGAAGGGGCGACGGGAATCCTTGATAAATTGAACATCGAAGGCAAGGTGGCGCTCATGGCGGATTACTTCAAATACGACGATCTTACCTGGAGGCCCTTTCATGCGGTGGCAAATCTGGAGGGCAATCGCCTGAGGATCGATCTTGACGAAGGATCCCTCTGCGGCATTCAAATGGATGCCGCAGCCAGGGTCGCTCCCGATCCGATGCGCCTGGAAGCCGAAGCGAAAGCAAAAGAGCAAGAGCTCGCGTCCGTTTTGAACTGCTTTCTTGAAAACAGGCTCATGACCGGTGACATGGATCTGACCGGCCGGATCACGGCTAAGGGCATTTCGCAAAACTTCTTCGAAAATTTGCAGGGGCGATTCAAATTGACCGCCGAGGACGGGCGCATTTTCAGATTCGGGCTTCTGGCAAAAATCCTTGCCGTGGTGAACATCACGGAAATTCTCAAAGGGCAGGCGCCCGATCTGACCGGGGCAGGATTCGGCTATACAACCGCCCAGGCATCGGGAGTGATCGAAAACGGGGTCGTTACACTGGAAGAGACCTTTATCGACGGAAAATCGATTGACCTGGCATTCACGGGAAACCTGAACATTCCCGAAAAGAAGATCGACCTCACAGTACTGGTGACGCCCTTGAAGACGGTCGATACCATTATCGAGATGATCCCCATCATCGGCCATATAGCCGGCAAGAATTTTATGGCCATCCCTGTCCGGGTCAGCGGCGATTTATCCAATCCTGCGGTTACGCCGATGTCGCCCACCGCCGTCGGCAGGGGCCTGCTGGGCGTCCTTGAAAGAACGCTCAAGCTGCCCGTGAAAGTGGTTCAGCCCTTTCTCCCCGATGAAAAGCAAAATGAATAGGAGATGTAAGTTCTGAATGAGGAGGATTTAGTTGTCAATGCCGTTAAAAAAGAGGGCGCTTTGCGGTCTTTGTTCGGCTGGCTGCTGGATTGAGGTTGATCTTGACGATCACGGAAAGATTGCCTCCGTCTCGCCCGACAGTGATTCTCCGTATGGCATGCTCTGCCGGATCGGCGAAATGTCGGACAAGATTGTCTATTCAAAAAACCGCCTGCAGTATCCGATGCGGCGCATAGGAGAGAAGGGTACCTTCAAGTTCGAGCGCATTTCCTGGGACGAGGCATACGAGATGATTGTGAAGCGGCTGTACGAGGTCAAAGCGGAATCGGGCCCCGAGTCACTCGCGGTCTATACCGGAAGCGGCAGTTTCGAGCTTGCGCTCTGCGATTTTTTTCAACCTGCCGGTGTGGCGGTCTCTTCGGCCTCGAGCGTCCTTTTTCCCTTCGGGTGTCCGAATACGCTCGGCGTGGGCGCCCTCTGTTACGTGTCTTTTGCCATGATCGCCCCCCATGTCACCATGGGAGGGATGCTGATCGATATGTTCTCCGATATCGAGAATGCCGAACTCATTGTCATCTGGGGAAAGAATCCGGCCTCCCACTGCCCCCCGGTGGATTTCGCCAGGATCGAGAAGGCCCATAAGAGAGGCTCCCGGATAATCGTCATAGATCCGCGCCGGACGCTTTTTGCAAAATATCCGAACGCACAATGGATACCCATTCGGCCCGGGACGGACGGCGCCCTTGCCCTTTCGCTGTGCCAGGTCATGATCGAAGAAGAAATGACAGACGAAGGCTTCGCCCGCAACTGGACTGCCGGTTATGACGATTTTGTCCGCCACGTGCAGCATTACAGGCCTGAAGTGACAGAAAGAATAACGGGAATTCCCGCAACCGATATTGTCGATCTGGCCCGGTCCATAGCCGGGGCGAAAGGGGCGGCACCGGTCATGTACAGCGGTCTTGAATACAGTGACGGTGCCGTGCAGGCCATACGGGCGGTCTTCACCGCCTGGGCCCTTGCAGGGCAGCTCGATCGTCCGGGAGGATACTGCTTTCAAATGCGGCAGAATCGATTTCCGATCAACAAGAAAGGACTTGTCGCAAATCCCGATCCGCGAAAGGCGGCAGGCGCAAATGATTTTCCGGTGTATACGAAATACCGCGGAGAGTTTCATGCCGGTATTCTTCCCCGGGCGGTTCTGGAGGGGAGGCCCTATCCGATACGCCTTCTCATAAGCCTTGGCGCTTCGATCATAAATTCGTGGCCCCAGTCGGATATCTGGAGGAAGACCCTTGCAGCGCTCGATTTTCTGGTCTGTATCGACCGGCAGCTGACGGCCGATGCGGCGTATGCCGATATCCTCCTGCCAGCCGCCACCTATTACGAGATAGAATCCTACATGGTATACGGCTCGGTGTTCCGGATCAGGGAGCGGGTCATCGATCCGGTGGGTGATGCCCGGAACGACTTTTTCATCATGGCAGAACTGGCCCGACGTCTCGGCTACGGGCATCTATACCCGCAGAACGAGGAGGAACTTTTGACGAGGGCACTTGAGGGTTCGGGTTTTACTCTCGAAGATGTTAGAAGATCAGGAGGCAGTGTCCGCATTCCCGAAGTCATGATGGAATACAGGAAGTGGGAAAAGGGGCTTCTCCGCAACGACGGCCGTCCGGGATTCGAAACGCCGTCGGGAAAATTCGAAATCGCCTCTTCCGTTCTCGAAGAACACGGTTATGACCCGCTTCCGGTCTATACTGAACCGGGGGAAAGTCCGCGTTCCCGCCCGGATCTGGCCGAAAAGTTCCCACTGGTCTTCAATTCGGGGGCGAGAACGACCATCGATCTCCATGGACTGAACCAGAGCGCGCCGGAGCTGCTAAAGGAAAATCCCCTTCCGACGGTTCTCATCAATGCCCGTGATGCCGAAAAAAGGAATATAACGAACGGTGACCGCATCAACATAAAAACACAAAGAGGCCGGATTTCCATGTATGCTGCCGTAACGGAGGATATTGTCGAGGGCGCAGTAGAGGCCAGCGGCATGGGGGGCAGTCCCCTGGGGAACAGGGCCTGGCAGAACGCCAATATCAACGAACTGACCGATCTGGCCCGCTTCGATCCTATTTCGGGATTTCCGGTTTATAAGGCGCTTCTTTGCGAAATCGAGAAGGGAGAAGGGAGGAGCCGAAAACACCTGAAAAGGGCCAAAGAATACCGGCCCGATCATCGGGTTGAAACAAGCAGCAGGGCACGCCTCATTTATATGGACCATAATGCGACGTCGCCGCTGGATCCGCAGGTGATCGATGCAATGACGGGCTTTTTCCGATGCCACGGCAATCCTTCAAGCCTCTATGATCTTGGCGTGGAAAGCAAAAAGGCACTGGAAGGAGCCCGCAGAAGCCTCGCTTTGCTCATCAACTGCACCCCCCGGAGGATTACCTTTACCAGCGGCGGCTCCGAAGCCAATAATTTGGCCATCAAAGGCGCGGCCTTTGCCGTGAATCATTGTCCGAAGCGCATCGTTACATCGGCAATCGAGCACCCTTCTGTAATAAATGCAATGAAACAGCTGGAGCGTCTGGGCTTTGACGTTGTCTATCTGAAGCCCAACAGATCCGGTGTAATACCGGTATCCGATTTCAAGGCCGCACTCGACTGCCGTACCTGCATGGCCAGTATAATGATGGCAAACAACGAAACGGGGGTCATCCAGCCCATCGCTGAATTTGCCGGTATCGCTTCTGAAAGAGGAGTGATCTTTCATAGCGATGCGGTGCAGGCGACAGGCAAGATTCCCGTTGACGTAAAATCGCTCGGGGTCGACCTGCTTACGATTTCGGGCCATAAATTTAACGGACCCAAGGGGACAGGAGCGCTGTATGTGCGCGAAGGAGTCTTTCTGGAGCCTCTTATCGCAGGCGGAGGACAGGAGAGGGGGCTCAGGGCCGGAACGGAAAACGTGCCGGCCCTGGTCGGCCTGGGAAAGGCTGCCGAAAAGGCGTCAGGGAATTTCGGGTGGATGGAACAGGTGCAGATGCTCAGGGATATGCTTGAAGAGGGTGTGCTGGCCCTGATCTCCGGGTCCTTCAGAAACGGCAATGGGACCGGACGTCTGCCGAATACCGCGTCAATCACCCTGCCCGGAATCCGGGGAGAATCGCTGGTAATGGCACTGAACCGCAAAGGCATCGCCCTTTCTTCCGGTTCGGCATGCCATGCCGGTTCTCCCGATCCGTCTCATGCACTGCTGGCGATGGGCCTCAGCGTAGAAGAGGCGCACTGCACGGTGCGCTTTTCCCTGGGGATGGGAAATACGGCTGAGGAAGTGGAGGCGGTGCTCGAGGCAGTAGAGGAGGCTGTGGTCACGCAGAGGCCGCAGATTCGTTTCGTGTCCTGCAGATAGGCAGTGTTTGCCGCGCTTCCAATCTGCGGAAGAAGGAAACACAGGTGCTCCTGCGAGGTAAGAATAAAAGGGGCCGATGAGGCATAAATATGATGGAAATGGAATCATCAGTTTTGTTGAAGAAAAAACGGCGGCCAGGGTGTAAAATCCTGACCAGTGCAGATTTGCATAAAGAAAGGCAGCGCCGGCAGTTTGCTCTCGATGTCGGCCTCGGTCTTTCCCGGCGTCCGAAGGCGCTTCCCTGCAAATACATCTACGACAGCCGGGGCTTTGAATTGTATCAGAAGATTACCGGGCTTCAGGAATACTACCTGACCAATTGCGAACTTGAGATCCTGGAGCGCTGTAAAGATGATTTCTGCAACACCTTCGGTCCCTTCCGGTTCAATCTTGTCGAACTCGGCGCCGGCGATGGAGAAAAGACCGGTATACTGCTCGATGCCTTTTGCAGGCAGGGTCTCGATTTCCGCTATATTCCGATCGACATCAGCGAAAGGGCCATGAGGGAATTAATCGACAGCATGGACCACGGATGCCGGAATCTCGAAATCGAAGGTCTGATTGCCGAATATTTCGACGGCCTTCATTATCTTTCCCGGCAGTTGCAGGATGTAAGAATTAAAAATCTGTTATTGTTTCTGGGATCAACTATCGGCAACTTCAAATCAGCCGAAGCGGAGTCATTTGTGTGCAATCTCTGGAATCTGCTGAATGATGGAGATTATGTCCTGATCGGTTTCGACCTGAAAAAGGATGCCGGGACGATGATCCGGGCCTACAACGATTCACAGGGAGTCACGTCCGATTTCAACCGCAACCTCCTTTACCGCATAAACAGGGAGCTGGGAGGGGAATTCGATCCCGCCGCGTTCGATTATTTCAGCACCTATAATGCCGCCTCGGGAGCGGTTGAGAGTTTTCTTATAAGCAGGAAATCGCAAAATATTTACATCAGGGATCTCGGCCATTCCTTTGCTTTCGAACCCTGGGAAGCAATCCATACCGAATCGTCCCATAAGTATTCGGAATCTGAAATCGGAATACTTGCTGAAACCTTCGGATTTGAAATCGTGTATCAGGGTTTTGATTCGGAACATTTTTTTGTCGACTCCCTTTGGAAGGTCGTAAAAAACGGAAGGCGCCTTTAGAGCGAAGCGCACCGGCGCCGTATAAAATCGCAAGAATGCGAATATCGATACGTCAAAATACGAATTTTCCAGTAGAGCTTTTCAAGGGGTTCTGCGATACGATAAAAAGCGTCTGTATTTAAACGATTTCCTGAATCGGCATTGGGCAGGGTATATTCGTGTATTCGAAACGGAAGCCGGGGTACGAGTATCAGGTAATTTAAAAAAAGGAGGAGAGTAATGATGGGTTTGTTACTTAAAACGAAGGCCCGGGAAGAGGCCGAAAAGCATGCGGAAGGAAGTATTGCGAAAATTATTGAGAAGCAAACGGCAAAGCTGCCCTCCGATATGTGGCTTTGGGCAGCGCTCGGTTCAATCGGCGTTTCGCTTTATTTCGAAGTCGCCGGCAATGAAGAGAAAAGCCGTTTCGTGGGCCAATGGGTGGCGCCGCTTCTTCTTTTCGGTATCTACAACAAAATTGTCAAAGTTGGAGGGTCGGACCGCACCTGAGGCAGACAATTGCTGAGTGGAAAATCGGGATGATGCTATACCTTCTCGTTGCTAAAAAATAATTCCCCCCTTATGTAGAATAACAACTTCTCTCTTCGAAAGGGGGGAATTGCAGGGGGTCCGTCATTTCAGCTTTGCAAGCGAAGCCTTGGTGAAGGCCGGAATATCGTCGGGATTCCGGCTTGAGATCAGGTTTCCATCTTCCACTACCTCCCGATCGATGAATTCGGCGCCTGCATTTTTAATGTCCTGTATGATCGATTTATAGCCGGTGATTTTCCTTCCCCTGATGACATCGGCGGTGATCAGGATCTGCGGACCGTGGCAGATCGAAAAAACCGGTTTTCCGCTCTTTACGAAAGAGCGAGCGAAGTCTACGGCGTTTTCATTCACCCTCAGTTGATCGGGAGAATATCCCCCCGGAATCATGAGGGCATCGAAATCTTCGACCTTTGCTTCGCTTACCGCCACGTCTATCTTGACGGGAGTCTCCTTTTTCTTTCCCCTTACCGTCGTCCCCTTCTCCAGCCCTACATGGATCAGCTCGTGCCCGGCATCGCGGAATTCCTTGGCCGGGCCGGTGTATTCAACGTCTTCAAAAAAATCGGTTATTATTACTGCTACTTTACTCATGATTCTCTCCTTTCCGTACCTGTTATTTCCGGAATCGCTCTATCGGATGGGGTCCTTTGAGTTCCTGGCGGTAGTCCTTTCCCTTCTCCTTCTTATGTTCGTCGATCACCCGATCGCTGGGCGCGCCGCCCTTGTTGACTTTCTCCTGATGCTCGCGGTAACGTGAATCTTTCGACATCTTTTCGCCGGGGAGGAATTCCGTTCCATCGGCGTTGTAGTCGGTCTGTTTGGCCATGATATCCCGGACATACTCTATGTTCGATTCGAATATCAGCGGGTCGGGCAGTTGTTTCGGGAGCATTTCTTCAGGATCTTTCCTGCCTTTGTCTTTCATGATCTCGCAGGCGATTTTCAGATGCTCGATTTCCATTTCGAGGTGCTCTTCCCATATTTTTTTGATATGCGGATCCGGCTCCTGCCGGGCCATTGAATGGTAGAGCCAGCATTCGTTATACTCGTGCAGCACCAGGCGCTCGAACCAGGACGCCCGCGGATCGGCCAGCGATTCGTAATGAGTGACGTGCTGTTCTTCTACCTGTCCGATTTCCAGGTACAATCCCCGTCCCAGCATCGCCTCCGGGCGGTTTCCCACGTTCATGTAGAAGTTCATTGTCTGCTGCTCCGCTGCAACGATCGTAAGGACATGGAGTTTCGTCAGAAAGTCGGCCGATTGTGCATCATAATGCCTGCGCACATCATCGAAGGGATACCTGTGCTCGGCGCTGGTGGGCCTGCCGATGGTAATTTCCGTGAATTGACCCGTAATTTCGGCTGCCTCTTTTTCCATGACGATATTCATCAGATTGGCATAACGGTACAGGTGATCGAAATCCTCGAGCAGGGCGAAATCGAGGGCGGCCTTTACGTATGTATCCGGTTCCGTGCGGGCCAGAAAGGCGGTCAGATCGACGGCCACCTGTTCGTATCCAATGGTCACCGCGAGGACATGCTCGTCCCCAGGAATCAGCCAATTGATCATTTTTTGCTGCTGCTGCTCGATTCTTCTCGTCAGGGCCAGCATTTTCTTCAGTTCCATATCGTCGGTGTGACGGGCACACTGGTGGCTGAAGATCGCCCCTTCCACTTCGATGCCGTTCATGAATATCACCCGGGTTCTCGTATAGGGATGCACCTCTTTTTTATTGTAAGGCGTAACATTTGCCTCCGACCAGCTCTTCGTCTGCTTCTCGATCGGTATTCCTTTTTCCTTCAATGGATTCATCCTCTCCTCCTTTGCGGTACAGGACCGCTTTTTGATTTCATTTTCATGCAATTAATTCGATTCATAAGTATAAAGGAAGGGAGAAGGAATGATATCCGCTGATATACGTATAACAAACCAATTATTGTCTTAATTGGGGACGGGTTCACATTTCTCTCTTATTAAAATCGCAATTGCGGAAATGTGTGGAGAGAAATGTGAACCCGTCCCCAATTAGGAGCCCAACTCCAGCATTCTGAGAACCGCCTGCTCTTCCCGTTTCAAATCAGAGTCATTTTCTGAAATCCTGTTCCCGGCATTTTCCCAATGATCAAAGAAATCCCCTTTCAAATAACTTTCGATCACAGTGGGATGGACATAGTATTTTCTGCAGATCGAGGGAGTATTCCCAAGTTCTTTCGCTGCTTTTTTGATCGCCTGAGAAATATTCCCGGACTGTGCCTTTTTTGTTTCTGCGGGGCCTTTTTTGTAAAGTTCTGCCGCGGCATTCACCGTGCCGTTCCAGGTTCGGAAATCTTTGGCCGTGAAGTCGATGCCGGTGATTTCTTCCAGATATTCATTTACATCGCCCGATTCCACTGTCTGATATTCTCCTTTATCATTCACATACCGGATCAGCTCCTGGCCGGGAAGGTCCTGAAACTTTTTTGCCAGGCCGGCCAGTCGTGTATCATAAAAATCGAATATCCTGCGTTTCCCTCCTTTCCCCGGATAATTAAAGTGAATTCGCGCTCCCCTTACTTCCAGATGTTCGTCGAGAAGGGTCGTAAGTCCGCGGGACTGGTTCATCCGCGCATATTCACGATTGCCGATCCTCATCCCGGTAATATCGAGAAGTTTTGTTACGAACGCCGCAGCTTTTCTTTTTGTCATATTCTTTGCCGAAAGATCGGCTTCAACCTGCATTCGTATTAGCGGGAGAGCCCGGCCGAAAGTCAACAGCCTTTCGAATTTTGTCCGGTTCCTGGTCTCATGCCATTTCATATGGTAAATGTATTGTTTTCTGCCCCGGGTGTCCCGGCCTGTCGCCTGGATGTGGCCGTCAGCTGCGCAGGCAATCCACACCTTACTCCATGCGGGCGGTATGACAAGCGATCGAATGCGGGAAATCAGTTGACTATCTGTTACAGGAGTACCTGACGGATCGAAATAGATGAACCCCCGCCCCTGACGCCTCCTGCGGATTCCCGGCGTCATCTCATCCACATAGATAAGCTCGGCACGATGTGCGGCTTCCTTGCCATCGGCATAGACTGCCGATCCATTTTTATTTTCTTTCAACGGGAATCCCCTTCTGTAAATCGGAAATGTGTCTATAGAATATCACGATCGGATCATGGGAAAAAAGCTGAAATTTGCACGTCAAGATCCCGAGAGTACCCGATATTCCACATAAATATAATTGATTCACCCCATTCCCCGCGTCGGGAAATAAAGGATAATATATGCAGGGACTGAATAGTGCCGGGTTGAAAGTTTATGCGGAGACGATAGCGATGCCCTATGTCCTCGATACAGCGGGAATTTTAGTTTTAATCGCGCTTGTGCTTGATGTCATGTGGTCGACTATGGGATTGGGGGGCGGGCTGCTGACCAAGCGCTTTTCCAACCGATTGTACAGAATATTGCTTAGGATTGGAAGAAAACGCAAATCGCGTCTGTTTTTGTCATGGATCGCGATAATCATTCTGGTATCGGTTTTCGCCGTATGGGTGGGTATGCTGTGGCTTGGATGGTCTCTGATTTTTCTGGCAGGGGAACGGGCGATAGTGCAATCACAATCACTCAGCGAGGCAGGATTTTGGGACCGCGTCTATTTTACCGGATCTACCATTTTTACGCTTGGCGTCGGCGATTTCAGTCCCCGTGGAGCTCTTTACCAATTTCTTACAGCCTTCGCATCGTTGATGGGTCTTTTCATGATTACCTTCGGTGTCACCTATCTTGTCCCGGTGGTACAGGCCGCAACCATGAAACGCCGGATGGCATTTGCGATTGCGAGTATCGGTACAACCGGCCGGGGCATTTTGCTCACTACATGGAATGGAAAGGATTTCAGGATTCTGTCGGAACATCTGCTCTCGCTGTTGCCGAACCTTTCGCAGCTGGCGCAGCAGCACCTGACCTATCCGTGGCTCCACTATTTCCATGTACGGAGGCGCTCCGAATCTCTGGGACTCGGAATAGCGGCAATGGATGAAGCCCTCACCGTCATGCGCTTCGGACTGAAGGAGGAGTGCGGAGTTCCGCCGGGAATCTACATACCGGCACGCCGGGCGGTAACGCAATTTCTGTATATGATGAAAGAGGCGGCTTTTATTGAGCCGGTCGATAAAGACCCTCCGATCCCCTCGCTGGACCCACTTCGCCTGTGTGGTCTGCCGGCGGTTTCGAAGGCTGAATTCGAGAGTCATTTTCCCGAATTATCGGAGCGCAGGAGGCTCCTGGCCGCACTGGTCCGGAATGAAAGATGGACCTGGGAGCTGCTCGAAGACGAGGAGCATCCGGTAGCACCTGAAAAGCCTTTGGACTGAAGATCCTCGGTTTTTGCATAGAAAATAAAGGGAACCGATAAAGATGAGAATGCCTGAAATGGATAGAGGAAGAGAAATCATCGAAAGAGAAAAAAAGAGCCTCTGGATCGCTACCGCGCCGGCAGCGGATTACCCGCCGCCGGCGCAAGATTCGATCGATGCACACTTCGACGTCGCCGTCGTCGGGGGCGGCATTGTCGGTCTGGCGGCGGCCATGCTCCTGAAGCGCTCAGGGGCGAAGGTTGTCCTTCTGGAGGCCGATGAGATTGCACAAGGGGTCAGCGGCCATACGACCGCAAAAATTACCGCCGCCCACGGCCTCGTCTACCGGCATCTGGTAAAAAAATTCGGAGAGGAAAAGGCCCGCCTCTATGCTGAGGCGAATCAGGGGGCGATCGACTTCATTGCCGGGTATATAAAAGAAAACGCCCTGTCCTGCGATTTCCGGCGCACCTTTGCCTGCACCTATACGCCGGAGGCGAAGGATCAAAGGGAAATCGAGATGGAAGTCGAAACGGCGGCGGCGCTGGGTCTTTCTGTCAGTTTCCGCGAATCGGCGGATGTTCCGTTTCCTTTCAAGAAGGGAATCTGTTACGAAAATCAGGCGTTTTTTCATCCCCGGAAATATCTTCGAGCGCTGGCACAAGAGATTCCCGGGACGGGCAGCCGCATCTACGAACGCAGCCGCGTTATGCATGTACGTGAGGGCGGCCCCTGCGAGATTGATACGGATCGGGTGAAGATCAAGGCGGATAAAGTTGTTATCGCCACCAACTTTCCGATTTTAAACCGCGGATTGTTTTTCGCGAAAATGATCCCCAGGCGGTCATATGTCATCGCCTTCACGGTGAAAGGAGAGGCGATAAACGGGATGTATTACAGCGCTGCGCCCCCCTTCCATACTTTCAGAAACCACGAAACGGACGACGGGCAGACCTTCGTACTGGCGGGCGGAGAAGATCATGTCACCGGATATGTGACGGACACCCGCGAAAGGTTCCGGCGGCTGGAGTTGTTCGTAAAAGCTCACTTCCAGGTCCGATCGATCGATTATCGCTGGTCGACACAGGACAATGATTCAATGGACAAGGTTCCGTTCATCGGTCTCCATTCCCGCTTTTCCAAGCGTATCTTTACGGCCGCCGGATTCGGCGGTTGGGGGATGACAAACGGGACGGCAGCCGGAATTATCCTGTCCGATATGATCACGGGAAAAGAAAATCCCTGGAGTTCCGCCTTCGACCCGATGCGGACGAATCCCTACCGGACTGGACGTTTTTACTCAAGAAACCTCCACGTAGCCAATACTTTCATTAAAAATATTTTTTCGGCGGACGGGAAATCCGCCGACGAACTCGTTCCGGGTGATGCCGGTATAATCAAAATAAAAGGAAAAAAGGCAGCTGCCTTCAGGGATGAAACGGGAAAAATTCACACCCTTTCGGACCGGTGCACCCATATGTATTGCAAACTTGAGTGGAACAATGCGGAGCGCAGTTGGGACTGCCCCTGTCACGGGTCGAGATTCGATGCAGGGGGAAAAATACTGCATGCGCCTGCAGTAACGAATCTGAAGCATATAGACTCTGATGAGCAATGAATCATTATGCCGGCCGCAATGAGAAATAGATCTTTTCAGAGGCGGATCGGAAGCCGCCCTCCCACGGCAAAGGCGCGTCCGGTCCGGCGTCTTAGAAAGTTGGACCGGCGGCGCCGGCTGGCCGAGTCCATGAGGGGGGCCAGGTCCAGGCTTCGGTGGTTTCGCCAGGCCACCATACTGGCCGTCGCCCTCACCGGCATGTTGATGATCCTTTTTTTGCCAGGCGATATGGAACTTGCGGCACAGAACAAAGCAAACGGTCCGGCACAGACGGGCGAACAGGTCGCGCCGACCGGACAGGAGGCCGCTGAAGAGGCAATCGGCACCGTTCAGCGGCTGTGGCTTGATTTTTTCAATAATCTTCCGAAATTTTTAATCGCCTTCGGCGTACTATGCATTGCCTGGCTTCTGATGCTGCTGATCCGGCCGCTTCTTCGAAGACTTCTCAAGCGCTGGGAACGGTTCAATGCCGTTTCGGCTATTGTCGGGGTTTCGATCTGGCTTGTGGCAATCGGCGTCGCCCTGAGCGTTCTTGCCGGCGACATCAGGGCCCTGGTCGGTTCCCTGGGCCTGGTCGGCCTCGCTCTTTCCTGGGCCCTGCAGACGCCCATAGAGAGTTTTACCGGATGGCTCCTGAATTCCTTCAAAGGGTATTACCGGGTTGGAGACCGGATTCTGGTGGGAGAAGTGTTCGGCGATGTCTATCGCATCGATTTTCTCACCACCACTGTCTGGGAGATCGGCGATCCCCACCGTCCCGGTTTCGTCCTTGCCGAGCAGCCGACGGGGCGGCTGGTGACCTTTCCCAATAACGAAGTGCTCACCGGGACCGTTTTCAATCTGACACGGGATTTTCCCTTTGTATGGGACGAGCTGGCGGTGCAGATCGCCAACGAATCGGATCTCGCCTATGCGCAGAAGCTGTTTGAGGGGGTGGCCCGGGAGATGCTGAAAGACTATATGGTCGAGCCGGCCCGCCTCTACAGCCGTATTCTCAGGCGCGAAGGTCTGGAAGATTCGGTTTCCGAAGAACCGCAGGTTTTTGTCTCCATGTCCGAATCCTGGACCGACTTGAGCATCCGGTACCTCGTAAATGCCCGGGAACGGCGAAAATGGAAAAGCATGTTATTCGCCAGGGTGAATCAGGAACTCCGTGACCCGAGACACGGAAAACACATTATCCCCGTCTATACGAGAAGACAGGTGCAGTGGATAGGACCGGATGGAAGACCGGCGGGGCCGGAAACCTTGCCGGAAAAAGAATAAAACGGTTCCTGGCTGGCGGCCTTCGGCCGGTTGGGTTAAAGGGCATTTAACGCGAAACACGAATTGCGAAACGGGGCGAAGCCCCTAAAAAAAAGGGCGAAGCCCGGAAAGGATGGGAGCGATGGCAAAAGATCACGGGCCCCAGATCAAGGACGATGAGCGCTATGAAAAGCTGCGAAAGAAGGGGATGAGCAAGGAAAAGGCGGCAAGGATAGCGAACACACCGCGATCGCAGGCGGGAAAGCGGGGAGGCAGGTCGCCCAAATATGAGGAGTGGAGCAAATCGGACCTTTACGACAAAGCCAGGGAAATCGGCATCGAAGGCCGTTCAAAAATGAAGAAGAGCGAATTGATCGACAGCCTCAGAAACCATTAAATCTATATGCGCTTTTCGCAGTCGCGTTTCGAAGGAACGCCGCGTGCCGGCGAGCCGCTATGGTTTGAGTTTTGTTATCGTATGCCGGTTACATAGGCCGTGAATATCAGATTCCGGGAGAAATACTATTGTGAATCGAAAAACCATAGAGGGTTTTCTGAACCGGTCATTCTCCTTCTACCGGTGGATGAGGCAAAATACCGATCTTATAATGCTGGCTGGCCTGGCGCTGCTTTTGTTTACCGGCTGGGCGGTGATCGAACTGGCCGATGAGGTGCTGGAGGGAAGCACGCTCCAGTATGATGAGTGGGTCCTCTTCAAGCTGCGGGTTCCAGGAGATATGAGCGATCCTGTCGGCCCCGAGTGGTTCGAGGATATGTGGCGCGATATTACAGCCCTGGGGAGTGTCGCCGTTCTCGTGCTGGTAAGCGTCGTCTGCGCCGGGTATCTGCTCATACGCAACCGCAGGCGCATGTTCGTGCTGCTGGTGGCTGCCACCCTCGGAGGCGAATTCATATCGCTTCTGCTGAAAAATCTGTTCGGCCGTCCCCGCCCGGAGTTCGGGTCCGCCGCCACTCACGTAGTGACGGCCAGCTTCCCCAGCGGCCATGCGATGCTTTCGGCAATCGTCTATCTGACTTTGGGCGTTCTGCTCGCGAGGACGAGCACACGGCTGCGGCTGAAATTGTACTATATCGGAACCGCACTCCTTGTGACGCTCCTGGTGGGGCTCAGCCGCATCTACCTGGGCGTCCATTATCCGACGGACGTCCTTGCCGGCTGGAGTTTCGGTCTGATGTGGGCGCTTGCATGCTGGCTCGCGGCCGAGTACCTGCAGAAGCGCGGTACCATTGAAGGCCCGCGGGAGATCGACTGACCTGCATCTCTCGGCGCCGGAAAGGGAGGTTGGAATGCTGACAGTCGCTTCACCCGGGCGGTATCGGCAGATCTTGATCCCCTATTTCGCGATCACGCTTATATTTCCGCTCCTTTCCAGGTAAACGGTCTTTACACGGGAAAGTTCGGTTATTCCAGTCTGTCTCATGGCGACTTCGAGATCGTGTTTGGTGATACTGTTTTTTTTCATCTGATCCCACAATATATTTCCGTTTTCAACAAGCATATCTTCCGTGCCTTTTATAAGATGCCCGATTTTCGAGCTCTTGAAGGCAGCCAGGGCAAGTATCCTGTGGAGCAGGACAAGGACGGTCGCCGCGGCGATCGTCGGCAGGAATCTCGCATTTCCGGTCAGCGCCCGGCTCAGGATCGATCCGAGAATGACCCCCTGAACGATGTCGAAGCTCGTATTTTTCCCGAAAATCCGTTTGCCGCCGTATCGGACAAGCAGGATTCCGTAGAAGAATATCAGGGCTGCCCGGATGCTCATCTGCCACCAGACTATGGTGTCCGAATCGGAACCGATAAAGAGATATAACCAGTCCATTACATTCCTCCTGTAACGGAGAGCCGTTCCATAAGGCGCCGCGCGTCATGCGGCGCATGGCCTTCCGAGTCGTTGTCGAAATATATGTAAGCGTCCCGTGATTTTCTTGCCGGCGGTTTCCGGTCCGTTATCCTTGCCGGCAGGGAAGGTTCTTTTCCGTCTGCCCAGCGGCGGATTTTTTCGGCCCATCGATCGAGATCGGAATCCGAATAGCGGCTTGCATAGGTATGAGGAGCGCCGTGGAGGCGAATATAGACGAACCCGCCGGTAGGTTCCTCCGTGTAGGGCCAGTTGCCGCCGCAGTGGGAGAAGACAAGGGCGGCGCCGTGCTGCCGGGCAAGGCGCACGAACTCCGGCGAAAACAGGTCGGGATCACGCAATTCGACGGCGTATCGGATGCGCCTCTTGCGATCGGCGGACATGGATGTTCTTCCGCTGACCCGCCGGTCGTGCCTGTGGGCCAGTGCCGAGGCCTCCTCGGTATTCGCCGGAAGCAGTTCGAAAAATTCGGGAAAGCGGTCGGGATTGACGCCCCTGGAAGGGAACTGCCACAGGATGGGCCCCAATTTCTCCTTCAATTCCAAAAGTCCCGAGGCGAAGAAATTTGCCAGCGGGCCGCGAATGTCCTTGAGCTTTTTGTTGTGGGTGATGAAGCGGCTTCCTTTCACGGCAAAGAGGAAACCGGCGGGTGTCTGATCGTAATATTTCTTCCAGCTTTTCGGGCTTATGAGGGAATAGAAGGAGCCGTTTACCTCGATGGAATTGAATTTACGGCTGGCATATTCCAATTCCCTGCTTTTGGGAAGGTCTTCCGGATAAAAATCTCCTCTCCATCTATCGTATGTCCACCCGGAAATTCCTATTCGAATTTCTGGCATGCAGGTTTCCTCCTTTCTCTAATGTTTTCTGATCCTGAGCCCTTTGGAGATATCGCCCGAGATGCTGATCAGAACGGGAAGGAGAAAGGGCAAAAGGAAGCTTGCGAAAAGAAGCCCGAAGGCGAGGCTTATGGCCATGGGGATAAGGAAGCGGGCCTGAAGGCTGGTCTCCAGAAGCATGGGAAGCAGCGCGAAACTTGTGGTCATAGTGGTCAGGAGTATCGGCCGGAACCGGCGGCGAACGGCGTCGAACACGGCCTCGGCCTCGTCTTTTTCTTTTTTCTTGCGCTCCTTGTTGAAATAATCGACGAGAATGACCGAATCATTGATTACGACACCTGTCAATGCCACCATTCCGAAGACCGAAACGAAAGAAAGATCGAATCCGAGCAGGAGATGCCCCAGGACGGCGCCTATCATTCCGAAGGGGATGATGGCCATGATAATGAAGGGCTGGATGTAGCTTCTGAGCTGGGCGCCCAGCATGACAAAAATAATGAGAAGGGCGATACTCATGTTCTGAAAGAGGGATGCCAGATCCTCGCGGCGGTCCTCGCTTTCTCCGGTCACTTCCGCTTCGACGCCCGGATATCGCTCCTTTATCTCCGGAACGATCTTTTCCATGACAACAGCCAGGGCATCCCCCGGTGTGGTGGTGCGTTGATCCACGTCGGCGGTGATATTGACGACCCGCTGCCCGTTGACCCGTCTGATTTCGGCATAGGCGCGCTGCTGTTTTATCCGCGCCATGACCTCCAGCGGCGCCTTTTCGCCGTCGGGCAGGGTTACCCGGAAATTATAGATATCCCGGATCTGCTCCCGCCTTTCCTTCGGGTACCGGACCATCACCTTCAGCTCGGACCGGGCCCGCTGGATCCGCTGGACCTCATAGCCGAAGAAGGCATTGCGCAACTGCCGGCCCAGTTCGGCGGGAGAAAGACCCGCTGCGAGTCCCTGGGGGGTAAGTTCGAAGACATATTCCAGTTTGCCGGCCTTCAGGCTGTCGGCGATTTCTTCAACGCCGTCCATGGTCTGCATGCGGTGTTTCATCAAATCGGCGGCGGCGTTCAGGACTGCCGTATCATCATGGGAAAGCTGAATGTTCAGATCGGCGCCGCCGGTTATAATGCTGCTTTCGAAGGTCAATTCGTCGGCATTGGGAATGTCGCCGATTGTGGCCTTCAGACGGTTTTCGACCTCCTGGGCCGAAACGGTCCTGAGAGGGGCATCGATAAGCTTGATGAGCACCTCGGCGCGATTTCCCGTCGTTGCCTGCACCGCTCCCGCTGCCCCCGGCCCCGATTCGGCGAATGTCGCACCTATAATGATTGCGGTGCCTTCGAAGAGGTTCCTGTCCTCGCGCCGGGACAATTCCTCGCCGATGTGCCTCGCCGCCTCCATCATCCGCAGGGCGTTTCGACGGGTGACTTCGAAGGGCGTGCCGACAGGCATGATCAATTTCGCCGTGACTTCGTCCCCTTCGATCTGGGGGAAGAAGATGAAACGAATGATGTCGCCCCGCACCATCCCCATAAGCAGGATCAACAGCGCCGCGAAGAGCGCCAGAACGGCGTATCGCCAGCGGACGGCCCTCCGCAGCACCGGGATTACAATGCGATCCACAAAACGATCCAGAAGCATATTGAAATTTCTGCTTATTCCTGAAACGGCGCCGCGGCTCCATCGTGCGGAGGAAGATAGATGGGCCGGCAGGATCGTGAAGGCCTCAATAAGCGAAACCAGAAGAATGCTTATGACGAATATGGGTATCGGGCGCATAACTTGACCCAGTACGCCGGTAGTGAACGCCAGGGGGGCGAAGGCCGCCATGGTGGTCAAAACGCCGACGGTCACCGGCGCCCGGATCGCGCTGACACCCCTCAATGCCGCATCCGCGTCTTTTCTCCCCGCCTCCTGTTCGGAAAAGATGCTCTCGCCGGTGACGATGGCGTCGTCCACAACGATGCCCAGCACCACTATCAGGGCAAAGAGGGTGATCATGTTGAAACTGAGCCCGCCTATAAACACGATCAGAAGACCGCCAAAAAAGGAGATGGGAATGCCGAGACTGGTCCAGAAGGCAAGCTTCAAATCGAGGAACAGCAAGAGAACCAGGAATACCAGAACGAAGCCCAGTATGGCATTTCTGGCCAGGAGGTTCATGCGCTGTTTCAGGATTTGTGTCTGATTTTCGAGAATGGCGATCTGCAGGCCTGCGGGCAGCCTCAGACGGGAGAGGTACTTATTTACCGCCTGCTCCACCCTCAGGGTATCCTGCGACTCGCTTCGGAATACCTCAATGAAAACGGCCGGTTCCCCTTTGTAGCGCGTGATCAGGTTGTCGTCCCTGAAGCCGTCGACGATTTCGGCGATATCGTTCAATCGCAGCAGGCTGCCGTCGGGCCGGCTCAGAATGACGATGTCTTCAAAGGCCTTTCCCACATACCCTTTTTCCTGAATGCGCAGGAGGACGTCGCCTGCCTCCGTTTCCACGGTTCCGGCGGGGAAATCGATCGCAGAGGCAGCCACTGCCCGCCCGACCTGTTCGATGGATAGATCGTATTTCCTCAGGTCTTCTTCGGATATCTCGATTGAAATCTCGTATTCCCTGGCCCCCTGGACCTGGACGAGAGAAATGCCGGCAGTGCGCAGCATCTCGTCTTCCAGGCGTTCGGCCCACCGCTTCAGCGTCAACTCGGGAATATTGCCGTAGAGGACCAGAGTGATCACCGATGGCTGGGGCTTTATCTTCACAATGACAGGTTCTTCAGCTTCCTGAGGGGGGAAATCGATCAACTGGTCCACGGCTGTTTCCACGTCGTCGAGCACGTCGTCGGTATCGGCGAATTGTTCTACTTCGATGGTGACCACCCCCAGTCCCTCCTGGGCAACGGAAGTCACCTCCTTTACACCCTCTACGCCGATGACCGCTTCTTCGACGCGGCGCGTTATGCCGTCTTCGACCTCGTGGGGGGTCGACCCGGGGTAGGGAACCTGGATTGTAATAAGGCGGGGGTCGATGGTCGGGAACAATTCCGTCCGCATGTTCCAGACAGCCAAAAGACCGCCTGCTACAAAAAACATAAGAAGCAGGTTGGCGGCTACATGATTGCCGACGAACCAGCCGATCAGGCCCTTTTGCTCCACAGCAGTTCTGTTTTCACTATTCATTGCCGTTCCCGCTTTCCGCAGACCGGGACAGGCGGACCGGAGTCCCTTCGGTGGCCTCGGGGAGATTCCCGCGTACAGCCAGTATCGGCCGGCCATTACTCCTGGCGATAACAAATTCGTCATTGATCTGCAGGATCTCGGGCCGGATCAGGGCAAGCTCCGTTTCCGGCGTGACGATCCAGATACCCCCGTTTTCCTGGAGTGCGTCGAGTGGCAGGGTCCACACATTCTCGCGGGCGGGGCCGATAACGTGGACAACGACAAACACGTCGGGAACAAGTTTCGGCATGGCTTCTTTCAGCCCGAGTATAGCTCTGGAGAACCGTGTCTGAGGGTCAAGCTTTCCCGCAACCCTCTTGACATAGCCGTGATACCGATCGTAATCCATAAATCCGCTTTCTATTGTGATTTCCGGATCTTCCGCTTCCAGCAGCCAATCGAGCTGCCGTTCTTCCAGGGGCACATTGATTTCCAGAGAATCGAGCCGGTACACCTGACCATAGGATTGTCCTGCCACCGCATATTGCCCGATCTCCAGTTGGAATTCCGTCACCCTGCCGGTGAAGGGCAATCGAAATTCCGTGCGTGACAGATTCAGACGGGCGGTTTTCAGGCGGGCCCTGGCCGCCCTGAGTGCGGCTTTTGCCTCTTCCAGCTGAGGCCGTTCAGCGACCAGCGGCGGAACGGAGGTATTCGGATTGAGATCCTTCCATTCCGCGACGGCCGCCTGGGAACTTGCCTCCTGGAGCTTGAGTTGCGTTTCCGCGCGGGCGACTTCGGCTTCCATTCTTTCCACTTCCAGGAGATAGTCGTCCTTTTCGATATGAAACAACACCATTGCTTCTGTAATAAGACCGCCCGGAAAGGCCCTTTCGTCGATTTCGACAATACGCCCGCTTACCTGGGGGACGATATCTGTCATGGCGCGCACCTGCACGGTCCCGGTGGTTGTGAACCGCAATCGAAAGGTGCGCGGCTCAATGCGGACCGTTTCGACAAGAACCTCCCGAAGGCCGGTTCTACGTTCGGGGGCAGGTGTTTTCTCGAGGCGCGAGAGATAGGAGGATAGAAGAAAGGCGCCGACGATAATCGCCACCACAATGACAAGTTGCAGAAAGCCCAATATCCTGGTCTTCTTATCCTGCTTCTTCTCTTTGCCCTTATCGTCGTTCATGATCGCTCACGGTCGGGACGGGAAGGGGCCGGAGAACGGGTTTTTCGTCAAGCCAGTCGCCGCCTAATGCCAGATAAAGCGCAATTCGATTGTTCCAGGCAGCCTGGGCGGTCAGAAGATATTCCTGCTCCGCATTATAACGACGCCGCTGCAATTCCAAAACTTCTACAAGAGGTCTTAAGCCCCGGCGGTAATTAACCCAGGCTTCCTCGTCTGCCTTGCGAATGTTTGTCTTTCTGATTTCGAGTTCGGCAATGCGTTCAGAAAGATATCGTGAATTGCTCAGAGCAATCTCCACTTCGGCGATGGCGCTTAAAACCTGCCGCGCATAAGAAGCCGCAAGCTCCCGGGCCTGCGCCTCCTGAAGATCAATGTTCGCGCGGAGCCGTCCACCTTCAAATATGCGCACCAGGATGTTACCCGCCAGTGAGGCCAGGAAACCGTTTCCTCTGATGAGATCGGAAAAATCATCGTTTTGAACTCCGATATTTCCATTCAGCGTGAGATCGGGATAAAGGTTTGCTATTGCCACTCCTATTTCCTCTGTCTCTGCGATCAATCGCAGTTCCGCCGCCTGAAGATCCGGTCGGCGGTCGAGTAAATGGGCCGGAAGTCCCACATCGATATCCTGTGGGGGGGGCAGCGGCGAAAGGGTAATATCAGAAAAATTGAGAAAGCCAGGTACACGGCCCATCAGTACGTCAAGGGAATATGCCTGTTCAGCCATCTGGCGCCTCAGATCGGGCAGGATCGAAGCGGCCGATGAAAGGTTTTCGCGGGCGAGGTAGACATCTTCCGCCGAAATCCCGCGTGCTCCCAGCCGGTAACGGCGTTCTACCGTATTCAGCGTGATTTTCCGGCTTTCCACAGTTTCCTCGGTTAGTTCCAATCGCCTCTTCAAGGTTGCCAGAGCGACCCGGCCGCGGGCCAGTTCCGCAATGAGAGAGTGAACAAGCGCTACGGCATCGGCGCGAAACGCTTGATACCTCCCTGTCGCGGCTGAAATCCGCTTTTTGATTCTGCCGAACAGATCGAGCTGCCAGCTCGTGCTTAATCCCGCCTCTACTTGCGTGATGTAAATACGTTCATCCATTCCTCCGCCCACAGCCGGGACACCGGAGGAAATTGCCAGACTTTCCAGTGATTGCACCCGCCTTCGAGTCGCCGCTGAGAGTGATATGTCCGGCAGGCGTTCGCCTTTTTCTATACCTATTTGAGCCCGTGCCTGCTCTATCCGTGCAGCGGCTTCTTTCAGCTGCAGATTTTCTTCAATGAGGAGGCGCACATGGCGATCCATCCAGGGATCCTGCATCCGCCGCCACCATCGGCTGATCCCGCCGGCTTCAGTGACATCCTGTACATGGCTGATATATTCTTTAAAGGCAGAGGTCGATTCAGCCACTTTTTCGGGCCTCCGGTATTCCGGGCCGACAGTGCACGATACAGTCAAGGCGAAAAGGAGAACACAAATATATCCGGTATAGCGCGACATCTCTTATTTCCTTGTTTCTCGCTAATTGGGCGGCTGTTCCGGTTCTTATTGAGGAACGGGAAATTTAATTAATTATTATACTTATAACTACTGCTTTTTCTGAATAGGGTCGTTCCTGTATATTTAAAAAGGATGATTCTGCTGGAAGCTTCTTACAGGCCATGTCCGGCATTATAACTACACGCAAGTCACGCGCCCGGAATTCTCGTGTGCGAATAATTCTCTGCCCTTGAGAGGCATGCAATTTTGCCAGGCTCAGACTGTGTTTCGACTGTGCATCGTCACGCGAAGCTCTCCTGTTGCACTCGCGCGCGCCGGTTCAAAAAAGTCCGAACATGGGCTCTGCATCTGCGGCATGGTACACGAAATGCAGATGATTTGCGGTCAATACCCTGAAAGATAAGATAATGTGCCAATCACTTACCTGAAATTCGAAAAATATATATATTCAGTTTGTTATTGCCGTCGATTACATGATATCCCCCATATTCTTTTGACGAGAGGCCGTTACAATAAGTACTTAAGTAAAGTCGAAGCAAGTTCATTCCAAGGAGATATATATGGAATTCATTCTTGGCGTAATTATTTTTATTGCCGATATATGGGCTATTGTGTTGATCTTACAGGCGCCGGGTGCATCCGCACTGGCCAAGGTGCTCTGGATATTGCTGATTATAATTTTACCTGTTGTGGGTCTGATTATATGGTGGTTCCTGGGACCCCGAGCATCCAGAACGCCGGCATGATCCGGTGTGATAATTGAGCATCAGATAATTTTTTTCCTCCGATGCGCGAATGGGCTGCGGAGCCGGAGTGGAGGCACTTTATGGAGATTCCCACATTTAAACGAGTTCCTTCCCACATCGGCGTCATTCCCGATGGGAACCGCAGGTGGGCCGTGGAGCATGGATTGCAAAAGGAAGAAGGATATGCAAGCGGGATTTCGCCGGGATTCGAACTTTATTCCTTGTGTCTTGCAATCGGCATACAGGAGTTAACGCTCTACGGATTTACCCAGGACAATACCAAACGGCCCAGTGTCCAGAGGAAAGCCTTTCAAAAGGCCTGAGTAGATGCGGTGGAAATTCTGAAAAACAGGGATGCTTCTCTTCTTGTAGTCGGCAATAATACATCCGCCATGTTCCCGCGGCAGCTTATTCCTTACACGACGAGAACCGATTTCGGATCATGTGCCATTCGTGTCAATTTCCTCGTGAACTACAGCTGGAACTGGGATCTTGATCAGGCATATCAATCTGCCGAACCCGGAAAGGGAAACGGATTTTTGATGGAATCCATCGGCTCCAGGGATGTTTCGCGAATCGATCTGGTAATACGGTGGGGAGGGAGACGCCGGTTGAGCGGATTTCTTCCGTTGCAGTCCGTCTATGCCGACTTTTATGTAATCAATGAGTATTGGCCCGATTTCAAGCCGCAGCAGTTTTTTGATGCACTGAGGTGGTACGAAAATCAGGATATTACTCTCGGCGGATGAAAGTCTCGGGAAAAGAAGTTTCAGAACCTGCGCTATTGCGTAGACTCTCTGATGCAGAGGCACTCTTTGGAAGACCCAGTTCATGGCATATGCTCATCAATTCACGAACACGGTGGGCGCAGGTATGGCGCTTCAGAATAGTTCTTCGGCCCTCTTCTCCCAATTGCCGGCGAAATGTTTCGTCAGTGAGAAGAAAAGCGAGCAGCTCTTCCATCTGCCGGCCGTTTTCGGCAACAAGAAAATCTCTGCCGGGAGAAAAGAGCCCTTCCGAGTCGTCCCAGGGCGAGGAAATCAGCGGTATGGCGCAGGCAAGAGCCTCGAAAGGCCGGATAGTCGGTATCCCCGTGAGACTCTCGGCATATGGTCGGCGCGGGATATGAAGGGTGGTTTTGAACCGGGCATATATCTGCGGGACTTTGTAATTGGCAAGCCGGCCACAATACTGGATCCCTGATGATTCAAGAAGTTCAATGCCCTCCCGGGGGTAGCGAACCCCATATGCCCGAGCCTTAAGTTTCAACGCACCGGCAGGTCCGAGGAGAAATTCTTTATATTCAGAGGTCCGCTCTTCATCCCCCCAGTTGCCTATCCAGACAAGATCGTCTTTCATTATTTCATTTTCAATAGGACGAAAGACTTTCGTATCGGCTGCTTCATGCCAGGTCCAGACCTGCCGGTTCCAACCTTTTTCGAGATAAATCCTTCGGATCGACTCTCCGTAGGCCAGGATTCCGTCAAAATGTTCGAGATGCAACGATGCCACAGCGCGGGGCTCGGAAAAGGCTCGATGATGCGTATCGTGGAAAAGAAGCCTGTATGAATTATGTGTCTTATGGTGACGGGCGATCCGGCGAATCAAAGCGGGGGCGTTCCATTCATGAACGATGACAAGATCGGAGGCTTCGAGTACCGGCTCCGGTTCGAAGTTCCCGCCGTACCGGAAATAAGCGTCATGCAGCATAGGATACTGCAAATGGAATTCGTGCAGAGGGTTATTCCCTGAATCTTTTTTTAAATTCAGGAAGCTCCACCCTGCGGCAGGCTCATATACTGTTACCCGGTGCCCCAGTGCTTTCAATTCCGTTGTTACACCTCTTAAAAAGTGAGCATTTCCGTTATTCCAGTCAGATATGATTGAATGATAAAAAAGCGAAATATTCATTCTGTGCTCCTTCCAGATAATACCCGGATTGCATTCTATTCCGAATTGCATCAGCTTCATCTATATGAATAGTCTTATAGAAGCAAAAATACAATGGGTGTAAATCCGTATGTGAGAGCACAGAGGATGGCAGCAGTGCGATTTTAATTGCCGGCTAACAGGTTGATACTCTTTTTCCACTTGCCTTTTGCAATATTGTACGCATTTTCGAAAAGGAGAGACATTTTTTCAAGATTTCCGAATGATGCAGTGTGATCTGATATCGATTCTTTCAGAACCTCGATGGTTTTGATGTAGTCATACAGAATCTTCTGTTTCTCTTCCTTGGCCAGATATCGGGGTTTCGTACGTGATTCCAGGGTCGAAGGACCGTTCAGATTATCTTCCAGATTTTCGATATACATCAGCGAATGGAGAAAGGATGTGCAGAATTCATCTGGATTCTGATGAGAATGTCCGCCTTTTCTCCCTTTTATGAAGTTCCTTTCATTGATAAAGGAGAAAAAAATCTTGTTTTCAGCCTGATTATCTGCCGTTTCTCTGAGAACAATGCCCCTGGTAATCAAAATAAAACGCTCATAGGAAAGGGTATCGAACCCGCGTAAATCCGCATAATGTTCAAGCACTCCGGTCTGTTTTGCGAATCCATGCCGGTCTACCAGTAAATGCAGTGTCTCGTGTTCGGCAATAGTCTTAAGTTCGTCAAGAGTTTCTTCACGGAATGTCCGCCGGTAAAACCAGATCTCCGATTCTCCCTCGCACGTGACTGCATTTCGAATGTTGTAGTCGACAACATGGACCCTGGTAACAAGTTTGCTGCCGAACGCGCGTTCCACTGAATTGATACCATCGGATATGGACTCCAGTCGCTGTGCAAGATCGGGTAAATCGTTCAGTGATTCCTTCAGAGAATTGCCCTGACAATTGAATACGACCTTATTTTCCGAACCGGATGTAAAAGTAAAAAGCGTGTGGGATCTTTCATGCTGAATCGGTATATTAAGAACGGCGTCATCTTTTTTAATTGAAATGAAAAAATTGTTTTTGCCCGATACCGCCGAACCCAACACTCTGGGAAAATAGGAATAGCCTCCGAAAAGATAGTTCGGTTTCCCTTTTGTCGAATTGCCGCCGTTATTCTTGGAATGCTCTACATACAGGAAATTCGCTTCGGCAAGCGGGCCGAAATATTTGCATGCCAGTGTGCCATCCTCATTTTCAAGAATTCTGCTCATCAGCGTTCCATCAAGTTCTGCTTCGACTTCATCATTTGAAAGCAGCACTGCTCCGTTCACATAACCGTTGATGTGGAGAGGACCGCCGCTCGAAAGTTCATCCCTGCCAAAATATCGTGTGTGTTTCTCCCCCCCCTCTATTGTGTAGAGGATCAGATGGTTAATTTTTTCAATCAGGGGATGTGCCTGAGAATAAACGGCTGAAACCTCTGATGAAAATTCATTATTCGTTTCATTCGTGCGTGCATGATTATTCAAACCAAAAAACGATATGATCAGAATAACAAAGAGAAGCAGTGCAAATTTCTTTATTTGATTAACGGGAGCCATGGTAACCTCCTGCATGAGCGCGTATTTACCCTGAGATGGTGGTAGTTGTACTTATAAAGCAGTACGTATTAACCACACTATGAGGCCCATGTCAACCCGAAGAAAGAAAAAAGGGAATAAACTCAATTAATTATGATAGTTAAACGGTTTTATTACACACATCGACAGATACTGCAAAGAACACAACAGGATCCGGGATCTTCTGTGCGTAAAAAGAAATGATTTTAATTTTATGGAATGTTTTGATCAAAAGATGAGGGGATGGGAATTCAGAGAATTTCTGAGGACGATATTTTTTTGCCTAAACCGGCGTGTACGCCGAAATGGCTTTTTGTAAAGAAATAATGAAGACCTGTTTCAATTCCTTTCGCTGCCGCAGCCATTTCGGAGAGCTTCAGGAAAATATGTGAAAACATTTTACGATTGCCTTTTTCTGCAATTGTTAATTTATCATTGATCCATGAATCGGTTTTCACGATGCTATGGCCCAGTGGTGCACGTATCCGATAAAGATCTTGATCCAATTGATCCGGAAGTTTTTCCGAAAGTTCTTTTAAGGAGGCCTCCGATGCGCGGCTTATGGTCTCCGCTTTATCACCGACCAAATTCATTTTTTCAATTAGCTCATCCGCACGGTCCATCAATTCCATGGCTGTCTGATAGTTATTTTCTATAGAAGATAACGTTTTTTCGACAGTCTTTCTTCCCTTTACGGCTACTGATGCCGTTAATATGCCGATTATTATGATTACGAGTGTATGCACACCGAAAATCGCGCTCAAAACCATAAATTCCATTAAAATCGGCCTCCGTTGCGATTTGCGATAATACGAATCAACTAGTCAGTATGCTCTTCTGTTTCTTCTTCAAGTTCCTGTCCTGTTTCCTCTACGTCTTGTCCTATTCCCTGAAGTGTATTACATGCCATTAAGCCAATTCCTGTACACCCGATGAGCATCAAATAAATTATAAGTATTCTAAAATATTTCATTGTACTTTATCCCCTTTTCCTGTTTTCGCTCACAGTGACCTGAATGCAGTCAACCAGGTCAATGTCCGTATGTTTCCGAATTGCATTAAATTTCTTTTTCATTTCTCAAAAAGTACCGGAACGCAACTCCTATACTCTTTAAAACTACCGATAATTCTATGAGCGGCGGTACAAGTGTGCGTGATATGAGTTCTATTGCTTCTTTCCCGTTTTCAAGGACATCCGTGCACAGCCGGTCGGCATGTTCTATTTGCGTGTGTGCTCTGGAAGTTGCGTCTTTAAACACTCCGTTAAATTCATACGCGGTTTCTTTTGCAAAAGAAGATAATTCTTTAATGTTACTGCTTGCTGTGACAAGGTTTGCACCTACCATGGTATAGTTTTCAGCCGCGCCTTGTATCTTCTCAAGTGTATCTTTCGTGCGGCTGCGCATATCTTCCGCGATCGGTCCAAGCTTTTCAAGAATTCGAATCAGTTTCGTTAAATTCCATACGAGTATGAACGCTGTCAAAATGATGGTGACTGTTTGTATTATTAGTATTGCAATCAGAATATCATCCATCGCTCTCCTCCCTGTTCAATCAAATCAGTTGAGAAACTTTTTTGCGGTTGATTCCGTATGATGCAAACAGCTTTCGAATAACTTATTGAGCAGAGGGCTGAGATTTTTCCCGTTGAAGATAAGAATCACGTTCAGTTCTGTAAGCTTCTTTCCCTGCCTCAATTGCTTCAAGAACAATAAATTTTTCTTTCTTTGTGATTTCCCTGGCTCTGCTTAAAATTTCTTTTGCCTCTGATCGAATTTTATCCTTTCCTGAAAGAAATTTTTCTTCTGCCTGATGAGCTTCTTTATATATATAATCTTTACCCTCTCTGGCTTTCGTTGTTAAGTACTCTCGTGTTTCCCTGCCCGATTTCGGAGCTAACAGCAAAGCTGCCGATGCAGCTAACACTCCTCCTAATAGAAAGTATCTAAAACCGCTGTTGTTATGATTGCTTTTCTCTTGAACAATATCTTTATCGGTCATACATGGCCTCCTGCTATTGTTTTTGTCGCAAGTAATATGTTTTAATTTCACTGTGCCCTTTGCGAACACCGAAAGTAAATACCTGAAACAATGTATTTATCGTTTATAAAGCTAACAGGTCTAAATTGCAGGGTCTTTCTGCCTGATGAACTGGACGGTGGATATTGCCGTTTCCTGCCAATACGTGTGTGTTCAATTAAGAATACACGGTTCACCCTATTTATTTAGATTATGAGGAGATTCATAATTTAGAATCTAAATGCACCGATGCGAACCTGAGGTCAGGTACTTTTACGCACAGTGATGTACCTGTTAAAACAAAGGTTCTAACCAAAAATGCAAGGAGGGAATAATGGTGAGGAAAATTTTGTTTTTAGTTGTGGGGATAGTGTTTTTCGCCGGATTGAGTTCGGCAAATGCTCAGGATTGGGGATTTAATCCGGGAGACTGGGAGTTTACTGTTCAGGGAAGTGGTACCAGCGACGATTCAGTAGATAATAGTGTGTTATCTTCGGAATTCAGTATCGGGTATTTTTTTACAGATAATGTTGAATTGGGTTTACGCCAGGGGATCGGATTCGTAGATATCGAGGGCAGCGACGATGTCTGGAATGCATCCAGCCGGGGTTTTTTAGATTATCATTTTGATTTGCAACGCTTTCAGCCTTTTTTGGGAATCAATTTCGGGTATCTGTACGGCGATAACATAAATGAAACTTGGATCGCGGGACCTGAAGGCGGAATCAAATATTTCATGTCCGACAGAGCGTTTCTTTATGCACTCATTGAATATAACTTTACCTTTGAAGATGTAGATGAAGCTGATGAGGCTTTTGAAGACGGCCGGTTCGTATATGCGCTCGGTGTCGGATTCAGCTGGTAGAAAGCCGGATAAAGTCGGCTGCGGTTCATAGGGCGGAAATATAAGCCTCAAGGAGAAGAGAGATGAAAAAGATATTATGTATGGCGTTTTGTATTGCGTTCTTTCTGGTAAGTGTGGCCTGTCAGACGCCGGCGGGGCGTTCGGCGGGTCAGGTGGTGGATGATACGACGATCGGGACCAAAGTAAAGGCAAAGCTATTTGATAACGAGAAGTTGAGCGGTTTTGCAATTGATGTCGAAGTCTTCCAGGGTGAGGTCACGCTCACGGGCGCAGTCGATGCCCCCGCACAGAAGGAGCTCGCGACAGAGGTTGCACGGTCCGTAACCGGTGTGACGAAAGTGAACAATCTGCTTAAGGTTCAGGAAAAAAAGTAAGTAGCGCGGACGTCTTTCGAGTCCTCCGCAGCCGTCGGGGCTGCGGAGGAACCAGGTACCGGCCGGGACGGCCGAACCGGAGTCTTTCATTCTGTCTGACAAGGGGGAATCATGCTTATTTTACAGCCCATACTTGCGTTGGTGGCGGGTATTCTTATTCTGATAATACCCAGGCTTCTAAATTATATAGTAGCCATATATCTGATCATTTACGGAATTCTGGGGCTCACCCGTTTATAGCGGTCTATCTCGGAATGAGTGTATTGGCCCGGATTCCGGCTGCAAGAAAACTTCCATTTTTACAAAAAGCGGGAAAGGGAAAATACGCACTTCTCATGCGATGCCGCGGTACCGCGTATCATCTTTTGTAGTAAGAGAGTGCTTCAGGCATAATTTCCTGTATGTTATCGATCCGGTTGGGTCCTGCAGGGTGCGTACTCAGAAACTGCGGGGGTGAGGCTCCGGATTCTGCCGCCATCATGCGCTGCCAGAAATCGACGGCGGCCCGCGGATTATAACCTGCCATAGCCATGAAAATAAGTCCCAAATGGTCCGCTTCCTTCTCCTGCAGTCGGCTGTAGGGAAGCAAAACACCTACCTGTGCTCCCAGACCGAAGGCAGCCATGAATAGTTGCTGCGTAAGCTGCGGTTTGGTTGAGAGCGCCGCTTGCAGTGCCTGTCCTCCCAATTGAGTAAGCAGTGCCTGACTCATGCGTTCGTTTCCGTGCCCGGCGACCACATGGGCTATTTCATGCCCCATAACTGTGGCAAGTCCTGTTTCATTCCGGGTAACAGGAAGAATTCCCGTGTAAATAACTACTTTACCTCCCGGCATAGCCCATGCATTTCTGGAAGGTTCGTCAATGAGATTAAATTCCCAGTTATACCCCTCGATACGATCGGACATGCCGTTTTCTGAAAGATATGTTTCAACGGCATTTTTGATACGCATTCCTACATCTTTCACCATCTTTGCTTCGCTTTTATTTTGTACCACCTGGTGTGAAGCGATAAACTCCTGATATTGATTCTGGCTCAGCGCGGTTATTTGTTGGGAGGGTATGAGGCTTAACTGTTCTCTGCCCGTAACAGGTACGGTCTGACATGCAAAAAGAAAAAAAACCAATGCCGCTGACTGCATAATGAATAAAAATTTCCCGAACCTTTCAGTAGCTGCTTTTTTAATAATCATGCTAATTCTCCTTTTTGCGCGCTTTCCCGAAGTTCAATCACCACACGGCAAACCTGCTGTGCACGATCATATCTCAACTATCATTTTTCCAGGCATCAATTTAATCTTCGATATTTCGAACTAATATCCTGGGGGACGAACTCGCCATCCTCTGTCCATATAATCGAAAGGATGGATATAGCTGTTGTCATACCCAAGATGATCGTAATAATGCCCGAATGGATAACCGGTACCGGCGGTTACACCGTATCCCCCTTCGCATCCTGAAAAGAGGATGGCAAAAGTTATCATAATTATTATTAAATAAAAACAAGTAACTGATCTCATTGTGCTGCCTTCCCGATAAAATTTGGAAAGATTTTATTCCATATGTCACGGGAAATAAATAAGGTTCAGACTGTATTCAGGGGTAATGGAGAGGGTTCTCCTCTTTTGCCGGTTCAGAGAGCCATTTTTTATAATCCGCGTCAGTATGCTACTCTTCTATATCAGTATGGGGTGCATGGCAGAACTGCAATATCTTCTGAACCATGAGCGTGATTTTCCGTTCTACCTGCGGGAGTTGCTGTCCCTGCTCCGTTTCGGCAGAAAGGCCATTCATCATGTAGAGATCTTCCATGTGTATACTTTTCCCAAGTATTTGATATCCTGTGTCATTTATGGAATCCCATGCTACGAGCGAGACAAACGGATTCATTTGAATATTTGCCAGAGTGCCCGGACAGAACCATTCTCGTATTCCGATTGCATTGTCTTTCTCCAAAGTGATTTTTCGGGAAGCAGCGATATGAGGCAGGCCTTCCGGATCAGACGTGGCGATGAACACATATCCTACCCTGTTCCCCAGTTCAACGGCTGTTTTTAGTAATTCCGGCTTCATACTTGTTTCTCCCATTTCGAACTGTTCAGGCTTTCTTCATGATTTGCCATTTTAACGAGACCACTGGAATTCCTGACAGGCGAGACCTCTAATCCGACCAGCCATGTTCTCCGATAAGACTTACAAATTTCACACTGCCCAGAGTTCTTTCACGAAGGCGTCCGCCAGTTTTTTTAATCTTGATTAATTCCTGACCGAATCTGTTCCCGATCGGGATTATCAATCTTCCGCCTTCAACGAGTTGTTCTATGAGAGGTTCAGGAATTCCGGGTGCACCGGCGGTAACGATAATTCCGTCATAGGGAGCATTTTCATTCCAGCCGAGGGATCCGTTGAATATTTTATACAACACATTGGTGTACCCGAGCTCTTTCAAAATTTTCTTTGCCCTTTCAAGCAGGGATTCGAGTCTTTCTACTGTGTATACGGTGTGTGCAAGTTCCGCCAGGATCGCTGTCTGATAGCCGCTTCCCGTACCGACTTCCAGGATTTTTTCATTTCCGGTAAGGTCAAGAGCTTCAGTCATAAGGGCGACCACATAGGGCTGGGAAATGGTTTGTCCTTTACCGATCGGGAGCGGACCATCCTCATAGGCGTGACGTTCCATCGCTTTATCTACAAAACGTTCTCTGGGAACTGAACTCATTGCACGCAATACACCTTCGTCAAGAATTCCTCTAGAAACCAGCTGCTGTTCAATCATTTGCTTCTTTGCTGCAATCAAGTTTATTTCAGGCATGGACTATCCCTTTAGAGTGTAAGTAGTCTTTGTTTTCTTATTTAAAAACCTTACCCTGTGAAAGAAAATACAGGTCAGCAGGTATATTCATTGCTAAAAGTATGTAGCCGTCTTTCATCGGCATCCATCTGTCCCGGAAGGAATAAGAGAGAAGGTCCCGGGAAGAAGATACACTATCGGTTTGATGTCTTCCGGCTTGAATAGAAATACATTATCAACGGTATTTAAAAATTAATACAGCCGTAGCATTATCGTACAATAAAAGAAAAGGAGGGTGTCATGGCAAAAGTAGGTGATTTATACCAAAGTGCGGACTGGAAATCGGAAAAGCACGTTCCGGTCATCGAGTGTCCGGATGCCGTCAAGGCGGATGAAATGTTCGACGTAAAGATTACCATGGGGAAGGAAGTGGCCCATCCAAATACGACGGATCACCATATTCTGTGGATTAAACTGTTTTTCAAAGCTGACGGGGACAAATTCCCGTACCAGATCGGCAATTTTGAGTTTACCGCCCACGGCGAGTCCGTGGAGGGTCCCGATACGGGACCGGTACATACGAATCATTCAGTGGTGACTTCCATGAAGACGACCAAACCGGGACACTTGTATGCCACCTCCTATTGCAACATTCACGGGCTCTGGGAATATGAGAAGGAACTGAAGCTGAAATAGACGGAATCGGCCATGAGGTTTTGCCCGGCTCAGACCTGTTTTTCGACCACGCAGCGCCTTGCGAAGCTGTCCGGCAAAACTCGCGCTTCGCGTTCGGACAACAGCCGGACGGGCGCTTCGCATCGGCGGCATGGTACCTGAAAAACAGCTGATTCGCCCGTCAAAACCTCATGCCCTGACGGGCATGGCAAATGAATGGAGCGGCCATGAGGTTTGGCAGGAATTTAGCACGAAAGGCGAAAGGTGAAACGCATACACGGGCGACGCCCCGGTTAAAGAAATACCGCAGGCGGAATTTTACGAAAACCCCCGAACCGGAGGGCTCTGTTCATTCTACGGAGTCGGGATATTTGTTTGTCGTTCAAAAACACAGGGCCAGAAGGCTCCATTTCGATTTCAGGCTTGAAATGAACGGCGTCCTCAAGAGCTGGGCCATTCCCAAAGGGCCCAGTCTCGATCCCGCCGAAAAGAGGCTGGCCGTTCATGTGGAAGATCACCCGGTGGAGTACGGATCATTCGAGGGCACCATTCCCAGGGGTGAATACGGAGGCGGCCCCGTGATGATATGGGACCGGGGCGCCTGGGAACCGGTAGGAGATCCGGAAAAGGACTACCGGAAAGGGAGACTGAAATTCTATCTGCATGGAAAAAGGCTGCACGGGCTCTGGACGCTCGCGCAGATGAAGGGGCGCGCCGGGGAAGAGGGCAAGAACTGGCTTCTGATAAAGCACCGGGATGATGAAGCCCTTTCAGGGGATGAAGCGGAAATAGTCGAAAGCGAAAAATCCAGTATCGTCTCGGAGCGTTCCATGGATGAGATAGCTGGGGACGAAGGAGAAGCAATATGGCATAGCGCCGGTTTCGAAGAAGAGAAAGATGAAGCGGTATTACGGCAAAAGGAGGAAACCCGGCGTGGCATGGCGGAGATTTCCGACCCCTCGGGGGTAAAAAACGCCAAAGCAGGAAAACAGCCGAAAAAAATGAAGCCTCAGCTGGCAATTCTTGCCAAGGAGGCGCCTTCCGGGAACGAGTGGATCCATGAAATAAAATTAGATGGATACAGGATCATGTCGTTCATCGAGGGGGGGAAGGTCAGGCTCGTCTCCCGCAAGGGAAAAAACTGGACGGACAAATTTTCCGCCATAGCCGGATCGCTAAGAAAATTTCCCTGTAAGGAAGCGGTTCTCGATGGAGAGATTGTTGTGCTCAGAGACGACGGCACATCGGATTTCCAGGCGCTGCAGAACGTTCTTAAAGGGATCGGTACGGGAAGGCTTGTCTATTATCTTTTTGATATTCCCCACTGCGGCGGCTACGATCTCACCGGAAGCCCGCTCCTTGACCGAAAGGACCTTCTCCGGTCGCTGCTTCAATATACGACTTCCGGCGGCGGGGCCATCCGCTTCAGCGACCATATCGCCGGTTCCGGTCCCGAGGTGTACCGGAAGGCCTGCCGCATGGCGCTGGAGGGAATCGTTTCAAAGTACGGGGAAAGCGGGTATGTCGAAAAGAGATCGCCAAAATGGATCAAAGTAAAATGCATGAAGAGGCAGGAATTCGTCATCGGCGGATATACGGAACCCTCCGGCTCGCGGAAAGGCTTCGGTGCACTTATTCTTGGTTATTATGAGAACGGGACTCTTGTGTATGCCGGGCGGACAGGTACCGGTTTCACCGAAAAAACACTCGGCCTTCTCGAAACGAAATTAAAGGATATTGAAACGGAGAAAACGCCCTTTTACAACGCGCCGGCCGGCGCCAATACCCGGGGCGTTCACTGGGTGCGGCCTGAGCTTGTGTGCGAGATTGAATTCTCCGGATGGACAGAAGATAAGATCCTGCGCCAGTCTTCTTTCAAAGGCCTGCGCGAGGACAAGTCCCCCGAAGAGGTAGTCCGGGAATATCCTCGCGAAAGGAGCGGCGGGCGAAAAGAATCAGCAGAAAATGAAAGACCCTTGAAGACCGGTTCTAAAAGAAAGCCCTCGGATGTTTTTGTGGCCGGTGTGAAAATATCGAATCCGGATAAGACGCTTTATTCCGAACAGGGCGTCACAAAAAGGGAACTGGCCCTCTTCTATGAAAAAATTGCCGGTCATATCCTGCCCCACATAATCCGCAGGCCTCTGACAGTCGTGCGCTGCCCCGAAGGGAGGCAGCGCGGCTGTTTTTATCAGAAGCACGTCAAGACCTCTACCCCTGATGCCATTCGCAGCATACCCATCGAAGAAAAAAAGACAGTCCGAAACTACATAATTATCGACGATATTAAAGGGCTGATAACCCTCGCGCAGATGGGGGTGCTCGAGATCCATCCCTGGGGGAGCAGTGAAGTCAATATCGAAAGTCCCGACATTTTGACCTTCGATCTGGATCCCGGACCGGGACTCGCCTGGGGCGATGTAGTGGAGGGCGCACGTTTCATCCGCGAACGCCTGCAGGATCTCGGTCTGAGGATTTTTCTCAAAACCTCCGGCGGCAAGGGCCTGCATCTGGTGATCCCGATCGAACGCAGGACCGGCTGGGACGAGGCCAAGGCCTTCACCAAAGCGGTCGCCCAGGATGCAGTCAGGCTCAGGCCGGACCGGTTCGTCTCAGTCATGAGCAAAGAAAAGCGAAAGGGAAAGATCTTTATCGATTATCTGCGAAACGGCAGGGGCGCAACAAGCGTGGCCGCCTACTCAAGCAGAGCGCGGCCCGGCGCCACCGTATCGGCGCCCGTTTCCTGGGAGGAACTCTACGGCAAAAAAATCAGACCCGACAGCTTTACTGTCAGAAACATTCCGGGAAGGCTTGCCTCGTTGAAGCAGGATCCATGGATAGATTATTTCGATACCCGGCAGCGCATTACAAATTCCATGAAAAAAGAGGTGGGCATGAAGTAAGGGTGAAAATCCAAATAGAAATTCGATCAGGAGGATTTTTCAATCGCCTGGGCGAGTTCCTCCTTCGACATCCTGCTCCTGCCGGGGATTTCCAGTTCCTGGGCCTTTTCGTAGAGCTCGGTTTTACTTTTTTTGTACAGCCGGGCTCTTTCTTTCAGACCGGCGGCTTTCTTCTTTTTTTTCGGCGGCTCTGTCCCTTTCGATTCCTTTACACTCCGCTTCAGGACCTCCATCAGATCGATGATTTCCGCCCCTTCCGATTCTTCCCCGGGCGCTTTTTGCTTCACTACGCCCTCTTGCGATTCGACTTTCCGCCTTACCAGCGCCAGCAGGCGTTCGGCATACCGGTCAGCCAGGAATCCCCGGTCCAGTTCCTTTCCGGTGCGCTTTTCGATTTCTTTCGTAAAGATTCCGATTTTCCGGTCGGGCGCTTTCTCGATCTCCGGCAGGCCCACATCTTCGGCGGAACGGATTTCATCATGAAACCGGAGGGTTTCCGCCCTTAAAATCCCTTTCTCGGCTATGATGGCAACGACGTGTTCCTTGCCCCTCATCACGAAGGTCGCGATGCCGGCCCGTCCTTTGCGTTCCATGGTGTGGGCCAGGAGCCGGTATGCCCTGCCGGAAGATCCTTCGGGGACAAGGTAATAGGCCCGTTCGAAATAAAGGCGGTCGATCTCCGAGAGCTCCACGAAGCGGCTCAATTCGATTTCCCTCGATTTCTTCGGTTCCAGCTTCTCCAGCTCCTCATCGGTGACCACGACATATTCTTCCTTTTCAATCTCGTAGCCCCGCACTATTTCATCCTGTCCGACGGGCCGGTTTTCCCGGGGACAGATGTAGCGCCTGCTCAGGGGAGTCCCGTTCCTGTCGATCATCTTGAGCGAAACCGCCTTCGGGCGATTGGCGGAATACAGGTTCACGGGGACGCTTACCAGCCCGAAGGTGATCGAACCGGACCAGAACGAGCGGGCCCCCGACAGGGTTTCTTCTTCATCTTCAGGCACTTTTTCGCTCCTTCGCCTTCATGATGCTTGCCTGCAAGGCTTCCTTCAGGTCCTTCGCCGGCTTTTTGCGTTCTATCTTCCTGAATTCGACGACGCCGCCGCGGGCCTTGGTCGTTACCAGGTCCATCACCCTGTCCCGGTACTCGTCCCGGTAGAGCGTCGGATCGAAATCGTCTTCAAGCATGGAGATGAGCTGTTCGGCCATGGCCGATTCCTTTTTGTCGATATCCCGGCTTTCGGGGGCCTCGAAGCCGGCGAGAGAAACCACCTCTTCGGTATGCCTCAGCGTGATCAGGACGGGGTAATTCCTTTCGATCCGCAAGGCGCCGTTATACTCGATATTTCTCATCGACCACCGGGCAAGCCCTTCAAGGTCTTTGTCCCGAAGGGCGACGATAAGGGCGAAATAGGATTCGCTGTCGCCGTCGGGACCGAGAAAATAGGAGCGGTTGTACCATCTGTGGTCTATCAGCGCCTTCGGGAGAAAACGAATTATTTCTATGTCTCGGGAAGGAGGCGCTTTCAGCGCATCAAGATCTTCCCCGGTCAGGATCACCATATCCCCCTCGTCGGTTTTGTAGCCACGCAGAATTTCCTCCTTCGGCACGATCTCCTCCGTTTCGGGGTTCACCATTTCCTGCCTGACCGGTATCTTGTCTTTATCA
>JALNXD010000005.1 GCA_023230565.1 Syntrophales bacterium
GAGGAAAGAGGTCATGACGACGATGAAAAAACACACACACATAATGGAAGACAGCTCGAAATATACGGCGATATTCATGATAAGCGCCTGGGGTTTCGCAATCGTCGTATCGTCCTTGATCTTCTTGTATGCGGGCTGGTGGATCGATCAGAAGTTTGATTCCGCGCCCACTTTCATGCTTGGGCTCTTCTTTCTCGGGGTATTCCTCTGTGTAGGCCGCCTGTACTGGGAAGTATGGGAGAGGCGGGGGAAAGGCTGATCTGAATCTCCAAGCGTGCAAGTTTTGAAATGTACCCCCTTTTTGAGTCGGCAGAAAGGGGGTTTTAAATGTAAGCGGCAGCGGCAGAATAGAGCTGTGCAGCATTATAGGAACTTCGGACTAAAGGGCCGCTTGCAACCGCTGAAAACCCCATTTTTAAGGCTTCTTCGCCCCATGCCTCGAATTCAGCCGGGTTAAGGTACCTGACTACGGGCAGATGCGAGGAAGAAGGCTGGAGATATTGGCCAAGCGTAACAATCGAACATCCCGCATTACGCAAATCCTGAAGCATATCCCTCAGTTCGCATGTCTTTTCACCAAGGCCGAGCATTAATCCTGATTTGACTTGAATATCCGGTGAAATAGTACGTGCAGCTTTTATCAGATCCAATGAGCGTCTGTAATCCGCTCCCGGTCTCGCCGTTTTATAAAGGCGGGGTACTGTTTCAAGATTGTGATTGAATACGACAGGTTCTGCGTCAAGAACTGTGGCGACTGATTCCATGTTCCCTTGAAAGTCAGGAACTAATACTTCTACAGGCACCGGAGGGTATAAATCTCTTGCTGCTTTTATTGTGGCCGCAAAATGAGAAGCGCCACCGTCAGGAAGATCATCCCTTGTTACGGAAGTAATCACTGCATACTTCAAATTCATGCGTGTAATCGTTTCTGCCACACGCGCGGGTTCGTCTTTGTCCAGAGGTTCCGGAATCCCACCGTTTACCGCGCAAAAACGGCAAAAACGAGTGCAGTACTTTCCAAGAATAAGAAACGTCGCAGTTCTTTTCGAAAAGCAATGCCATAAATTTGGACATCGGGCTTCCTGACAAACCGTATGAAGTCCTGCATTTCGTAAAAGTGAGCGCGTTTGTTCATATGAGGGACCCGCTTTGAAGGTATGTCTTAACCATGGGGGCTTACGCAAAGGATATTTTTTTTCTTGATGTGAATTGCTCATAGTTGCCATCGTGTTGCCTGAAGGGAAAATGTACGGTAATTTACCTGAAATCGACATTTAGCATAAAAAAACATTTCTGTACAGATGCCCATATCAGGAAGGACATTATTGGAAAGTCTTTTTCCGGCTCGAAAGCAAAAGGATACAAATAAAAGAAATAGCGAAAGAGATCAAAAACACAAGTATCAAGTGGCGATAGGCTTCAATACTGTAAACACCAGGGGTAAGACCGGAGAACCGGCTGAGGAGATATCCTGTAAGCGGCTGATATAACGCAGCGCCAAAAAAGGCTGAAGGATTTGAAAGTCCCACTGCAGTACCCATGAGCCAGGGAGGAAAAAGGTCTTTGGTTATAGTAAAGCATAGGGGGAGGGTCCCTCCGGCCGAAAGACCGAATATCAGAAAGAGAAAAGCCACAACAAAGGAATATGGTGTGAACTTCAGAAAAAAAAGAATTGCCCATCCGGCAGTGCTTACACCCATGGCAGCTAAAAGAATAATCTTGCGATTTAAATTAAGACGGTCCGTAAATATTCCAAATACCGGTCCGCCGACAGCAAAGCCAAATGGCAGCAGCATCAACATCCACCCTGCGCTAATTCGGCTGAATCCAAATACATCCATAAGATACGGTACTGCCCAAAGTCCTTGAAATGAGAGAAAAGCACCGCCGGTAAAAAACATTGACAAGGTGATCATCCAGAAATCAAATGTGCCTAAAATGATTGCAAGCCTCTTGACGACAGTAGTGTGTGCAGGCGCCTCCTGTTCGCCGGACGAACCTGAAAACTGGCCGACTGCAGCAACGGCAGACCATCCTTTTTCCCGAGGTGTATTTTTCACGTAAAGCCAGCACGCACAGGCGAGAGCAAGGGAGAATACTCCCAGTATCAAAAAAGCTCCCCTCCATCCGAACAGCACAACCATATATGTAAGAGGGAGCGTCGCCGCAAGGCCGCCGATGCCTCCGATCGCTATCATTATTCCCGTGAGGCTGGCGAATTCGTTCGCACGGTACCAGTTGGAGAAAAGCTTCAGCGCGGGAATAAAAACTCCCCCAACTCCTGCTCCCACAAGAGCTCTGCCGATTGTGGCGACCAGGGCATTTGGTGCCGTTCCAAAGATCAAGGCACCTAATGCCGCAATTAGTGAAAAAAGGAAAATGACTTTTCTGGATCCTGCTGTATCGGATAAATAACCCACTACCGGTTGAACTGCAGAATAAAGATAGAAGTAAGATGATGAGATTATGCCAAGCATAACGGCATCGGCATTAAAGGAATTGGCGAGATCCTTGGTAATAACAGTTGGAGACACACGATGAAGGCAGACAAGGAAATACAGCGAGCCGACAATCGCAAACTGAATCCACCGGTAGCGCGTAAAATCATGCATACATGTCATTCCCCCTCAGCTGTTATTTTCAGCATCCATTGAATGCCGGCATGAAAAAATTTTACAACAAGAAAAAAGTATCGCTTTCACCGGGATAAGGAGTTAATGAATCCTGGAAGTGCCGGGGAACCTTTATCCTGTAAGACATGGATGGCGGGCTGCTTCCGTTTCATCAAGACGGGATATCCGTCCTGCAGTGGGGGCCTGTCTCAAAAGATCCGGACTGTGTGCAGCTTCTTCTGCGATTGCTTTAAAAGCTTCAACAAAATTGTCTATCTCTTCTTTGGATTCCGTTTCAGTAGGCTCAATCATTATAGCCCCTGAAACTACAAGAGGAAAATAAATTGTAGGTGGATGATATCCGTAATCAATTAATCGTTTTGCCATATCCAGGGTACTGATTTTATTTTTTTGCTGCAGTCGGTCGGTAAACACGCATTCATGCATACATGGACGATCAAAAGGAAGATGAAGAACATCTTTGAGCTTCTCTTTTATGTAATTTGCGTTTAAAACTGCGAGCTGGCTGGCTTTTTTAAGATCGGAACCCATGGAAAGAATATAGCTCAATGCCTTCACCATGACGCTGAAATTTCCGTAAAACCCGTGAATCCTCCCGATTGAAAGAGGAAAGTCTTCAGAGAGAGCGAACTCGCCATTGTGTGTAATTATTCGCGGTACTGGAAGAAAAGAGGCAAGATTTTTCATTACACAGACCGGACCCGATCCCGGTCCTCCTCCTCCATGAGGAGTTGAAAATGTCTTGTGGAGATTAAGATGAAGAATATCAATTCCCAATGCTCCTACATCTGCAATTCCCATTATTGCATTCATATTGGCTCCGTCACCGTACACGAGACCCCCTTTCTCATGCACTGCTTCTGCAATCTTCAGGATATGCTCTTCAAAGAGGCCGAGAGTATTCGGATTTGTAATCATAATGCCGGCTGTTTCTTCATCCATTATTTCTGCGACAGTGTCGGCGCCGAGTATGCCGTCGGGACCCGAGGTAACCGGCACCGTTTTAAACCCGCATAATGCTGCGCTTGCGGGATTTGTGCCGTGTGCAGTATCGGGAATGATAATCTTTGTGCGATGCGAGCCATGAAATTTATGATATGCGTGCATGATCAGCATGCCTGTCAATTCTCCGTGCGCTCCCGCGGCAGGTTGAAGAGTTACAGCATCCATGCCTGTGATTTCCAGGAGAAATTCCTCAAGTTCGGCCATAACTTCAAGCGCGCCTTGAGAGAGTTCACAAGGCAGAAGGGGATGGGCGCCTGTAAATCCTTCAAGTTTCGCCTGTTTCTCATTTATCTTGGGATTATACTTCATTGTGCAGGAGCCAAGGGGATACATACCGGTATCAACGCCGAAATTTAATTGAGATAATTTCGTAAAATGCCGAACGACATCTACTTCACTTACGTCCGGAAAATCGGGGCCCTGTCCAAGGAGGGCTTCATTGATAGGGGTATCCTCGACGTCACGTTTGGGGAGGGAAAAACCGGACCGGCCAACTCTGCCGCGATCCCATAAAAGAGGTTCCCGCGATATTGATTCAGCAATTGATTTCTTTCCTTCATTCATTATGGTATCTCCTTTAAAAATGCATCCATTGACTCTTTTGATGACGTTTCGGTGACGCAGAAAAGATAATGTTCAGTTAACTCGGGATAATATTTTGCCAGTGGAAGTCCTGCCACAATATGTTTTTTAAGCAGTTCGTCATATGTGTGTCTGAATCCATCGGGACATTTTACAACGAATTCATTAAAAGCCGGTGCGGCAAACGGGATATCATATCCCTTGTCCGTAAGCTTTTTCTTGAGATATTCACTTTTATCGTAATTTATCTTGGCCAGATTCCTGAAACCTGTTTTACCTAGAGATGACATGTAAATAGTGGCGGCAAGGGCACAGAGACTGCTGTTTGTACAGATGTTTGAAGTCGCCCGTCCACGTCGAATATGCTGTTCTCTCGTGGCAAGAGTCAGCACAAAGCCCCGTCGGCCGTTTTTGTCTTTCGTTTTGCCTACAAGGCGGCCCGGCATAGAACGGACATACTTGCTTCTGGTTGTAAAAATTCCAAGGCCCGGGCCACCGAAGGATACAGGAATTCCAAGACTTTGGCCTTCTCCGCATACTATATCGGCGCCTTGTTCCCCCGGGGTTTTAAAAAGCCCGTATGCCAGCGGTTCAGTAAAAGACGAAATGAGCAAAGAATCGCCCTTGCGGCAGATTTCGGATAATTCTTCTATGTTTTCAATGCATCCGAAAAAATTGGGAGACTGGACTACAACGGCGGCGAGTTCTCTTTCTCCTGAGATAACGGAGAAATCTGTGCATCCCGATTCCAGCATGGGGATCTCGATTACTTCGCAGTCAGTAGGTTCAAGATACGTGTTCACTACATGGCGGTAATGGGGATGAATAAGTGTCGATATCGCGATTGTATTTTTTTTGCTAATCCTCAGGGCCATGAGACAGGCCTCAGCGAGCGCTGTTGCCCCGTCATAGAGGGAAGCATTGGATAAATCCATTCCTGTGAGCATTGCTGCGAATGTCTGATATTCATAGATCGCTTGCAGCGTGCCCTGGCTCACTTCCGGCTGATAAGGCGTATACGAGGTGGCGAATTCTGAACGGCCGATCAGATAGCTGACTGTTTCGGGTATGAAATGATTATAGCTTCCTGCTCCGAGAAACACTGTATATTCCGTCGGAGACGCATTTGCCCCTGCTCTTGTTTTCATGAGGCTGTCAAGTTCCCATTCGGTGAGCGCTCCGGGAAGAGCAAGCAGGTCCTTACGTTTGCAATTCTCGGGAATAACGGTAAAAAGGTCCTCTAAAGTTTCTTTTTTTACCGCATCGAGCATGACAGAGATATCATTTTCAGTGTGAGGCAGGTACCGCATTTCATTCGGATCCTTTCAGCATTGCAATATAAGCGTCCTTTTCCAGCAGGTCATCGAGTTCGTTTTCATCATCGGGCAGAACTTTTATTATCCATCCGTCATCATAAGGAGACTGGTTTATCAATTCAGGCGAATTCTCGAGATCGGAATTAATCTCGACGACTTTTCCTCCTACAGGCATATACATTTCCGAGACAGCTTTTACAGATTCAATGCTTCCGAATTCTTCACCTTTTTCATATACATCATCGATATCAGGCAGTTCAACATATACGATATCTCCAAGCTGGTCCTGAGCGTAATCACTGACACCTATTGTGACAATCCCATCTTCCATTCGTGCCCATTCATGATCGTCTGCATACAAAACTTCTTCAGGTAAAATCAAATCATTGATTTCTTTCATTTCATCTTCTCCTTACAATAATATTCTTCCGGATTTTCCGGATAGTCGGATTGATTTTTCATCCGTCCATCCTTATTTGAAAGCGGCAACATTTTTCCAGGGGTAAAAAGAGCTCCCGTAACGGCCACCGTTTTTTCCTCAAGAAAGAATTCGCTCGCTGGCAGTGACTTTGCCTTCAGGAAATCCCGGCCAATGTAAGAAACTCTATATTTTGTTCTCCTGGTTTTAAAGAGTCAACATTTCTTTGACTGATTTCCGGGCGGTCCTGTAGGGACGCACATCTTCTGTAATCATTACTTTTATGGAGCGCTTGCCGTCCTTTAATTCCAGAATCGTGCCGTATTCCTGAGGCTTGGTGAGTCTTACAAATCCACAGGATAACCCTTTCGCTCTGAATCCTTCAGGTTTATCCGGGCTTGCAATACTGTAAATTTTTTCCTCATGGCGATCTATTGCCATATCCGTGACGCAGGTCGAAACAGTTCCGATGTCATTACCTGCCGAATCGAAGACATGTGAAGACCGGTCCGATGAAATCTTGCGAAGGTCGAAACCGACGAATGCATATACGTATACCGAGTTTCGACTTTGTTGCAATGCTTCATCACCCATGAACGATTTCGTGAAACCTGTCTGAGATTCATCGAATGGCAGTGCATGATGCCAGGGATGGTTGATGAAAGGCCAGGGCCCTATATCTTGATGTGAAAGTGGAAGAACGGCGCCTGTTCGAAGCGAATCTCTCGCTGCAAGTCCGCAGCATAAGAGTCCTTTTTTTCTTCCTTCATTCACCAGTGTGTGCCATACATGAATAAGATGATCTGAATCCATGAAAAGCTCGAAACCGAATTCCCCCGTGTATCCGGTTCGTGAAACTAAAATAGGAGTATTATCTCTAAATCGTACTTCGCCTGTACGATGCGAATTACTGTCAAAAGTTCCCTTGAAACTGAAATAAGGCATGTGTGTGAAGATTGATTCAGGATCTGAAAGATGGGGCGCCAGAAATAATGCTGCATTCGGGCCTTGTACGTCTATTTTACCGATTTTATCGGTTAAGTCTTGAATGTCCACTTCGGGATAGGATTTGGAACAGCGTTTAAGATGGGCTGAAATAATGCTGCCCATATTTGCATTCACAACAAGAGCGTACGTTTCATTTTCTATGAAATATACGATTGCATCATCCAATACTTCCCCTTTTTCGTTCAGAAAGGCGCCGTAGGCACATCTGCCTTCAACGAGAGGAGTTTTTTTCTTTCCGATGCAATGGTCGAGATCTTTTGTAAAGCAGAATTGCAATAGATCTCGCGAGTGTGCGCCCTTAACTGTGAGAAGTGCCATATGGCTTGTATCAAAGATTCCAGCATTATTAATCACTGAAAGATGTTCCTGCTTCGCTCCTGAAGGATACCACAGAGGCATATCATACCCGCCAAAAGCCGCCATATTTGCCCCTTCAGAACGGTGCCACGAATTAAGAAGTGTTTTTTTGCTCATTTTGCTCCTCTTTTTAGAACTTGTATTTTTCTAGATGCTGGAATGATCAATTGTCAATACATTTTTAAATTTTTTTTTAAAAACTGACATGAGAAAAACAGCCGTAATAGTCTGTATGTGTCAGATTTAAATACTAAATAAATAAAAATGATATTTTTTGAGAGCCCTCATTTTCAAGTAACCCAAGGCACTGCGAGCATGCAGGGAATACATCTGAGCGAGAGGGAAAGGATTCGACAGTTGATTGAGGCGTAACGCAGCAAGATTGTTGGCCTCAGGTGTTTTTCTTTAGCCCCCTTAAAATTGCCTTGGTAATAATGGTATCCTTGGGCGTATCGGAATCGTCTCTGCCCGGATAATCGAGATTAAAGTGAAGTCCGCGGCTTTCTTTCCTTGCACAGGAGCATTCTATTATAAGTTTCGCCACCATCGCCAAATTTCTTAATTCCAGAAGTTCTGAGGTAATTTTGAAGTTCCAGTAATATTCGTTTATTTCCTGCAGAATGATGTCTATTCTCCTTCTTGCTCTTTCAAGGCGTTTGTTTGATCTTACTATACCGACATAATTCCACATGCACATCCGTATTTCATCCCAGTTATTAGATACCACAATCGACTCGTCGCTTTCTGCCGCTCCCTTCGGGTCCCATGCGGGTATCTCGATAATTCCCTCTTGCGTTGATTCATACACCATTGAAATTCGAGTGTATATCCGATGAGCGAAAACGACAGCTTCGAGCAGAGAATTGCTTGCAAGACGGTTTGCCCCGTGCAACCCTGTGCAGGCGACTTCTCCACAGGCATAAAGGCGATCGACTTTGGTTTCTCCATGCTCATTTACTCTGACGCCGCCACATTGATAGTGCGCTGCCGGAACAACAGGTATCGGCTCTTCAGCCATATCGATGCCGAGTTCGATGCATTTCCGGTAAATATGGGGAAAGCGGTTCTCGAGAAACCTGCGGTCGCGCCGGGTGATATCAAGGTACACACATTCATCTCCTGATTTTTTCAATTCAGTATCGATTGCCTTTGCCACCACATCTCTGGGAGCGAGACTTTTGAGGGGGTGGTATTTTTCCATGAAAGTGGCGCCGCTTTTTAATTTGAGGATACCCCCCTCGCCGCGGACAGCTTCACTTATCAAAAAAGATCGTGCTTCCGGGTGATAAAGACATGTTGGATGGAATTGAATAAATTCCATATTCGAGATTTCCGCGCCGGCTCTGAATGCCATTGCCACGCCATCTCCGGTTGCGATGTCAGGATTGGTAGTAATGAGATAGACCTTTCCTGAACCTCCTGTAGCCAGGACAATGAATCGTGCCCTGAACGTGTGCACACAACCGTGCTCCACGTCAAAAACGTACGCACCGAGGCATCGATCTTGAATCTGGGGAACACCGGTCAATTTTGACAGGGTAATCAAATTGACGGCAAAGTGATTTTCATAAATCGATATATTGTTATTCTGTTCTGCTTTTTCAATAAGAGCTCTTTCAATTTCGCGCCCTGTAAGATCCGATGCATGAAGAACTCTTCTATGAGTATGGCCACCCTCTCTTCCTAAATCGTACAATGTTCCCTTATTGTTTTCAGCCCTCGTGAACATGACACCCCAGTCAATAAGTTCATCAATGCGTCCGGGGCCTTCGGTGACCACATATCTGACTATATTTTCATTGCACAGTCCTGCTCCCGATTCAAGCGTATCTCGAATGTGAGATTCAAAGCTATCTGTTTGAGCAGTAACAGAGGCGATTCCTCCCTGAGCATAATTTGTGCTTGATTCGACAGTAGCTTTTTTTGTCACTATTGAAACTTTGCCGAGACCGGCTGCCTTTATCGAAAAAGCAAGCCCGGCAATCCCGCTTCCCAACACAAGAAAATCACTTTGTATTTCCATTCCAAGATCCATGTATTTACATATTTACAAACGAAACGCTTTTTTATATATCACGTTTATTCTCTTTTTGGAGAGATTTTTTGGCGACTAAATCAAAAGAAAACGGATTTAATGAAAAATGCTTGTACTTGGAATAGAGTCATCATGCGATGAAACAGCGGCTTCTGTTGTATCTGACGGTGTTAAAATCCTGTCAAATGTAATCGCATCACAGGTCAATATTCACAGCCGCTATGGCGGGGTTGTACCTGAAGTGGCTTCACGCCATCATATAGAAGCCATCATCCCTGTAATAGGAGAGGCGCTCAAAGGTGCCGGCGTTTCCATCGGAGATATCGAAGGTATTGCTGTCACACGAGGCCCGGGGCTTATCGGATCGCTTCTCGTGGGAGTATCGGTTGCCAAATCTATTGCTTTTGCGCGTAACCTTCCGTGTGTCGGTGTCAATCATATTGCGGGGCATATTGGAGCTCTTTTTCTCATTGAAAATGTTCCTGCGTTTCCCTTTGTGAGTCTCGTAGTGTCCGGAGGCCATACACATATTTACAAAGTTGATAATTACGACCGCTTCACGCTTCTCGGTCAGACGAGAGATGACGCAGCAGGAGAAGCCTTTGACAAAGCAGCCAAAATGATGAATCTTGGTTATCCCGGAGGAGTAATAATCGATACTATGGCAAAAAAGGGCGATCCGGGAAAAATTGATTTTCCGAGAGCTATGAAAAAAAGCACGGATTTCAGCTTCAGCGGATTGAAAACAGCGCTCTTAAATTATCTGAAAACACTGAACCATTTTCCCGGGCAAGAGGATATTTGCGATATTGCTGCATCGTTTCAAGATGCAATTGTGGATGTGCTGGTGGAAAAAACTTTAAGGGCGGCGGAAGAATCGTGTATTTCAAGAGTAGCTCTGTCCGGTGGCGTAGCATCAAACACTCGATTGCGTAAGGTTTTCATGGAAGAATCTGCAAAAAAGGGAATTGAACTATTTATTCCGCCTCCTCTATTATGTACAGATAATGCAGCAATGATAGCCGCAATAGGCAGTCAGTATCTTGAAAAGGGCATATCGGATGCGCTGGATATGAATGCAGTATCTCGTTGGCCTCTCGGTTCAGGTAGATAACCATACCTTTTATACTATATAATTGCACCAATAATAAAAGACAGTGTTCTCATTGCAATGCAAGTCTTTTCATAGTGAAAATAGGCTATATCCAAACGGATTAATATTTAAGGTAAATATGGCTCCGACACCGAAAGAAATACTCAAAAAATACGGCATAAGACCATTAAAGCGATTCGGGCAGTCTTTTCTTATAGACCGCAGGATAATTGAACGGATAGCAGCCAGTACTGATATTGGACCGGATGATACTGTAATCGAAATAGGTGCGGGAGCGGGTATAATGACTGCCGTACTGGCAGAACAAGCTTCACGCGTGATTGCCCTGGAGATCGATCCCCGAATGATAGAAGTACTGACAGAGGAATTGAAATTCTTTGATAATGTCACCATTTTGAACACAGATGTGCTTGACTGCGATTTTAAAGAAATGACGAAGGGGAAACCTGCAAGGCAGGTTAAACTTATCGGCAATATTCCTTATAATATATCTTCACAAATACTGCTTCACTTGATCGAACATAGAAAGGCCTTATCAACGATCGTACTGATGTTCCAAAAGGAAATGGCGGACAGGATCATTGCGGCTCCAGGAACAAAAGAATACGGGATACTTTCGGTTTTAACTGCAATGTATACTCAGAATACGAAAGTAGCTTCAGTGCCAGCGGATTGTTTCTATCCAAGGCCCCGGGTGTCATCGACGGTTTTAAAAATGAAAGTTCTAAAACAGCCTGCAATAATGGTGGATGATCCTCAAATGTTCCAATTACTTGTAAGAGCGGCTTTTTCAAAGAGAAGAAAAACACTTGAAAACAGTTTGAAAGACAATCCGTTTCTGCGCTTTGAAAAAAAGGAAGTATACAGTCTGGCGGAGGTGGCAGGAATAGATCCAATCAGGAGAGGGGAAACCTTAACTGTTGAGGAGTTTGGAAAATTAGCCAATTCTCTTTATAGATTAAGACAGATACCTTCGTGACATTTAAACCGATAATTACTTGCAGGCTTTAGGCTCTCATGTATTATGAAATCAGTGATTCATAAAACTCTTGACAGCAGTCCATTTATCTGTTTAACAGATCGCGAAAAAACCGCTTGGATCCTTAAGAGGGACTGGGACGGCAGGCACGTGCTCGAAGTTGAAGACTGACAAAGCCTTTCCGTCCTTCAGGCGGGAGGCTTTTTTTTTGTGATAAAAGGAAATGGAAATTTTTAAAAGCGCCAAAAAACTTCAGAGCCACTGTGAGTCGCTGAGACTTGGAGGAAAACGTATCTCTTTTGTGCCTACGATGGGCTATCTCCATGAGGGTCATTTGAATCTGATGCGAGAAGGCAAAAAATTCGGAGATTATCTCATAATAAGCATATTCGTAAATCCGGCTCAGTTCGGGCCACATGAAGATCTGGAAAAATATCCGAGGGATTTTGTCAGAGATGAGAAACTCGCTTCAACCGCAGGAGTGGATGCGATTTTTTATCCTGAAAACGAGGAGATGTATCCGCCGAATTACCAGACCTACGTAACGGTGGAAAAAGTGACACAAAATCTCTGCGGTCAGTCGAGACCGATACATTTCAGGGGTGTTGCAACAATTTGTGCAAAACTTTTCAATATCGTCAAGCCCCATACCGCGATATTTGGAAAGAAGGATTTTCAGCAGCTGGTGACGATACAGCGGATGGTAAACGACCTGAATATGGATCTTGCTGTTGTCGGTATCGATACGACAAGGGAAGACGACGGCCTTGCGATGAGTTCGCGAAATGCCTATCTGAAAAAAGACGAGCGCGAATCAGCGCTGAGTTTAAGCCGGTCTCTTATAAAGGGAAAAGAAATGTATGATGCCGGTGAAAGGAATGCAGGGGTAATTATAAAGAAATTGACTGAATTCATTGCTTCCCATACCAGTACAAAAATCGATTATGTAAAAATCTGTGATACTGAGAATTTGGAAGATATTGATATTTTAAGCAATAAATCCGTACTGGCATTAGCCGTGTGGGTGGGGTCAACTCGCCTGATAGATAATTATGTTTTTGGCGAGCCCCTAAATATAAAGTAAAGGATGGGTATGAAAAATGCAGCGGAGCATGCTAAAATCAAAACTTCATAGAGCAACCGTAACGGATGCGCAATTACATTATGAGGGTAGCGTCACTATCGATTTGGATTTGATGGAAGCAGCCGATATTCTTCCATATGAAGAAGTGGACATTTATAATGTTTCAAATGGGGAACGCTTTTCAACCTATGTGATCAAAGGAAAAAGAGGGTCGGGAGTAATTTGTCTGAACGGCGCTGCGGCGAGAAAAGCTGCAAAGGGAGATCTTGTTATAATTGCAAGCTATGTCATGGTTGATAACTCAGAGGCAAAAGACTGGTCTGTGAAATGTTTTTTACTTGATGAGCACAATAAGATAAAAAGAAGGGCTTAGAGGGATATAGCGGGCTAACTAATTGCATCTAAACAGGGGTGACGGTTCAGTGCACCCCTTTTTCATTTATTGAAATACCGATTGATTTCTGATATGAAAGCACGCGCGTACGGGATAGCAATGTAATTGCCGGTATATTAATGAAAAATAAAATCAAAAAAATATTCTTGACAGGGATAGTAGCGATTATTCCTATTGGTGTTACGGTTTACATTCTCATTTTCCTTGTGAGAGTAATGGGAAAACTTGTAAAAGTAATTCCTCCCAAATTCCATCCCGACCAATTATTTCCATTCCATATTCCCGGTCTGGATGTTGTTATTACGATTATTTTAATTTTCTTGATTGGGCTTGTTACAAAAAGCTATATTGGAAATAAACTGGTAGAGTGGGGTGAATTCTTCCTGGGCAAAATCCCGGTTGTAAGAACTATTTATACAGGTGTGAAAACACTCGTGGAAGCTATATTTGGTGATAAAAGCCAAAGCTTCAAACGAGTTGTCATCATAGAGTATCCAAGAAAAGGTTTGTATTCGGTTGCATTTGTTACAGGAGTAAGTTCTGGTGAGATGCAGGAAAAAACGACTCAGCACTGCATAAATATTTTTCTTCCAACAACTCCGAATCCTACGTCAGGATTTTACTTGATGGTGCCTGAGACTGATGTAATAGACCTCGATATGAGTGTAGATGAAGCATTCACTCTGATAATATCGGGAGGGGTCTTTACGCCTGAAAAATCGATGAGAGAAGAAAAGGCAAAGGAGATGATACATGCTGATAACATCTGAAGCAGTAAAGGTAGGACATCCTGATATCGTTGCCGATACAATAGCTGCGCATATCATTGCAAAGATACTGGATGAAGAACACAAAGTCGGAATGGATGTAAACACAATGCCTCATTGCGGACTCGAAGTATTTCTGGGGAAGGGATTTTGCATAGTAGGCGGTGAGGTATCAACAAGAGTTTATATCGACATAGAAAAGTCATTGCGCCAGACAGTGCTTTCAATCGGCTACAATGATGCTGCAGTTGGTCTTAACGGCCATTCCATGGGTGTCTTCAATGCCATCATTCCGCAATCCCCTAACATTAATATGGGCACAAGGGCAGATCTCGGGAAATACAAGGAAATAGGAGCGGGAGACCAGGGAATCATGTATGGATTTGCCATTAATGAAACTCCTGAATTCATGCCTCTTCCTTTTGTTCTGGCGAATCGGATGATGAGGGCCTTTGAAGAATGTAATGATCCAATCTTTGCGCCGGATGGTAAAGGCCAAATTACCGTCGATTACGACGAAGAAGGAAAACCTGTGCGTGTAGCGAAGGTACTGATGTCCAATGCTATCGATTACAGGCATGTCGCAGAGAGCGGAGAAATAGAGAGCGCAGCACAAAAGATCGCCTTTGAGTGTCTCGCTGATTGGATAGACTCCAAGACTGAATTTATGTTCAATCCAACAGGGGAATGGCAAGCGGTTCATTCATGCAGTGCCGCCGATTCCGGAGTTACAGGACGGAAACTTGTCTGTCAGCTTTACGGTGCCTTCCCGGGTGCCCAGCTGGGAGGAGGCGCAATTGTCAATAAAACACCGGAAAAAGTAGATTGTTCAGCCGTTTTCGGATCCCGTTATGCAGCAAAAAATATAGTTGCTGCGGGACTTGCCAGGAAGTGCTCCATTCAACTTGCATATGCAATTGGTATGGCGAAACCGATGTCTGTGTATGTGGACACGTTCGGAACCGGCATTATTCCCGATTGCAAAATTTCGGAAGCGGTAGAAAACGTTTTTGATTTTACACCGAAAGGAATGATTGAAAAATTCGATCTTCTCAATGGCGATATTTACCGCAAGATTGTAAAAAATCTGTTTCTTGCTGAAGATTTTGCATGGGAGAAAATCGATATGGTCGATGTGCTGAAAAGAGAGGCTGGTATATAAATGAACTATGATATCAAAGACATCGGCCTTGCTGAAAAAGGAAAACTGAGCGTTGACTGGGCCAATAAAAGCATGCCCGTTTTGAACAGTATAAAAGAAAGATTTATTAAAGATAGACCTCTTGCCGGTGTGAGGCTGGGCGCCTGTCTTCATGTCACTACAGAAACGGCAAGTCTAATGGAGACTCTCAAGGCAGGCGGAGCTAAAATTGCATTATGTGCTTCAAATCCGTTGAGCACGCAGGATTATGTTGCCGCCTATCTGGTTAAATACCATGAAATTCCAGTATTTGCGATACGAGGCGAAGACAGGGATACCTATTACAGCCACATAAATTCGGTTCTTTCGCTAAGGCCGAATATCACCATGGATGACGGTGCTGATCTCGTTTCCACTATCCATTCCGAACGTGAGGATTTGATAGAAGGGATTATAGGAGGTACCGAGGAAACAACAACAGGCGTAATCAGATTAAAGTCGATGGCAGCAAACGGCGTATTGAAGTTTCCCCTTATTGCGGTCAACGACGCCGATACGAAACATCTTTTTGACAACCGCTACGGGACGGGACAAAGCACAATCGACGGCATCATACGTGCGACCAATCGATTGATTGCAGGATCAGTGTTTGTGGTATGCGGGTACGGCTGGTGTTCAAGGGGATTGGCAATGCGGGCGAACGGAATGGGAGCTAATGTAATTGTAACTGAAGTAAATCCCCTGAGGGCACTTGAGGCGGTGATGGACGGATTCCGTGTCATGCCTATAGCCGAGGCATCAAAAATTGGCGATTTTTTCTGCACGTTAACAGGCGATATCAATGTGATCAGAAAAGAACATTTTCTTGAGATGAAAGATGGTGCCATAGTCAGCAACTCAGGGCATTTTAATGTAGAGCTTGATTTAGAAAGCCTTTCCGGAATTGCCGAGTACAAGGGGCGGATCAGAGAGCATATTGATGCGTACAAGCTTTCAAATGGACGTTATATTTACATATTGGCCGAAGGAAGATTGATAAATCTGGCCGCTGCAGAAGGCCACCCCTCGAGCGTAATGGATATGAGTTTTGCAAACCAGGCTTTGTCGGCTGAATTTCTTGTAAAAAGAAATTCCGATTTAGAAAATACTGTCTACAGTGTTCCTCAAGATATTGACAAGGAAATAGCCCGTTTGAAGCTCGCATCTTTAGGCGTTCGCATTGACATCCTCACCCCGGAGCAGGAAAAATACCTGAGCTCCTGGCAAATGGGAACCTAGGAAGGAAGAATAGAATAAATTTATCGGGGGATACGAACAGTATCCCCTTTTACGTACGCCACATTCTCATGCCTGCGGTTTTGGGTCAGGTTCGTATTCGCATAAGCATTCCTATTGATAAAAGGCCAAAAATTATATTGGCAGCCCATGCGGAAAAAAATGGTGAAAGAGCGCCGGACCGCCCCAAAGAGATGCTGAATGCAAAAACAATCCAGTAGGAAAGGCCGATGATTACCCCAATCCCTATACTTTGAGCTATGCCTCCGCTTCTTTCCGATCTGCAGGAAAAACATAGACCTAAAACCGCAAGAAATACACTCACAAGTGGAAAGGCTATTTTGCCATGCAAATCAGTAAGATAACGGGTAGCATCATACCCCTCTGCCTGAAGCTTTGCGATATATTCTTTAAGTTCTCCGAAACCCATTTCATCGGTATCTTTCTGCACGATCAGAAAATCTGCCGGTTTTTCCGGTATATCGATCACAGATGATGTGATCTTATTGATTAAAGGGAAACCATCTTCCGGAAACGTGGTGATAAGAAGATTATGAAATATCCATTTCCCGTTTTTCCAATAAGCTTCTTTCGCGTCTATTCTTTTGACAAGATTCATATCATGATCTAGATAGCTTATTCGAATACCTCGCAAAATTCCTCTGACCGGATCGAATACTGCAATATTATAAATAGCTTTTTTCCCACGATACCATATTTCGTTTTGAGTAAATGTTCCCAGCTGTTGACGCTTTTGTATCTCTATGAGTTTTATATGTTTTACTTTTTGATTTGAATGAGGAGTTGCCAATTCACTTACGAGAAACGAAAAGAAGGCAATTCCGACAGATGCAGCGATTATCGATAAAGAAGACCGGTAGAGGCTGATTCCGTTTGCTTTCAATGCCGTCAATTCGCTGTTCTTCGAAAGAATACCGAATGTAACAAGAGAAGAAAGCAGGACGCTGATCGGTATCATTTGTGTAACAATAGTGGGAATGCTGAATATAAAATACGCTGCTATTTGCGAAAAAGTGGCTTTATTGCTTACAAACATCCGGATCCGCTCAAAAAAATCGACTATAAGATACAATGCCGCAAGCGATATTATTATAAGGCAGAAAGTTCGCAAAAATTCTTTTAATATATAGCGGTCAATTACACTCATCATTTACGTTTTTACAGGTCTTCTTGCCGGATTCTTTTTGCGCTCTCCTGTGTGTGATCGCACTAAGGATTTCTAGCGGCAACACGCTACGTTCTTTGGCAGCTGTGGTTAACAAATATATGCCGATTGCTCCCATTGCAAGAGGGGGTAACCATATACCCAGAAAAACCGGTATCTTTCCAGTTTCACCCATGGCTTGCCCCCATAATTGAAGAGCATAATAGATTATGACAATGACAAGCCCCACTATGAAACCGCGTGATTTGGCTGTTCTGTTTTTTACTAATGAAAGAGGAAGTGCAAGAAGACCGAAGACCAGACAAGACAGCGGAAGAGTAAATTTTTTATGAAGTTCTATCCGGTACTCTCGTTTCTGTTTTTCATCGATATTAAGCCTTTTCGAATCCTGGAAGAGTTCTGTGAGTGTCATTTCTTTGCTGTCTTTTGGTTCTCCTTTTTTATTACCTTGAAACGTACTTGTCAAATTGAGGAATACATCATAGGAACTGAAATCCATTTTTTTATAGGTTTTAAGATCAGTCCCCACCGTATGTGTGCTTCCATTTTCGAGACGAAGAATGACTCCAGCCAATTGTGGATCCGTTATAAGATAGCCGCGTTTTGCTACTATTGTTGTCGGCTCGGCAGATAAACGGTTATCGGAGATAAAAAGTCCTTCCATACGAGTTCCGTCAACCGGTATTTTATCCGCATACAGGATTATGCCTTCAAAAGTATCATTGAATATCTTTTCCTTGATGCCGATTCCGGCGTTTTGTTTTGCCATATCGATGAGAAAAAATTTGGTTGCGCTGTTTCCCAGGGGCGCTAAATAGATTCCCGTTACAGCAGTTGCGACAAAAGCAGCTACCGAGAAGACTGCTACAGGAGGTATAAGCTGGTAAAGGCTTATGCCTGCGGATTTCATTACGAGAATTTCATTGTCTCTTGAAAGTCTTCCCAAGCTTATAAGTATTGCAATGAGAAGGGAAATGGGAATGGTAATTACAAAAAAAGAGGGCATGAGAAACAGTATAAGCTGCGCAATAGTAAAAACGCCTACACCCTTGTTGACCACGAGGTCCATAAGCTGCAGGAGCCTGCCCATGAGAAGGACAAACGTAAGGATCAGGAGAATCAAAAAAAACGGATACAAAATTTCCCTGAAAATATATTTAGTTAATAAACGGTTTTTCATTGTCTCTGCGATAAATACTGTTTTAAAGTCCATTAGTATATAACAGCAATTTGCCCGAGGTTCAATGTTTCTTAATTTGACCTTTCATTCTAAATTTGCTAAATGCAGATGTTTCCAAAGTAAATATCTGAGAGGTTTTGCCCGTGATAGATCTTCATACCCATTCTTTGATGAGCGATGGTGAACTGATTCCGTCGGAACTTGTGAGAAGAGCGGTAATTGCAGGATATCGGGCAATTGCTATTACTGATCATGCCGACCATTCTAATTACGATTTCATTATTCCACGGGTAATAAACGTATGCAGACGCCTGTCAAAATCCTGTAACATAGTCGCGATTCCGGGTGTTGAGCTGACCCATGTGCATCCCGGTGATATCCCGGACATCGCAAAAGAATCAAGATCTCTCGGAGCGAAAATCATTGTTGTACATGGTGAAACGATTGTTGAACCGGTGATTCCGGGAACAAACCGTGCCGCCCTTCACTCGGATATAGATATACTGGCCCATCCGGGATTTCTGAGTCGTGAAGACGCGGGACTTGCAGCAGAAAGAGGTATTCATATTGAAATTACTGCAAGGAGAGGGCACTGTCTTACAAATGGACATGTCGCCTCTGTAGCTAGAAAAAGTGGTGCACTCTTGCTGATAAATTCAGACAGTCATTCACCGGGGGATCTTGTGAGCAAAGAATTTGCGAGGAAGATTGCTGCCGGTGCCGGTCTTGTGGATAAGGAAATCGCTGTTGCATTTAGGAATGCTGAAATATTAAGCGGCATAGCCGGTAAGTCATGAAGGCTGTGTTTCTATCGGACGCCCATCTAATCCGTGAACGGGGCAAAAACTATTTAGATGTGCTTGACTTTTTGGACAGGAGTAAATGGGAGCTTTCTCATCTTTTTATAGTCGGTGATTTTTTTGATTTCTGGTTTTGTGATAGCGGCAATTTTTATCCTGAATTTGGCAAAATGATAGATAAACTTCTTGAATTAAAAAAAGCAGGCACTGCAGTCGCACTATTTGAAGGAAACCATGATTTTTTTATGACAGATTTTTTTGAAAGATACGGTATTCAAGTATTTCCTGATGATGCGGTTGTCGATCTGGAGGGGAAAAAATGCTTTATCTCACATGGCGACAGGATAGACACTTCCAACAAAGGATATCTTTTGTTGCGGCGCATCTTGAGGAGCTCTACTTTTTACAAAATTCAGAAAATTACGCCTTCTAATGTCTTATGGCGTATAGCGGCTGTCAGTTCGCGGACCAGCAAGAATTACTTCGCGAAACCTCCGGAAGGTCTCATAAAAAAAATGAGGAGTTTTGCGTTAAAAAAATTTGAAAAAAATATCGATGCTGTGATACTAGGTCACACCCACGAGGCTTTAATGGAAGAATATAGCATAAATGGGAGTTCCCGAATTTTCGTGTTATTAGGAGACTGGATCAATCGATATTCATATCTGAGCTACAAAAATGGGCAGTTTCAACTCATGAGATATAACGGATAGCAGTATCCAAGAAATATATGTGCTGCTGCAAAGTACACAAATGGCAATTTGAATCATGAATTTTGGCGGAATAGAGGCACTGTACAGTTCGTTTGATGACTGCGTTTTCGCAGTTCTTCCTGTTCCTTACGATCTGACCTCCACCTACCAGGCCGGCTCTCGTAAAGGTCCTTCTGCGATATTGGAGGCGTCGGCGAATATGGAACTCTATGATGAGGAATTGAAAACAGAAACTTATCGGTCAGGTATCCACACCCTGATGCCTCTCGAAATAGATGCTCGAGGTCCCCGCGAAATGATCGACAGGGTGAAACGTGCAACGGCAGAGCTGCTGAAACATGATAAAGTTCCTGTTGTTCTTGGGGGAGAACACACTGTTACAATCGGTGCGGTTGAAGCAATGAAGGAATTTTATCCGGGAATATCAGTACTTCATCTGGACGCACACGCCGATATGAGAGATTCGTATCAGCAGACACGCTACAGCCACGCATGCGTAGCGAGGAGGCTTCACGAGATATGTCCTGTCGTCCAGGCAGGGATCAGGAGTATGAGCAGTGAAGAAGCTCATTTCCTGGAACTTGAGAATATATGCAGTATGTCCCCGGAAGAAATGACTTCTCCCGATGTGATAAAGATGATAATGGGGGAGCTTACGACAGAGATATATGTATCAGTGGATCTGGATGTATTCGATCCTTCGGTTATGCCGTCAACAGGGACTCCGGAACCCGGGGGGGTGCAGTGGAAGGATGTGATACGCCTGATAAGAGAAGTTTCAAACCACCGGATAATACGTGGTTTTGATATAGTGGAGTTGTGCCCTATACCTGGATTTGCCGCCCCGGATTTTATGGCAGCAAAGCTCACATATCGTATGATGGGATATGTCAATAATTATAAAATTATCAATAATAAGGAGATACGCAATTGAATCCATTTGTCCCCAAAAAAATGTTTTTTACTAAAGGGGTTGGTTATCATAAAGAAGAACTTCATTCATTCGAATTGGCATTGAGAGACGCCGGAATCGAGAAATGCAATTTGGTCAATGTCTCAAGCATATTTCCACCGGGTTGCAAGGTGATATCACGCCAAAAAGGTTTGCAGGAGCTGCAGACAGGCGGTATTACATTTGTTGTAATGAGCAGATGTTCGAGCAATGAACCACGGCGGCTGATTGCCGCATCGGTCGGATGTGCAATTCCGACAGACCGAAATGCCTATGGGTATATCAGTGAGCATCATGCCTTCGGACAAACACAAAAACAGGCAGGCGATTACGCAGAAGATCTCGCTGCAGCAATGCTTGCTTCAACATTGGGCATAGATTTCGATATAGACGCAAGTTGGGATGAAAAAGAAGAAATTTTTAAAATAAGCGGTAAGATAGTAAGAACAATGGAAATGACGCAGTCGGCTATTGCAAAAAATGCAGGATATACTTCGGTAGTGGCTGCGGCAGTGTTTCTCTTTTAGCATTGCTTAAATTGCGCGGAAACTGCAAATGCAATTGCATCAGCTGCTTTCTGCGGTAATATATGCAAGATAAATTATAATTCGGCCGGATACAGACACCATCACCGATTCAGACATACTGACGCCAGTTTAACCTGACATCTTGCAGGCCGTGGCCAAGATGGAAACAGGGAAAAGGGTGCCGGTATGTTTTTTTTTGATCGGTTTGGACAGGATTATTATCTTATTGCACCTCTTACAGGTTTTTTTGTTTTTGTCGTTCTTGCTATACTTGCCCTTCTTAGAGGAGGCAGAAGCCGCACTAACAGGCTTTTTGCCGGAATCTGTATTCTCGGCGGATTGATCAATCTGGATGTGGCCATAATATCCGCGATCCCTGACGAGAGAGTCGCACTCGCTGTTGACAGATTAACCTATCTCTTTTTCGTTTTCAGTATCCCGATCTACATAAAATTCGTACATTCTTATCTCTCGATAAACCGCAGATGGATTGATCTGACGGCATATGCATCCAGTATTTTTCTGCTTATTTTCACACAAACAGATTTTTTCATCAGCGGTATCAATATTTATTCATGGGGTAGAATCGCAAGAGCGGGTCCTCTGTATTATATATTTGTTATGGCAGGATCTTTTGCAGTTATATACTGCCTTATCATCCTTTTCATTGCAGCGAAGAGGGCGAAGCGCAGCCAAAAACGAAACAGGATCAAATATGTAATTGCAGGGTTGGGTGCAAGTACTTTTCTTATACTTCTCAATGCCATTCCTGTCAGCGGCATGCCTTTCTACCCGCCCGGCAATTTCAGCTTCATCCCCGCTATTGTGCTGGCCTTCGGTGTTCTGAAATACGATCTGCTCGATCTGGATTCAGTGATATGGAAGGGAGCCGTTTATGGGGCACTAACAATAATAATGTCTGCAGTATATGTACTTATATTATATTTATTCAACCTCTGCTTTATAAAATTAACTTCAAATCACCCGTTTATTTTACCGCTCATTTTATCTCTTATGATTGTTTTTCTTTTTGATCCTTTAAGAAGGGGAATTCAGAGCCTTTTTGACACCCTTTTTTTAAGAGGCAAATACGATTACCGAAACACTCTGAAGCGGACAAGCGGAACTCTTACATCGATTCTGAAGATTGATGAGATTGCGGAATTCCTGCTCGAATCAACATATTCCGATCTCGGTGTGAGGAATGTATCTCTTTTGCTTATTAATGAAATCGAGATGAAACTTACATTGTTTCGTGCCAAAGGAGCACATTTCCCGAAAATCTCAATAGAACCTGCTCACTATGTACATACGGTTACTGAGTATTTCAGGATTTTCAGTGATCCGGCAACGCGTGAACAGATAAGAGTCAAGAACACTGAATATTCTTTAAAAAAAAGAATGATGTCCTTCTGTGACGAAACCGAATCTGCGCTTCTGGTTCCTCTGATTTTTAAAAATGCCTTGAAGGGTCTTCTGATGCTGGGAGAAAAGCGCTCCGGTGAACTATTTGTGCCGGAAGATATCGAACTGCTTTCCACCATTGCCAATCAGGCAGCCATAGCGATAGAAAATGCATCAAGCTATGAAAAAATCGAAAAAATAAATGTAACTCTTGAAAAGAAGGTTGAAGAGAGAACTGCGGATCTCAGGGAAGTTCTCGTTCAGAAAGAAAGAACACAGAAGCAGTTAATAGTGTCAGAGAGCCTGGCCGCTATCGGTCAACTTGTTGCCGGTACGGCTCACGAGTTAAACAATCCCCTTGCCAGTGCGTCAAGTCTTATAGAATCAAGTTTGGAAACTATTGCAGACGTTGCACCGAAGTACGAAAAGCATTCTGAGATAGTCGAGGACCTGAAATTTTCCCTGAATGAACTCAATAGGGCGGCACACATCGTGCGAAGCCTCTTGAGCCTTTCTCGTCAAACACATACGTATGTTGAATCTGTTGACGTAAACGAAGTTTTAGAAGATGCTCTTCGAGTTCTCAGAAATAAATATAAGCACCTTAATGTAAAAATAGAACGTAAATTTGATGAATCCTGCCCGGAGATTGAAGGAAATTTCGCCAACCTCGGGCAGGTGTTTATAAACATAATAAAGAATGCACTCCAGGCTCTGCCGGAATCCGGTGGTCGCATAGATCTGATCACCCGAAATGACGAATTCAATAAAACTGTTCAAATTAAATGCCGCGATAACGGTTCGGGAATAGCGGACCATTATCAGCAAAAAATTTTCGAACCTTTTTTTACAACAAAAAATGTAGGTGACGGTACAGGTTTGGGACTTTACATTTCTCATGAAATTATCAGGCGCCACAATGGTGCGATTCATATCTCGAGCAAAGAAGGAATCGGAACGGATGTTACCGTTGAATTGCCCATTGTTCAAGGAGAATGTCATGGTAGGTCTTCTGGTTGTTGACGATGAAGAAGGGGTTCGCAAGTCGGTGAAAAAAGTTCTCGAACGAGAGGGATATACAATATTTCTTGCAGAGGACGGCCGGCAGGCTATCAAGATTGTCAGTGAGAATCTTCTTTCCATCGAAACGGTAATATCAGATTACCGGATGCCCGGAATAGACGGACTGGAAACGCTTATTGAGGTGGGGAAATTAAATCCTGAGATTACAAGAATAATGCTCACCGGCTACGCAACAATGGAAAGTGCAATTGAATCGGTAAATGCCGGTATAGACGGTTTCCTGACCAAACCGTTTTCGAATGTGGAACTGAGGGCAAAAGTGAGGGAATACATACTAAAGAAAAGACTGAAACAGTTCGTTTCCGAAAAGGTGCTGTTGGAATTGCAGAGTCGCAGTGAAAGGATAGAGCTTGTCCGAAAAGAAGTGAGTGTACTTTTCTGTGATATCAGGGGGTTTACGGACCTGTCCGAAAAGCTGGATACCGGGGAGCTTTCTGAAAGACTCAACACCGACTATTTCACTCCTGTCGATGCCGTAATCTGCGGCCATGACGGTATGCTGGACAAACACATCGGTGACGGCATTATGGCCATATTCGGAGCCCCTGCCGATTGTGGAAATTCGGCTGAAAAAGCAGTACACTGTGCACTGTCAATAGTTGAAACAATGTCACACATAAACAAGCGTCTGGAACAGACTTCAGGGTACGTTATCGAGGTGGGGATCGGAATCAGTACGGGAGAAGTCATGGCCGGAATCTTCGGTTCATGCCGCAAACGGGAATATACGGTTTTTGGTCAGCCAGTAAATATTGCTGCCAGGCTCGAGACGATTGCAAAGGCACACCAAGTGCTTATATGTGAAACCACGTATCGAAGGCTTTATGAAAGTATTATCGTTGAAAAAAAAGAAAAAGCCCATCTTAAGGGAATCAGATCGAATCTTGGTGTTTACGAGGTTCTTGGAAAATATGCTTCTAAAACATCTTGACATAGGAGCTCGATTGATTTATGTTCACACACTCTGAACGCAATTGACGCGGGGTGGAGCAGTCAGGTAGCTCGTTGGGCTCATAACCCAAAGGTCGTAGGTTCGAATCCTGCCCCCGCTACCATAAAATCAAGGGGTTACGGAGATTGTTCTCCGTAGCCCCTTCCTTTTGACAAAAATAGGACAAAAAAAGCAAAATGGAAAAAATAAACCGGAATGTTATCAACATGATAGGTATCTATTCGTAATAATTGTAAATAATACTTGACAGTAATACATTGCATCTCATAATCTATGCGTTCAAAATCACGTTGCGCTGTTCTTAGTTCCTCATCCACTGCTTGCGATCCGATGCTTCATTTTATTCGAAGAACATGTCATTAGTGTTCTTCGAGGGGGGAATTCAAGTGAAGAAATCTTCTCGAAATGTACGTCTAGTAAAGGATAAATTTTCAACAAAAGATCATACGAGTATATTGAATATGATCGACGAGCCGTTTTGCATCGTTGAAATGATTTTTGATGAAAACGACAAGCCGATCGACAATTGTTTCCTCGAAGTGAATTCGGCCTTTGAAAGGCAAACTGGACTTACCGATGTGGTCGGAAAGAGGATGAGTGAACTTGTGCCGACTCACGAGAACGAGTGGTTCGAGATTTTCGGTAAGGTCGCTTTGACGGGCAATCCGATTCGCTTTCAGAGGGCTGCGAAAAATGTAAATCGATTCTATGATGTATACGCCTTCCGTGTAGGCCAGGTCGAGAAACGGCAGGTGGCGATTCTTTTCAATGATATAACACATCGAAAACACGCAGAGAAAGCAATCGTTTTGCGTCAAAATAAGCTTGAGCGCCTTGTAAAAGAGTGTACGGCCGAACTTGAAGAAAAGGCCACGCAACTTTCCCGGCTTTCCACTCAACTGACGCTGGCCGAACAGCGCGAACGCCGACGTCTTGCTGAGATTATTCATGATCACGTCCAACAGCTTATCGTAAGTGCAAGGTTTCATGTAGAAGCTCTGGCAGAGCGGTTAAAAAATGGAAATGAAACAAATTGCAACAAGATCATCCATATATTGAGCGATTGCGAAAAAATCATGCGTTCGCTGAATGCGCAACTCTCTCCCAATGTTCTGTATGAAAGAGGACTGAAAGCCGGAATGAGGTGGCTGGTACGCAACATGGCCGACATGTACAAGCTGCGCATAGATACTCATATAGATTCGAGTATATTGGTTGAGCGGGATGATGTGAAGGTGCTTTTGTTTGAATCCGTGCGCGAGATCCTTTTCAATGCGGCTAAACATGCCGGTACATCATCTGTCAGCATAAAAATGGTCAAAGACGATAAAGAAAATGTTTGTATAACGATAAGCGATCAAGGGGTCGGATTTAATCCGAAGCATCTTTTTAAAAATACCAGAGACGATACACGTTTCGGTTTGTTAAGCATTCGAGAACGGTTGGAGATCATCGGAGGAAAACTAAAAATCGAGAGCTCTCCCGGAAAAGGCTCGGCCTTCCATCTGATCGTTCCCATGAAAAACGTAGTGGACAATTTCGTTTCAGAAGGAGATAATTGTAATATGACATTCGGAGGAGTTAACGTAATTAGAGTCTTTCTGGCAGACGACCACACTGTAATGAGAGAGGGCCTTTCGTCCCTCCTGGGGTGCCACTCTGACATAAAGGTAATCGGGGAGGCTGAGAACGGCGAGGAAGCCGTTCAAAAGGTGAGGCAGCTTAAACCCGAAGTGGTGCTTATGGACATTAAAATGCCTCAAATGGATGGAATCGAAGCGACCAGACTGATCCATTTGGAATTTCCGGACATAAAAATAATCGGGTTATCGATGTTCCATGAAGAAGAGCTTGTGAACGGCATATTGAATGCGGGTGCTGTGGCGTTCGTAAATAAAAACGAACCTTCAAGCGTCCTCCTCAAAGCCATCAGGAATTCGATGGATCAAAGTTAACGTCTCGTCTTTTTTTAATAATTCCGAGCGTAGGTGTGTCTTTTTTATACAGTATCGGCTCTAATTAGGCGATGCGGCTTCCAGAACGAGGACATCCGGATCACCGGTTCCGGAGAGATCAGCTGGAGATGTATTGGAGGTGAGAAATTGATTAAACGTGGTGCCGGCGGCGAATCCCGCCGGCATAAAACAGAGATTTAATGTTATTTACAGCCGGTGTTCATTTCTTGCTATTATCCCATCTTGCAGCGGCTTCATGAGACGGGTAAAATAGGCGCTGTATCCGGCAACCTTGACGACCAGATCCCGATAATTTTCAGGTTCCTGCTGTGCATTCTTCAAGGTCCGGGTATTTAACATGTTAAATTGCACTTGAAGAATATTTTGGTCCACAAAAGCCCTTATGAAATCGTTAAAGCGCTTAAGTCCTCCCCGCTGCTGAAAGAAGGCGGGGTCAAATCTCATATTCAGAGTAACGCCTCCGAGCAGCTCAGCGTTATTGATTTTCCCCATACTGTTGAGCACTGCCGTAGGACCTTCGGTGTCGCAACCGGCACACGGCGACCAGGCATCTGAAAGCGGCGTGCCGTCGGTGCGTCCCGATGGCAGCGCGCCCACTACCCAGCCTCCGAACATATAATACTGAAGAGGTCCTCCCATCGGGACAGCAAAGCCGCCGCGCGTATTTTTCTGTTTTGATGCTTCTTCGGCAAACACATGGCTTACCCAGGCTACCTGCTCATCTGCCTCGTCTCTGTCATTTCCGAATTTCGGCATCTCTTTGAGTTTGCGATGCAGGGCTTCGTAGCCTTCAAAATTGGCTTCCAGAGCTTCACACAATTCTTTCATTGAAACCTTTTTCTCATCAAAGACAAGCTTTCGGATAGCAATAAGGGAGTCGCCTGCGTCAGTTGATCCGGCACCTACTATAAGAGGATTGAAATTGTAACGTGCCCCCCCTTCTTCACGAGATATACCATTGGCAATGCAATCCTCTATCAGGGCCGATTCAAACGGTGTCGGAACAAGATCAGCCAGAGTTTTTTCCAGAATATTACTTGTTTCGGTGTAATTCTTGAGCATGAAGTCAAGCTGCTTACGATAGGCATTCTTGAGGTCGTCGAATGTCGAGAACTTGGCAGGATCGCCTGTATCCAGCCCGATTTTCTTTTTGTAATGCCTGCTTGAGCCGTTGGTGAGTACGAGTTCTAAAATTGCTGCCAGATTCACATATCCACCGAAGCTGTATCCCGCATCCATACCTGAGATAACAGGTTCATAACATCCCACAGGTGTTGCCGTTCGCGCCAAAGCAAGTGTGACCGGAGGACCGCCCATCGAACCGCGCGCCAGCATCTGCGTCGTAAGGACATCGGCATTCAGATATACAGGATGGCCCATTCCCAGGGAGCACAATTCACCAGCCTTTTGGAGCAGTTTTTCAGACGTTCGTGCGTGGACAAGAAGACTCAGGTAGGGTTCAGCGAGGCGGACATGCTTCATCCCCTCAATTAGCATATAGGTGATCTCATTCGTACCGTCGCGACCATCCTCGCGGTATCCGCCCAGCGCTACATGGGTGGCACGGTTCACATGATTCAGTTTTATGAGATAGCATTCAATCAGTTCCTGTGCATCTTCTTCAGTCAGTCCGTTTCGCTCTGTGTCATCGAGCAAATATTTGCAGAGATACTGATCGATTCTGCCCGGTGTCTGAGAAATAATTCGTGGTGCCTCCCAGCTGAGAATTGCCTGAGTAAGGCAGAGGGACTGCAGGGCTTCTTGAAACGTTTTGGCGGGATGAGCCGGAACTCTCTCGCATATTTCCGCTATTTTCAATAACTCATTTTTGCGCTTTGCATTTTTTTCCTTTACTGAAAGTTCCCTGGCCAGCCTTGCATACCTGCAGCCGATTTGTGAAGCAGCATCCATGGCAATAATCACCGCAGTGAGAAATTGCTTCTTGTTCTGATCTTTATCTTCAATTTTTGCCAGTGCGATTTCGGCATCATTTTTTATTCCTAAAAATCCTTTTTCAAGTACTTTTCTGTAATTGACGGAATTATGACCATAGTGGTTTTCCGCTCCGAAAAACGGAGTGTAAATAAGCGATTGTTTCGGAGGAAACACAGCTCTATCAATAAATAGAAGTTCTTTAAGTCGATCCGGTACTTTTGAGTAGCTGTATCCCGTCTGGGTTCTGATCCAGTCGCCATTACCCCGCCAATAGGGGACTATTTCTTCAAGGAATTCCTTCTGATCACTCTCAGGGAAGTCTTTCAGCCCGTACTCCACAGTATCCATCAGCAGCGGGGCCAATCGCTTACCCGCTACTAATGCAGGGCAGTCCTCGGTAATGACATCCCTGCACAGGGGTCTGATGCCTGCGTGTCCGACGATCAATTCGTCTTCTCCAATAGTAATAGGCATCCCTTTTGAGATAGCGGCAAAAACTTTTGCCCGCCTGATTATCATTGGTTCACCTTCAGATTGAATCATCTCTCTGGTTTCGATTCTCAATCTATCTATAGATGCAGTCTGCTGAATTTCCAGATGGCGCTCTCTAAGGCGCTTTATTCTTGGCCGGACTTCCGTTGCCGCAGTGTTGTTACGGATGTTTCCCAAATCTTCTTTTCTGACAGATACCGGTATTGACATAAATCCTCCATCTTTTCATGTCGGCCGCATAATTTTGACGCAGCTTTTGACGAAAGGAGAGGATAAAGGAGTGAAAGGCAGATGTCAATGAAAACAGCGGAGGCAAGCTAATTTTTATATTTCAGAACTTTGTAAATTTTATCGGCTCTGGCTTCGAGGTGGGTAGATATCTGGTGAAAAGAATAAAAATGCAAATAGACACAGGGCATTTTAATCATGTACATCTGAGTGACATTCTATGAACATATAATTCGGAAATTCTTCTTTTATCCCGGTATATATATTCTGAAGATCTGATCCGGCAAGATAATGGACATTTCCTCGGGAACGATTTTCTTGCCCCTGGAGTCTCTTATAAGGTGCACTGCTTCTGCGAACGGTATATCGTAGCGTTCCATGAGCTGCTTTCGGACAATTGTATAGAAATTATCGCCTTTTTTTACCCGATACACAAAATACGGGTTTTTCAGGCCAAACCGTTTTCTGGTCTCGGCTGCCACTGCCGGGTCTTTGACTGAGTAGGCATATTCCAATTCCAGAGCCCTTGTGAGGTCGTACACAACATTCCTGGTATACAGAACGGTTTCTTCTATAAAGGGAAATCCATCCCATGTTTTCGCACTGTTAAGCCCTGCGTTGTAGGCGGCGATACCACGCCACACATTCATTTCCACGGGGCCCCCAAAAACTCTCTGGCATTCAGTGATATCTCTCACTATATGTTTGACCCCTGCGGGTATGAGAAGCTCCGGGACAAATCTGGCATCGGTTTTTCCGCGTTCTTGTTCGCTCATGCTGTGGATCTTATCGACATAAGCTTTTTTGGCGGAACGCAGATTAGTAAACGCCTCCGACTTCTTTTCAGTCAGTTCCAGCAGTTCCGATCTGAGGGTATTTATCTTTTCGATGTTCTTTCCGCTTAGATTGCCGGTTCCGCATTCGGCCAGCCCGTACAATTGCGCCCGCTTCTCCGCAATTGCTGAGCGTAATTCTGAATAGGAGGATATGGATGAATTCAATTGCATAATCTCGTACGATTCGGCTACTGTCAGTCCGAATTCCCTTGCCGCAGGTTCCATCAGTTGCTGCAGCCCTACAGCGCCGGCCGAAGAGATCGCATCCCATTCGAAGTGTGACTCGTTCCAGATTTTCGCGACTTCCAACTCTATAAGGAATGGAATTTTCGACAGGTAATCGTTCTTGGGATCGGCGCATGCATCGACTATAAGATGAAAATAATGCTTCATATCCCTTGATGGAATCGCATCTATAATATGAGGATAGTCTTCCAGGCGCCTGCTCGGGGTTTTTGTAATTTTTTTAACAGAAGAACGGAAAGGAGTGGAGGCCTGCGACAGCCCGAATCCACCTGCAACTGTAAAGCCTGCTGCCGCCCCTAAAGCCTTTATGAATTGCCGTCTTTTATTGTCCTGTATTCTCATGATGTATCAACAAATAGATTCGTGTCGATTCTGTGTTTAAAAATAGCTCTGGCTGAATTTATCATCGCATTTTCCAATATGATTTACTATATCATGAAAAATCTGCTCGTGAAAATAAAACCTTTATTCGTATAATTATTACGGCCACATAAGAGCAGGCTGCAACGATGAAGAATTTGCTTTGGAAGAGGACTTCACCAAAATCCTCTTGACACTGCAGACTTTTCTCTTCATATACTCCCAGTGGAACTACTCTTGATTAAAAATTTAAAGGGAGATTATTGCCAACTGCATTCCTGTTGCACACTGATTTAATCCTCGCGATTGATAATAAATTTAAAAAAATAAATATTGAAAGGTTGTAATAATGAATGGCAGCTGTAAAAAGTTAGATGCAATATTCCGTCCGCGTTCCGTCGCGCTTGTGGGTATAACGACGGCTAATCCTGAACATTGGACACGCGGTTTTCTCGAAGGGTATCTTAAGTTTGATTTTCCGGCCCATGGCAGATTGTACCTTGTAAACCCAAAAGGTGGAAAATTGGAAGGGTTGGAAGTCTACAAAAGCATTAAAGATATCCCAGACAGTCTGGATTTCGTGGTTGGTCTTGTGCCTTCAAAAAGTGCTCCACAGTTGATAAAGGATTCGGCAGCAAAAGGGGCCGGGTACATACACTTCTGCACAGCAGGATTCAGCGAAATAGACGAAGATGAGGGGAAAGAGCTGGAGTCCGAGTTACTGGAAACGGCGCGTAAATACAATGTGAGGATCATAGGCCCGAATTGTCTGGGGGTGTACTGCCCGAAAGCACGAATGTCATTTAGCGAGCTTTTCCCAAGAGAAAGCGGGAGGGTAGGTTTTATAAGCCAGAGCGGAGGAAATTCCAATTATCTGATACGTCAGTCAGCCCTTCGCGGCGTACGGTTCAGCAAAGTAATAAGCATAGGAAATGCAAGTGATCTTAATGAGAGTGATTTTCTGGAATATCTGGCTGAAGATCCTGAAACGGAAGTTATCGCAATGTACCTTGAGGGTATTAAGAACAGCGACCGTTTTCGCAAGGCACTTGCATACGCAGCAAGAAAAAAATCAATCGTTCTTCTTAAAGGAGGCGCCACCTCCGCCGGAGCAAGAGCGGTAATGGGACATACGGCATCTATTGCAGGAAGCCGCAGTATTTGGCAAACTTTATGCCGGCAGTTGAATATCATACAAGTAGAAAACCTTGATGAAATGGCCGACATGCTTGTCACGCTCAGTTTTCTGCCAGTGCCTGATGGCAGCCGGGTATTATTATTCGGAGGAGGAGGAGGTTCAAGCGTAATTATTGCGGACGAGTTCGAAAGAAGGGGTCTGACATTGCCCCAATTGCCGGATAAAGTAATTGCTGAGTTGCGCGAATTCAGCCAGGCTGCTGGAAACTTTTTCAATAATCCCATAGATTACTCCCAGAGCATGGAACCTGCCAATGTAAGAAGAGCACTCGATATACTTTCCCGCTGGGGTGATTTTGATTTGATGGTTCACTTTCTGGTTCTTTCTCAGTCCACAAGGGCGGCGGATTTTCCCGGAGGTCCGTTGAAGCTCAGCCATATGCCTTATCCAACGGCTGTGGTTGTCGCGATCAGCATTATTCCTGAAGAAACAGATAGAGTATATGAATATGTAAATTACTACGCCAATGAAGGCGTACCCGTCTATTTCTCATATGCCAGCGCAGCCAATGCTATTAAAAAAGTAATATTACATTACCGTGGGCGCGAGTTGCACGAGAAGCGAACATCTGAACACCAGCATCGTCTGTACGGAGGGAATTCTGAAGTTGATCTCGGACTGTGCTCTTAAATCTTCAAGTAACCTTTCTATCGATTGCTGCAGCATCAGCCGGAAGATCGAAGCGGAAAGCCGATCTTCCGGAATCATGGATACTTCCTATCCCGACTACGTCATGCTCCTCTATTTCAATGGAAAAAAATGATTTTAAATCTCATTTTTCTGAACTATCCAGGGCATTTCTTGACCGGGTAAGGGAATCCTGATATAGCGATGTCGATTTTAAAGGCAAAATTATAAAAATGTTGCAAAGGGAAAACTTTACATGGACTTCATACGAGGGATGATAAGTAAAATAGAAAGATTTTCTGTTCATGATGGTCCAGGTATACGCACTCTGGTTGTGCTGAAAGGATGTCCGTTAAAATGCCTGTGGTGTTCATCACCTTATACACAAAACCCCGGGCAGGAACTTCTTTACGTCAAACGCAATTGCCAGGGCTGCGGGATTTGCATACCTTCATGCCCGCAAAAGGCGATTGCCATGGACGCTGACAATAAGTATGTGAAAACTGATCGCTCTGTCTGCACTGGTTGCGGGAATTGCGTCTCGGTATGCCCAAATGGAGCGCGTGAAATATCGGGGCGACATTATACCTCTGAAGAACTTCTTCATGAATTAGAAAAGGATGCCGTGTTTTTCAGGCGAAGCGGGGGCGGGGTTACTATTGGCGGAGGGGAACCGACAATGCAGGCCGAGTTTGTAAGGGACATTCTTTTTCGCTGCCGGAGGCTGCATATCCATACGGCTATGGAAACTTCAGGGTTCACCTCGTGGACGAAATTCTCGTCGATATTGGAACACCTTGATCTTTTATATATGGATATAAAACATATGGAAGAAAAGAAACACATTGAGATCACAGGAGTTTCAAACAGACTAATACTGCAAAACGCAAGGAACGCATCGGAGCACAATGAAATTATCCTGAGATTGCCGGTTATTCCGGGGTTAAACGATTCGGAAAAAAATATTTTGAAAACTGCGTCATTTGCAAGGAGTCTCGGAAAAAACATTTTACGGCTGGAACTTCTCCCTTATCACCAGTTTGGTGAGCACGGATATGATGAACTGGAAAGAACTTATACGCTTGAAAAAATCAAAGAGCCGCCGGATGAGCATATGAAGCGGCTGCAAGAGATTGCCCGCACTGCCGATATTGAGGTTGCAGTAGGTGGATAGTGAATCTTTCGCATATTTATTCAGAAGCTTTTTGTGATTCAGGGGCATGAGCTTTGTCCGGCTCAGACCTGTTTTTTCAACCATGCATCATTATGTGAAGCTGTCAAGATACATTCTCTGGCGGATGTTGGGAGGGACTCGGAGGCGTAGTCCGGAATGTATGAAACCTGACATGCAATTCATAGTAAAGGAGAAAAGCTTTGAATCTTGAATTACTGAAGCGCGAGTTGAATGAGGCTGGACCAAGTGTCGTTCATAAACTGTATGAATTTGGCCTTAAAAAACGCAATTTCAAATTTCTTTATTATGGAGAAGAAAATCAGTACTTGTCATATGGCGAGTTCAATGCTTTGACAAACAAAATCGCTAATTATCTGCAATCCGCGGGCATTGAGAAAGGTGACAAGATATCTGTATACCTTTACCATCCTGTAGTGACCGCGCTCGTAATGTTTGGAATAATGAAAGCCGGCGCTGTTTTCAGCCCCATTAATTTCAACTATAAAGGAAGATTACTTTCATATCAGATCAATGACACGGAACCTAGAATGCTGATCACTGAGCAATCAAGAATTCCATTCATTAATGACATAAAGTCGGACCTTCCGGCATTGAAAATTATTGTGAGAAAGCCCGCGCGCGAAGAGCATGATTATAAACAAGAAGATGACGCCCAGGAGTTGAATCCGAAATTTGAAAAAATAGAATATGAGGATTTGTTTGGAGAAAGTGACGCAAATCTTGATACTGAAATAAACTATTGGGATGTGGCAAGCATCATATACACTTCTGGTACGACAGGTGCAGCAAAGGGAGTGGTGCAGTCTCACCGCTGGCTGTCATCATATATCTTTACAGCTCGAAGAATAACTCACGCAGATGAGATACATTATAATGATCTCCCCATGTATCATATAGCGGGCGCTTTCGGCGCTCTGGCCCGTGTGATATGGACAGGCAGCAGTATCGCCCTGTGGGATAAATTCAGTCCGAAAGACTTCTGGAAGAGAATTGAAAAGAGCGGTTCGAGCACCGCAGCTCTCATGGATGTGATGATGCCGTGGCTGATGAACGCGGAGGAAACGCCGAAAGACAGGCATAATACCTTGAAATGGGTCAATATGCAGCCGATTCCGCAATATCATAATAAAATTGCAAGAAGGTTCGGTTTTGATATCGTGACAGTGGGATATGGATCAACGGAAACGGGAATCCCGATTGCCGGCATTATCGATGAGATGCCGGGCGAAGAGGGTACTCCTGAAGAATTTTATAAAGGATATCCGAAGGAGTACATGATTGAAAAATATGCTGAATGCGGATATCCGGTTTTAAAAGGGAGCGATGATATTAAAAAAGGATTCATGGGACGGGCATTTACGCTTCAACCGGCAATCATTAATGAAAAAGACGAAATTCTGGGGCCGGGGGAATATGGACAACTTGCATTCAGAAGTAAGCTGCCGTACTGCCTGCCATTCGAGTATTTCAAAAAACCTGAAGCGACTGTTGCGGCTTACAGGAATCTTTGGTTTCATACCGGTGACGCCTGTGTAAGAGATGAAAAAGACACCTATTATTTTATCGACAGAATGGGAAGCTTTATCAGAGTGAGGGGAGAGAATATCTCCTCTTACCAGATAGAAGATATTTTGAACAGCCATTCGTCAGTTGAAGTTGCCGCAGTATTTCCCATCCCTGCCGAAGTGGGCGAGGAGGATGATATAGCTGTATATGTGAAGGCAAAGACGGGATCAAATCTCAATGAAGAGAATCTGAGAATGTGGATTGCTTCGGAAATGCCTAAATTCATGTGGCCGAAATACATACGATTTATAGAAGAGCTGCCGCACACGGCCACAAATAAAATTGAAAAATATAAATTGAAAGATATGATTCTCAAAGAATTGAAAAGATCGTAATGCGCGAGGGCGAAAGATTGTATCTTTGCGAGGCCTCCTGAACTTCTTCAATGTTCATAATTGCGGGAGCTGCTCACAGGCCCGGTTATGGAGCCGGTCAGAAAATAATAAAGCGGGAAAACTTTCATGCTAAAAAGAGGAGCGGTGACAGCCGCTCCTCTCTTTGCTTCCACATCGAGTGAACGTGTCATTGTACTTGTTTGACGAGCTCTCTTTTCAATACTTTACCGGAGGCATTTCGCGGAAGATTTTCCGTAAAAATGAACTTCCTCGGTATCTTGTATTTCGCCAGATTTTCCTTGCAGTACGCCAGAACTTCATCTTCAGACATTTGGCTTGCAGGTGTGAGAACGATGAAGGCATTTACGGTTTCACCCCATTTTTCATCAGGCGTTCCGACCACAGCTGCTTCGGCAATTTTCTGATTGAGAAGAAGCACTTCTTCAATTTCTCTGGGATATATGTTTTCACCCCCGCTTATTATCATATCTATTTTGCGATCCACCAGGTATAAATAATGTTCATCATCCCAGCGACCCATATCTCCAGTGTGCAGCCAGCCATTCCGTATCGTTTTGGCTGTCGCTTCCGGCTTGTTATAATAGGAACTGATGCATTGAGCGCTTGAAACCGCAACCTCACCAACTTCACCAGCCGGAACATCATTATCATCATCGTCGACAAGCCTTATGTTTACACCAAATATAACCTGGCCGACACAATTTACTTTCCGACGCTGATCTGCATGCCGTAAATTGGTTATGGCGCCTGCTTCGGTAGAACCATAATATTCATTGAGATCGGCATTTGGAAATGAATGCAATATTTTCAGCTTTGTTGAATCCGGAAGAGGTGCGCCGACTGAAATAAGAACCCTTAATGATGACAGATCATAGTGATCTATTTCCGGATAGGTTGCGGCAGATTCCCACATTGTGGGAACCATGAACACAGTGGTGATTTTTTCTTTCTGAAAATTATCGAGTACTCCTTTAATGTCAAAATGTTTCATGATGACCACACTTCCGCCCATCAATAGGTGACTAACCGAAATATGAAGAGCAGCTGAGTGAAACGCCGGGCCCACACAAAGGAAAATATCAGCATAATTAAGCTTCCATTCAGTCAGCCCTGCCACAGTACTCGCATGCATTCTATTAGTGAACACGGCACCTTTGGGAAATCCTGTGGTGCCGGATGTGTAAATCAGGGATACCGGATCGTTTTCACGTATTGTATGGTGCGGCAGATCCTTGGAACTGTCAGCCAGAAAATTTTCATAATCGACTGCATAATCGGGACATTTTTTTTCAAATCCGACATGAATAAACAGTTTCACTTTATCAAGACTTGATTTGATACTTTCCACGGCATCCTGAAAATCTTCCGTAAAAATGAAGGCAACAGTATCGGAATCATCAAGAATATAGATCAATTCTCTGCCGACAAGGCGGAAATTGATCGGTACCATGACCGCTCCGATTTTGCAGCAAGCGACATATAATTCAAAAAAATGCTGGCAGTTATATGCCAGTATTGAAACTTTATCACCTTTCATCACGCCCTGTTTCAAAAGTGCGTTGGCAAGCTGATTTGTTCTGTCCCTCCACTGCATGTAGGTAAAACGCCGGCCCTCGAAGGTTAAGGCAATTTTATCGGGTTCGTTCCATGCCATACGTTCCTGCTCTTGTCCTAAGCTCGTTAACTCCATCCTTTATCTCCTTTTATGATTTGCAAAAAGACTTGTCGCGCAAGTCATTCAGTTTTTTCACGAATGCAGTTCGGATAATTGCAGTCTTGTAAAATAAATAATTCCACTGAAATATCAAATTTATACAATACAATCACCTGTCGAGGTTTTTCGGAGTCATCCAACTTTATTTTACTCAAAGCAGGTTGTTCATGTCCGGTGTTGCAATTCCACTCTTCAGCAAATGATGCCAAACGGGTAAGGAACTATATGAAGAGGCTGACAGTTGTCAAGAAATTTAAATCTCACTCCGCCTCATGCCTGATGATCGTATAGGAGTTCAGGGGAGGCTTTTTCAAATTGGAAACCATGAATCATAATGTGCTGTCCATATTTTAACTGTCATCTTGACAGGGAGTCTATTCGATGCTAATCGGGAACCTGCTTACACGCAATGAAATAATTACGAAATTGGATATTTTCAGCGGCGGTTTTTTTATGAAACGGAAGGTCGCGTTCCAGTAATTATATGAGATGAGGTTTTTCAGAGGTTGATGGATTTGCTTCGTATCGATGTACTTGCTCATGCGCTTCCCGTAACTCCCTCATGCGCATTTCACCATTATTTCAAATAGTTTTGAAAAAATTATATATGTAAAAAGGATCGTACCAAAATGATAAAGGATACAAGAAAAATACTATTATTTCTAATTTCATTTCTATTTCTTCTTATCTCGTGCCTGCCGTTTCATAGCGCATGGGGCGGGGAGGAGCTGCGAATCGCAGACAGTGCAGGAGATTGGGGGTACCCCAATCCATTCAGACATTATCCAAGAGGCCCCGGGTATGTACGCATGAGTTTTATTTTTGATACACTGATCTGGAAGAATAATAATGGCTTTATCCCCGCACTTGCTGAGTCTTGGAATTACAATCCTTCAGATATGACATTTACTTTTCATCTCAATTCAAACGCGAAGTGGCACGACGGAAAACCTGTCACGGGGGAAGATGTTGCTTTCACGGTGGAGTATTTCCGAACGCATCCATATCGCTTTATAAAAATAGCCGATATAGAAGACGTGCAACCGGAAGACGGCAACACTGTAGTATTCAGGCTTTCTACCCCGTATGCGCCTTTTTTATCGATAATAGGCGCGAGTATGCCTATATTGCCAAAGCATATCTGGGAAACTGTTGAAAAACCCGAGGTGTACGATGATCCCAAAGCATTTGTAGGCAGTGGCCCGTATCTTTTCGGAGATTTTGATAAGACAAAGGGGACTTACCTGTACCGGGCTTTTGTCGACTACTATCTCGGGTGTCCAAAAGTGGACAGACTGATTTATATACGTTCGGCCAACCCTCTGCTTTCTTTGACTTCCGGAGAGGCCGATCTGGCCAACATACGGCCTGAAATGGCAAAACACCTGGCAAAGAAAGGTATGACGGTGATCAGCGACGAACATGGATGGGTTAAAAAGCTTATGGTAAATCATAAAAAGTGGCCTCTGAGTGAAACTCGATTTCGCAAAGCTCTTGCCTATGCCATAAATCAAAGCGAGATAATCGAAAAAAGCCACAGAGGATTTGCTTCACCTGCATCATACGGCTTGCTTTCAGTGGATCACGAAATGTACAACCCTGCTGTCCCGACATATCCCTATAATCCAGCCAAAAGTATTCAACTTTTAGAATCCCTCGGTTTTACAAAAAATCAATCAGGGATGTTTCAAAAAAACGGCAAAGAATTAAAGCTGGAACTGCTTTGTTCCACTATCACTGCTGCCGGTGAAAACGTTGCTGACAGAGATGGAGAAGTAATAAAAAATCAGTTGCAACATATTGGAATTGAAATTGAACTCATTCACATGGAACGAACGACGGCAGATGTGCACATAAAAAAGTGGGATTTTGATCTGGCCCTTTCCGGACATGGAGGAATCACCGGAGATCCTGTTATCATGAACCAGATGATTTTATCCTCCTATGGAGGTGGATCCGTAAACAGCTCCCGATATGATGAAAATCGGCAATTGAATGAGATCCTGGAAAAATCAGTATCCGAAATGGATCATAAAAAAAGAACAGAGCTCGTGTATGAAGCCCAGATGATTTATGCGACTGAATTGCCTTCAATTGCATTGTACTACCCGCATGCCTTTTCCGCCTATAATCCGGAAAAGAGCGTACACTGGTTTTATACAAAGGGCGGTATGGCAACGGGAATACCTATTTCTCAAAATAAAACCGCATTGATACGATAGCGGGAAGAGAAGTGTCCATTTGTATTGAAAAGAAACTGGCAAAATACATCAATAAAAATGAAAATGGAAGGTAAGGAATTAAGAATAAAGACTTTTTTATCTCATAATACACGCAGGATAATGACATATCTGATTGCAGCCTTTCTTCTCATTCTGCTTGGCTATTATCTTCCCCGCGTGCTGCCAGGCGATTATGTGACGGCAATGTATTCACAGTCCCAGGCGATTATTACCGAGGAGGAGGAAGCCTGGTTGAAGGCCGAGTATGCAGATAAGGAGAGCTTCTGCGAATATATCATTGCTCTTGTGACGCTGGATTGGGGTTATTCTTTAGTTTTTTCGGAGCCTGTTTCAGATCTTATTTTTTCGGCGCTTCCCTGGACCTTGTTTCTGTTAGGGAGCGCTCATCTGCTTGCGATGATAATCGGATTTATTGCAGGCGTTGAAGCAGCGTGGAGGCGGGGTCCTCTCGAAAAGCTCTCTGTCGGGTTGATGACTTTTCTTGAAGGTGCTCCTGAAATTGCGACGGGCATTCTGCTGCTTTTTATTTTCGCTCTTGTGCTGGGATGGTTTCCCGCAGCCGGAGGAGAAACAGCATACGCCGGATATGGAATGTTCAGATGGGGACTAGATGTTTTGTATCATACAATACTGCCCTTTATTACTCTTTTTTTCGCCTATTTGCCTGGTAATTTTCTTCTCGCAAGAGGCTCAATGATAGTTATCCTAAAATCGCCATTTTTGAAAACCGCCTATGCAAAAGGCCTCCCTTCATTAAGAGTGCGGTACGGTCATGGGGCGCGCAACGCTCTGTTGCCTGTTGTTACCCGTTTTGGTCTGAGGTTTTCATTCATGCTCACCGGGGCTTTAGTGGTCGAAACTATTTTTTCATATCCCGGTTTGGGCACCTTGCTTTTCAAATCGATCGCACTCAGGGATCTTCCTTTGATACAGGCTATTGTCCTGTTTTCCTCTTTGCTTGTTCTTACTGTCAACATAGCCCTTGAAATATGCTACAGATTCCTGGATCCACGGGTGAGAAATGAAACATAATATCTTCAATGTGCTTATAATCAACAGGTGGTTCGTTTTTGGAATTATACTGGCCGTTCTTTTGGTTATCGTATTTACGGCAGGTGCCTGGTTTTCCCGGTATGATCCATATAATGCCTCATTCAGTCCGCTCAGTCCGCCATCAGCCCGGCACTGGCTAGGGGTAAACGATGGAGGCATGGATATATTTTCAGAGTTGATGTACGCAGTCAGAAATACAGTTTTGTTTGGGGTTCTTTCTGCTGCGGCCGCCCTTGCACTCGGAATATTCGCAGGATTGACAGCTGCCTGGAAAGGTGGATTGACAGGAAATATTTTGATGCGGTTGTCCGAGGTCATAATGTCTGTTCCACCGGTAATGATCATGATTATAGTCGCATCGTTTATGCGACCTTCTGCTGTTACGCTTGCCTTTACGCTTTCTCTTGTTTCCTGGCCTACGACAGCAAAAGCGATCCGGTCTCAGGCGCTCGCTTTGCGGGAAAGAATGCATGTAAGGGCCGCAAGAGATATGGGGGGGACCAGCAGCTATATAATAGTACGACATCTTTTACCGGAATTATTCCCGCTGTATTTAATCGGTTTCATCGCCAAATTACGCATGGCGGTCTTCATGGAGGCATCTTTGGCGTTTCTGGGGCTTTTCGATCCTGCAAGAAAGTCAATCGGTTCAATGATTCGCTACGCGCTGCAGTATTATTATCTGGACGTATGGCTGAATTGGCTTATTCCGCCTGTTGTATGTTTCAGTCTGATCATTATGAGCATTACGTTTCTCGCGATAAGTCTTGAGGAAGTATTTGATCCAAGGCTCAAGGAAATTTGAAATGGTTGAAATAGAGAATTACTCTGCAGTTTATCAAGACGGAAATCACTCTCTTCTGGCACTGGATAGAGTTACTTTTTCTTTAAATGAAGGGTATATTACAGTGCTTATAGGGGAATCCGGATCGGGAAAAACAACGATGGCAAATGCAATAATGGGGCTTCTTCCAAAAAATACGGTCACCGAAGGCAGCATACGGCTGAACGGTGATGAACTTACGCACCTGGATGACGATTCCTACCGCAAATTACGATGGCGTACAATGGCAATGGTATTTCAAAATAGTGCAGCTGTTCTCAATCCAGTGCAGCGTATCGTAAATCAGGTAGCAGAACCCTTAATATACCATTTAGGTATCAAAAAAGAAGAAGCCCTTCAAATAACCGAAAAAAAACTTGCCCACATGTCTATTTCTTCAGATGAAATGTTTCGTTATCCTCATGAATTAAGCGGCGGCCAGATTCAGAGAACACTCTTTGCAATGGCACTTATTCTCAATCCACGGGTGCTGATCCTGGATGAACCGACTTCCGCTATGGATGCGGCTCTAAAAGCATTTATGATTTCTTTACTAAAAGAGCTTAAGTCGAAAGGAACGGCAATTCTGCTCATAACTCATGATCTTGATCTTGCGGTAAAAACGGCCGACGAGGCGATAATGTTGTATCTCGGCCAAATAATGGAGGTTCTGCCGGCTCGCGATCTTATGCAAACCCTCTTCCATCCTTGTACAGTTGCGATGTGCCGCTCTTTTCCGACAATGGATGCAGTAAGGGATCTGGGAGGTATGCGTGGTGACGCGTTTTATCGTTATACACATGTTCACAGGCTTAGCGACGGAAAAACGGAGCCGCATGTGCATATTGCTGCAGGAGCGGATAGAGAGGGCGGACATGCACCTATACTTGGATGTCTGTTCCGGCCTCGCTGCACACAAGCGGTGGAGGAATGCGGAAGAACATCAATTCAGCTTACTCAGGCCGGAACGCATAAAGTGCGGTGTGTGCGGGGGGGGATTGTCGATCTTCTTCAATTGAAACAGATTAAAAAGGCGTACGGCAGGATTACGGCGGTCGATAATGCCAGTGTATCGCTTCGTGCAGGTGAGATTCTTACAATCGTAGGTGAAACAGGATCAGGAAAAACAACACTTGCGATGATAGCCGCCGGTGCCATTGAGCAAGACTCAGGGATGAGAACATTTAAAGATCGCACTATTGATGAATGGATTAAAAACGAGCGTTTCTCCTTTGCATCCGAAGTTGGGATTATCTATCAAAATCCGGCTGAATCGGTCAGCCATCGCTTTACTGTCTATGATATTGTGGCGGAACCGCTGCATATTCAAAATAAGTCTTCAGGCGCAGCAGCCAGTAAAAAAAGAAGCGGGACACAAAATGAAGAAGAAAGAAAAAAAGTGCTCAATGCATTGACTGATGTTCATCTGCCGGTTGAGCCCGATTTTCTCATGCGTCACCCTCATGAACTAAATATGGGCGCCATTCAGCGTTTATGCATTGCCCGTGCGTTAGTACATGATCCCGTGCTTATCGTGGCCGATGAACCGACAAGCGCGCTGGATCCCAGTGTGCAGGCCAAAGTAATAAAATTACTTTTAAATCTTCAGATTGAAAAAGGATTGACCATTATTTTTGTAACCCATGACATCGGTGTTGCACGGAAGATAAGCGATCGCATATGTGTGATGCTCGCAGGACGGATAGTAGAAATTGGTCCTGCTTCAAAAATAATCAATGAACCCCGTCATCCGTATACGGAGCTTCTTATTGATAGTGCACGAGGAGAATTAATTCACTTTGAATCACCGAAAAGTGAGCAATCGGTAAGTCCGGACGGCTGCCCTTTTGCGAATAGATGCAGCCGGCGTGTTGGTAAATGTCTCGAGATGAATCCGCCGTGCAGTAATGTGCAAGGACAATCACATTTATTCTGGTGTTTCAATCCGGTAGTCCTTTTTTCATACGACAAAAAAATGAGAACTGACGGGGAGAAATAAAAATCTTGTCAGGAACTTGTAGTGTGCTACTGTCTGAAATAATTTTTTTGTAAAAAACTTCTTTATGCCCTAAGTAAAAAATGCATGAGCTTTTTCATCACTTACTTAAAGCCGGTTACACATTCTTTGTCATCGGGTACTGTCTTCGGTATCTGAAAATCAAGAATTTCTAGTAATTGAGGATAATATCTAAAGAAATGAAGGAATCAATAAAGGAATATCATGCTATTTACTTGCCCTGAATGTGGTCGGATCAGCGATATCGGCCCAATAAAATTTAAAAAACCTCTGGTGCATGCTAAATGCAAGTATTGTGGTGCCGGAGAAATGCTTAAAATCGGGACAACATCCGACGGTTTCGAAAAGGATTTAATTTCTTATCAGGCATATTCCGATGAAAATTTGAATGCCACATACGATTCTGAACGCATGGCAGAGGATGGCCCCATTTATGAAAATTATGGCGATGCGTCTTCAACAGCAGAAAATTCGAGGAGAAAGATTTTTAAAATTGCTGCCGTTTTTGCCGTGTTTGCGTTTATAGCAATGGCATTTCCTCATGCAGGAGAATTATTTTTCAGTTATAAAAGCGCGTCCGCCCTGAAAACGGCAAAAATATTTGTCATCAAAAACCCCGAAATAGCGGCTCAGACAGGTGATAACAGAAGATTGAGACTGGTTCGCAGGAGATTCGTTCAATTAACCGACGAGAAAAAAAATGCACAATTTGGGTTCCGTGTCAAGGGAACAGCAGGAACAGCTGATGTTGTGGTCTATCTTGAAAACAAAGATGATTCATGGAAAATAATGTCGGCTTTTTATAAAGATGGTAAAGGAACGGTCCGCCGGCTTCCGGTAAAGTAAAAAAGAGAACATTACGAACAGATCAATTGCCCGCAAACATTCCGTTAGAGAATCCTTTTCCGTTTCATCTCAGGTAATTATAAGTACGCGAGTACATGATCCATGATTAAGCTGAAATTCCGTTGTACGTTATTACTGCCCGTAATTAGCTCCATATGACCTGGTAAAAGATATTCTGCATCGTAGTGCGACAGTCTGGTTATGCTCTCTTTTAGAAGACGGCTGTCTCCTCCGGGGAAATCCGTTCTGCCTACGTTCTGGAAAAAAAGTACATCGCCCGAAAAAAGAGCTTTTTTCACGGGCCAGTAGAGAGCAAGAGATCCGGGTGAATGGCCCGGGACATGGACAACTTCAAAATTTTCACTGCCAAAAGTAACAGGTCCTTCTTTAAGCTGCATGTCTATAGTGATTTCGGGTGCACGGAGTCCGAACATATCATACATATTTTTACCTGTGGAATTGTAAAATTCCACTTCTTCCTTCAGCATGCATACCAGAACATTGTCCTTTCCGTTAAGGAGCTCCGATGCTTCAAAATGGTCCGGATGTGAATGAGTATTGATAACTATACGAATGTCTTCCTGCGCGATTCCATCCTCTTCCATTCTTGCCAGAAGGTCCGGGAAAAAACATGAAAGGCCCGGGTCTATCAGAGCACCTGTACTCCCGCCGATATAATAACTGTTGCAATTGTTTTCAAAAGGATTTTTCCATTCATATGCGTAAAGATCTTTTGTTACCTTCATAATTGATGCCTCATAAATGTATTTTAAGGAAAATAGCGAATAGGATTCTTGGGTCCGTTTTTATATCGTATTTCAAAATAAAGAAAATGAGACCCAGTTTTTTCATCAAGGTTGGCAGTTGCAATACTGTCGCCTCTTAAGACCATATCCCCTGTTTTTACTTTTCTGGACTTCAGATTCGCATATATGCTCATGTAATCTTTTCTATGTTTTATCATGACAGTATTTCCGTAATACTTGATAGCATCTGAATGAATGACTTTTCCGTCTTCAGACGCTTTCACAATGTTGTTTTTTTTCGAAACGATGGTGATTCCATTTGAAACGGTTCCATCAGCCTGCCGTCCGAATTGAGTCGAAATATTTCCTTTAAGGGGCCATATAAATTCAAGTTTTCCTGTTCTGGCAGGAAGAGATTTCTCTTTCGGTTCTGCCACGCCTGTTGAAGCGGAAACGGGAGGGGGGAGTTTATTTTCTTTTTTTTCAGCTGATAGTGCGTTCTCCGACGGTGAGTGAGTTTCTCCAATTCGAGAGGAGGCTTTTTCAGGCGTATCAAGACGTTCAATCTTGACTGTCTCGGCAAGGTTTTCCTCTTGAATTTCAGCACCTGCCGAGCCTCGTGCAGCCTCAAGTTCATGCACCGGTTTCGGTTTTACTTCTTTCATTGAAGATTTTTTTGCTGCTTTAGAAAACTGGTCAGCAAGCGGGTCAGCCTCCGAGGCGGATGCAGACCGGACCTTTTTTGCTCCCGGTATAAAGAGGACAATATCGGAGTCTATCCTGTCGGGATCCCGGATTCTGTTGGCTGAGGCCAGTTCGTTTACCGGAATTTTGTATCTGTGGGCAATCTGTGAAAGGGTTTCACCTTCTTTCATCCGGTGGTATACACCTTTTACACCCCGTGGAGCGGCACAGGAAAAACAAAGAGACAGCAACACCATAAAACCGGAAAATAAATGTATTCGTTTCAGCACCATTTTACACAATATATTTAATGAGTATAAAGCCTCCCGCAAGAAGGACAGTAAATAAAACAGTCAATAAATTAAAATATTTGTCTATAAATAAACGTATTCCTGCGCCGAAAAGATAGATGAACCACGCTACGAGAAAAAAACGGGCGGTTCTGCTGATTGCTGATGCGGCCATGAATACAGAAAAATCTATCTGAAAAGCACCTCCGGCAATTGTAAAGATTTTATAGGGTATGGGAGTAAACCCTGCTATCATTACCGCCCAGGCGTTATATCGATTGTAAAGGTCGCCTATCGACGTATATTCTTCGGATAGCCCGTAGAAGTCGATTATTCGAAATCCGGCGACTTCCATCAGCTGCAGCCCAATTAAATATCCCAATGCTCCTCCGGCGATCGAACCTGCAGAACAAACCAACGCATACCGGAAAGATTTGGCCGGAATTGAAATCGCGAGCGTAATCAAGAGAACATCGGGAGGAACCGGGAAGAAACTTGATTCGGCAAATGCAAGAAAAAAAAGAGCCCACGTTCCGTATGGCGTTTCGGCCCAGTGCAGGACCCAGTCATACATTCTTTTGATCATGGCGAAGCTTCAGCCTTTCCAGCCGTGTTCTCCGATTAGGTTTACAAAGCGGCAGCCCCCCAGGTTCTCCGACTTAGTGGTTTCGGGATTATCGGACAGACGAGTCAGTTTTATCAGTGTCTGCGAATTCCGGTCACCGATTGGTATCACAAGGCGGCCTCCCGGTGCAAGCTGCTCTATAAAGGTTTTGGGAACTTGAGGTGCTCCTGCGGTTGTAATTATCGCATCAAAAGGGGCTTCATCCTTCCAGCCATACGTTCCGTCTGCAACTCGTATCAATACATTGAAATATTTTAACGAATCAAGTAATTTACGTGCTCTTGTGGCGAGTCCTGCGATCCTTTCGACAGAAAACACCCTGTCGCAAAGCAGAGAAAGAACTGCTGTCTGGTATCCGGAACCGGTTCCGATTTCCAAAACCTTTTCATCGCCGCGCAGTTGGAGTGCCTCTGTCATACGCGCAACAATATAGGGCTGCGATATTGTTTGCCGTTCGCCAATCGGAAGCGGGTTGTCCGAATAAGCCTGACCGATAATTCCTTCATCTACAAACAAATGGCGTGGAACCGTTTCCATGGCCCTCAGGAGAGCTTCATCAGTGATACCTCGTGCTTTGATTTGATTTTCTATCATTTTAATCCGCTGGTTTTTATACCGATTCATCGCACCTCGAAAACTCCCCTTTTTTAGGCGGTATTTTATAAGTCTCTTCGACCCATGTATGTCTCCGGAATCCCATGGCCTCTCTGGTCACAATAAGATAATACTGCCTCAATTTGGCGTATTCCCTGGCCTCGTTAAAATTTGCAATTTCAGAGTTCAAATCATTGTAGAAAGATTCTTCTACAGACATGTTTTTTTCGACAAGGCGGATGCATTCAATTTTTTTATTGATGGATCTTCCTAAACTATCGAGCCGCTCGAGGGCGTCGGACATTTTTCTGCCTGCCAGGGCAAGCACCTCAGCTCTTTCTCTTAAAATTTCTTCTTGTGTTTTTTCAAGCTTTTCTTCAGACATTGTACGAAATTCGGTTCTCTGCAGCCTCTTGCGACGGAATACTCTCCGATTGAACTTTTCAGGAAAGATGCCCAAAGGTCGTCCGTCACTTTATTTTCCTAGGGATATACGCGACTATAATTAAAAAGTCCAGCCTTGAACAGAAAATTAAGTTAGTTTGACTTTCAATACGCGCTGTATTAGATATCAAAGTCAACGCGAATTGGTGAAGAGGATACGATCAATGACCGCAACAAAAACGAATGCCCTCTCACGTGCACTTAGTGCTGCCTACAAGAGAGGAGTGGATGACGAGATGCTGGAGCCGCTGGTGCTTTTAGATGAAAAAGGAAATCCTGAAGGACGCCTGCAAAGAGGTGATTCGGTAATTTTCTATAATATAAGGGGAGAGCGGGAAATTGAACTTACCAGAAGTCTCACGGAAAGGAATTTTGGAGAATTTCCCGTTGAGCGGGATCTGGACCTGAATTTTGCCACGATGATAGAATATAAAAAGGGGCTACCGGTCGCTGTGGCATTCCCCCCCGAAGAATGCATTACCGATACACTGAGCTCAGTGATCGCAAGGGCGGGAAAGCTCCAGACGAAGATTACAGAAGCTGAAAAAGCCATTCATCTGGGATACTTTTTGAACGGTAAGCGTTCAGCTGCAGAGGCAGGAGAGGAACGGATTATCATTGCTACAAGAAAAGACGTTGTTCTTTTTGATGAAGCGCCGCGAATGTCGATCGATGAAATCACGGAAAATGTGATTACCAAAATGCGGGATAAATCAAGGGACATACTTATTGTCAATTATCCTAACGTTGATGTAGTAGGGCATATAGAAAACAGAAACGCGGTTATTGATGCAGTAGAAGCAGTAGACGAAGCCCTTGGAATCGTTCTGGAGGAGGCGGAGAAGAACAATGTTATCTCTATAGTAACGGCAGATCATGGAACTGTCGAAAAATGGTATTATCCCGATGGAAAAATAGATACCGGACATACCGATTCGCCGGTTCCGTTCATTATCGTCTCAAAAGACGATAATTTACGGCTTAGACGCAATGGAGAACTTTCTGACGTGGCTCCGTCGATACTGCATTTAATGGGGATTGACATACCGCCGGCTATGGCAGGTCATTCTCTCATTTGCGGCGATATCGAAGTAAAAAAAAGGGTGCTGCTTTTGATTTTGGATGGGTGGGGACTTGGAGAAAAGGGACGGAATAATTTAATCTACGAGGCAAAAACCCCTGTTATGGACCGTTTGATGAGCGTGTACCCGCATTCCATCCTGAAAGCCTCGGGCGAAGCCGTGGGGCTGCCTGAAAAAACCGTGGGAAATTCGGAGGTTGGCCATCTTCATATAGGCGCGGGAAGAAGGATATATTCGGATCGGGTGAGGATAAACAGGGCAATCGCCGAAGGGTCGTTCATGAAAATCGAGGCCTTGAACAAAGTCATGGACTCATCCATTCTAGAAGGCAGTGCACTGCACTTGATGGGAATTGTATCTTTTTTCAGTTCCCACGGGTCAGTCGATCATTTGTGCGCACTTATGGAGATGGCAAAGAAGAAGGGGGTAAAAGAGCTCTATGTGCACGCAATGCTTGGAAGGCGCGGCGAAAGGCCTGAAAGCGGCGCACTTTATATAGAAAAAATCGAACAGCAGTGTCAGAAATTGGATCTTGGTTCCGTTGTTTCGGTAATAGGCAGATATTGGTCCATGGACAGAGAGGAAAATTGGAACAGAATAGAAAAAACATACAGAATGCTCGTATATGGTGAGGGAACGGGTATTCCGGAAAGGGGCAGCCTGTGAAAGTAATGATAAATAGGTCTACCGTGACCCTTATCGAAGGAGATATCACCAAAGAGGAAACCGATGCAATAGTAAATGCAGCGAACTCAGGTTTGAGGGGAGGAGGTGGAGTCGACGGGGCGATTCATCGTGCGGGGGGTCCTGCCATAATGGAAGAGTGCCGGCAAATTGGCCATTGTCAAACGGGTCACGCAGTGATTACTACAGGAGGAAAATTAAAAGCCAAATTTGTAATTCATACGGTAGGACCGGTATACATGGGTGGTGATAAAGGAGAAGCCGAGCTTCTTGCCTGTGCGTATCGTGAAAGCATGAAGATAGCTTCGAAAAAAAAATTGAAAAGTATTTCATTCCCCGCAATTAGTGCCGGAGTATACGGATACCCGCTGCATGAGGCGGCACGCATTGCCCTTTCTACAATAATTTCATATCTGAAAGAATATAAAGACATTGAAAAAGTCAGGCTTGTCTTGTTTGATAAGAAGACCTATGACGGCTTTAAAGAAGAATTGAAGAAGCTCCTGTAATAACCTTTATCGAAATTTACCTGGAAAATCCAAAGGTCTGGAGAATGGTGCGGTATCGAACAGGACTTCTCATTTTATGCGGTGCAATCTTCATTGCCGCTTTTCTTTCAGCGGGGTTCTTTTTTTATTTCAATACACATCCGGAGCTGCTTGGAAGTATTGTTCAGCAAAACCTGAAAAGGCGTTTCGGAACAGAAGTAACAGTTGGAGAAGCGAAAGCATCAATTTATCCAATACCCCGGATTGAACTCACCAATGTAAAAATCGGTACGCCCGCCGACTACCACGTTGTTGCCAGGCGAATCCATGCAAGAATTTCATTGCGACATATTATTTTAGGGAAGATCAGGATAAACCGTCTCGATTTTTACAATCCAGTACTGCGTTATCGTTTGCACAAATGCAATGTGCGGGCGATGGCAGAGATAGACATTCCTCCTGTTGAAGTGAAGGGGGGAAAAGTGATTATAGAAAAGGAATCTGCTGTCATTGTTCTGGATGATATAGAAGGATCATTTAATTCGAATTCAGCCTTGTTTCATCTGCGGACAATGGGAGGCGAAGCAGCAGTAGAAGTTCATAACGGAATTACTTCATTGCAATGTGAAGTTTATTTGCGAGGCATCGGGATAGAGAATCTCGGTTTTGATCTAAAAGGTTTTGTGGATTTAACTTCTCAGTTCAAAATCGGTGTTTCGGAATCTTTTTTTACAGTCCATGTAAATGCGAGTGAATTGTCGCTTCCATGGCAGTCGGCAAAACTCGGCACTGTAAAGGGAGAAGTGCGGGCAAGCGGCAGTAAGGGCCGTTATAATTTTGAGCATATTTCCATAAAATCGGATTTTGCAGATATAACAGGAACGGGAAGCGTATCTGGTGTAAACGGTATCGGTTCGCTGTCAGAATCTCTTATTAACGTGAAATTCGGCTCCACAAAACTGGATTATGAAAAAATTGTCAGTCTTCTTCCTTTAGAAAGATTTCCTCACTGGTTGTCTCTTCTCTTGGATAGACAGATTCGCGGCGGCAATATCAGCGTTTCGAAAGCTGCCTACAGCGGCAAGCTGAACAATCTTTTCTCAAGAGAGTTTGCCAAAGGGTTTTCGGTGGCGGCCGTTCTGGATGGGTGCAGTTTCCAGGCCGGGTACGACGACAGTCATGTCGATAACATTAGCGGAGAGTGCGGTTTTCTAAGAGGAGACCTCTTTTTCCGAAATCTTACAGGTATTGCAGGCAATTCAAAAATAGAATCTGTCGACCTTGTGTTCCATGATATTACAGACAGAAAACTTGCGCTTTCCGTAGCTGTTGATCTGAACATGAAAATTGCCGACTTCTGTACAGCCTGGAAGGCTGTCATGGTCACACCGGAGTTGCATGGAATACTCGCTCCTGTTTCAAACATCAAAGCAGGAGAGATAGAGGGTGTTGTCGATATCTATTCAGATAGCTCGGTCCCGGAGCCGGTCAGAATAAAAGGAAGAGCGGGCATTTCAGAGGGTTCCTTTTGCTGGTCGGGGCGTGAAATAAAAAAATTGTACGCTGCAGCGCAAAAAGCAAATTTTAAGGATCCATTGAAAGTTGATGCAAGGGGCTTTTTAGACGGATATCAGGTGAATGAACTGAAATTGACAATTCCGAAGCTTCTGCAGAATAATGCCTATCAATACGATATGACTGCAATATTCCCCTGGACGGAAAATATGCCCTTCGGCCTTGGGGAACATGCCGAAGTCAAGGTTATCGGAAGAGGTGATGGCCCCAGAACCGAAGGGGATATAAGAATTAAGGCGGATCATGTGCGGGCAGGTGCGATGAGGTTCAGTCCGGTGAGAGACAATGTCAAAGGATCCGGTGAACTTGCAGCGGTGCTTTGGCCGGAATTGCACATTGCAATCCGCAATTTTTCGATACATTCAATTTCCGAAAAAATAGGCGTGGATGCTGTATTCACGGAAAAAAAGGGAGAATGCGAAATAAAGGGAACACTGGATCTGTCGAAGCTGGGGATACAAGGCTCTGATTACCGGCTCGCAGGCGGATTAGTTGATATAGGCGTTCAGATGGAATGGGAAAGGAAGATAAATATCGCCGGTAATATCAATTGCCGTAATGCCTGTATTGCATACAACGGGGAACAGGTAACGCTCAATGGTCCTTTGACGGTGAAAGACACAGTCCTTTCGTCCCGGGATTTCGAAATCAAACATAAAAACATGTCTGCGCGCCTGTCCGGTGAGCTGCTGTGTGAAGGTCCTCTCCTGTTTAAGGGAGAAGCAGATCTTGAAGGTGTAGATGTGAAGAAAGACAGTGGTGGCAGAGATTTGGTATTTCCTGCGGGCTTGAGTGCAGATTGTGCGGTTAATTTTAAAAACGCCCTAATTTATGGTGTCACCATCGAAAACGCTCATGCACAGCTTAATGCTGATTGTGCAGGAATCCGCCTGTCAGGCATTCGTGCCGACCTTGAATCCGGTTTAATTGAAGGTTCGATAAATATTTACAATACAGGGAAACCAGATATTAATCTCGCAATTCACCTATGTGATGTTGAAATTGATAAATGTATACCTGCTTGTCACTCAACGTCCGGTAAAATAGATGGCGTGGCTTCTCTGGATGGCCGCATATGGGGCAATACAGATTCATTGAATGGTGAATTATCATTTACGGCACGGGAAGGCCATATCAAGAAATATTCACTTCTTTCAAAGATATTTGCGGTTCTCAATCCTTACAAAATATTCAAGAGCGGAGAACTCGATCTTACCGGCAGCGGTTTCTCCTATAACAAGATTTCGTCTACATTCAAAATCAGGGAGGGCGTTGTTCATTTCGATGATTTTTTCTTTGACAGTGATTCTCTTCAAGCTTCATCAGCAGGACATTATGTAATCACAGATAGATCAATCGATGCTGCTGTGATAGTGGAGCCTCTCGAAAGTGTGGATAAGCTTTTGGGGCTTATTCCTTTGGTTGGGTGGATTTTGACAGGCGAAAAAAATCGATTCATTGTTGTTGCTCTTACTGTCAAGGGTAATATAGAAAATCCTTCTGTTGATTTTGCTCCAGTCGATACTTTATCTGAACCGGTAACGGGAATACTTCTGAGAGTATTAAAACTGCCGCTGGATATAATAAAAAATTTCAAAAATATGATTCCTTCACTATCCGATAAAATTGCAGATAATTAACAGTTTATCAAAAAGATGAATTAAAAGCCCTTATAGTGAGGAACCAATTGTCTTGACTTCATTAATAGTTGCAGGTATGATTCCGCACTTCAATTTCACCTGAAGCAAGAAGAGAATAGTATTTATGCCTCGAGAAAAAATTAAAAAAGTGCTGGTAGCGAATAGGGGAGAAATAGCGCTCCGTGTTATTAGAACAGTGAAGGAGCTTGGGCTTGAAGCGGTTGCGGTCTATGAGAAACCGGATCGGGAATCGCTTTTTATCAGATTTGCGGATGAAGCGATTCTGATCGGCGACGGGCCGAGAAAAGACTATCTCGATATAGACCGGATTATCTGGGCGGCACGGGTAAGCGGCGCCGGAGCAATTCATCCCGGTTACGGTTTTCTCGCTGAAAACGCCGATTTTTCAGAAGCATGCGAGAAGGCGGGCATCATCTTTATCGGTCCCCCCCCGGAGGTCATACGAAATCTGGGTGATAAAGTAGTAGCTCGGAAAATAATGGAAAAAGCCGGGCTCCCGTTTATTCCGGGTACGGGAGATCTTGCAGGCGGAAATGAAGGTATTTCGGAAGCGCTCGCTTTTGGGGAAAAATATGGGTATCCGTTAATGTTAAAAGCATCTGCAGGAGGCGGCGGAAGAGGGATACGAAAGGTTGAAAATAAAAATCAATTGATAAATGAACTGCCCTATGCCCGTAATGAAGCCTTATCCGCTTTTAATGACGGCAGAATTTATGCGGAAAAATGCATCATTGCGCCGCGCCACGTAGAAGTGCAGATTCTGGCCGATCAACATGGCAATGTTTCTCATCTGGGTACTCGCGACTGTTCAATACAGAGGAGGCATCAGAAGCTCCTGGAAATTGCGCCTGCCGATTTACCTCAGGATGTACTGGAATCCATGTGCAGCGCAGCTGTAAAGGCAGCCAGGCAATCAGGGTATGTCAATGCAGGAACTGTTGAATTTCTCGTCGAACCTCACACAAACAATTTCTGGTTTATGGAGATGAATACCAGGCTTCAGGTCGAACACACAGTGACTGAAGTTCTTACCGGAATAGATATAGTTCGGGAACAGATCGAAATTGCAGCTGGAGGGAATCTTGATATTTCCAGCGTACGCTTTCACCTGCTGGGCAAGGCGATTCAGGTCAGGATAAACGCGGAAAATCCGAAAAGCAACTTTATGCCGGAGGGCGGGAAACTTGTTGAAGTATACCAATCTCCCGGGGGTCCCGGGATCAGACTTGATGGAATCGTCTATCAGGGATACAGGGTCCCTACGGAGTACGATTCGCTTTTGGTCAAGATGACGGTAAGAGGTTATAATTGGGAGCAAACTGTTCAGCGCCTGAAAAGAGCGCTTAAGGATTTTCTTATAGTCGGGCCGCAAACGACAATCCCTTTCTATCTCGCGATTTGCGATGAACCTGATTTTAAAAAGGGGCTGTTCGATACATCATATATCGAAACGCATCAGCAGATATTCCAGTATCCCGAATCAGCGAGGGAAGTGGCGAAACTGGCAAAACTAATAGCAGAGATTCACGCAAAAAAAATAAACCCCTATGCATATTGATTGGCACTATAGAAATTTAGGATGAAAGATCGATCACAATGGAGCAAAGTCAGCCTTTTGAAAGAATAACTCCTCTTGAATTGAAAGAACGGGGAGTGTCGGCCGTTCTTGAAAGAGTAAGGGGGGCGAATGGATATTTCGTTACAAATACGGAACGCGACCTTTCGCAATCGGACTACAAGAATAGAATTATGCCGCATACGCAGATTCTTGTTTCAAAAGAGCGAAATGCAGCCGGATATTTTTCTCTTGAAATTACGGGAGGGGCTTCCGTTCATGTTGATATGCTGCGCAAGCAAATAAATCCGCTCGAAAAGCTCGATATTCTGAGTCATTATATGCCTGACACAATGTTTCAGACTTTGTGCAGAGGAGTTAATCTTTTTGGCTACAGACCATATCCGGAAAATGTCATCAGACTTACAGTTAGAAGTTTTGCACGTTATGTTCATGTGTGGCGGGTTTTCGACTTTCTGAATTATATCCCGAACATGATTTCGGTGTTCGAAGAAGTGAAAGCAGCCGGAGCGATTTTGGAACCGTCAATATGTTTTTCGACTGGTCCGGAGCATACGAATGAATTTTATGTTCATAAAGTAAGAGAAATTCTTGAGGTTACGGGACCTGACATAATTTTATGCATAAAAAACCATGGTGGGCTCGGCACTTCACAACGGATAGGTGATTTAGTGAAAGCAATTGCTGATGCCTATCCTGATCTGATCATCCATTATCACGGCCATAATACAGACGGCGACGATATCGGGAGAATTGTGGCGGCAGTGAGAAACGGCGCCAAAATAGTAGATGCAGGTGATCATGCCTTTACTGGATTTTATGGCCCTCCGCCCATTCTGACTGTCATTGATACATTGCAGGAATATGGATGTCGAGCGGTCGGTCTGGACAGGGATAAAGTAGTCGAAACTTCAAATGTGCTAAGGCCTGAACGGGAGTATTACAAAGACTTCGAATCTCAGTTTTTCGGATTCGATCCGACTGTTCAGATTCATAAGCTGCCGGGAGGCGCCACGGGTTCAAGCTTTGAGCAGGCCGTCAAAGGTGATTTTTTAAACAGGATGCCGGAAATACTGCAACATGAACTTCCGCGGGTTCAGAAGGAATTGGGAAACTGGTGGAGTGTCACTCCGGGGTCGCAGATACTCTGGACGACGGCCATCAGTAATGTTCTCGAAAAGAAAAGATATAAGAAAGCGAATGATGATTTAAAAAATCTTATGCTTGGACGCTATGGCGAGCTGCCTTTTTATTGGCCTTCAGATGAGATATACGAGGCGGTCTTCGGACCGGATTGGAAAAAAATAGTTGAAAATGAAAAGGGTTATCAGAAGATTGATGATATCGATATAGATATAGAGCGGCGGGTTTTGGAACACAGGCTTGGGAGGCCTGCTTCCGATGATGAACTGGTGCTTTATTTGCAGCACCCGAATGATGCCGTCTCATTTTTCAAGTTTGAAGAAAATTTTGGAAAAACGTGGGTGCTGCCGCCGCGGATATGGTTTAAAAAAGGCGGCTTCAATCTTGGAGAGAAATTTGATTTTGTAGACGCCTATGGAAAAAGCCACATTATCGAAATCGGACCGCAGAGAAAAACAAAACAGGGGGATGCAGTAACATATCTTGTGATAGATCACCACCCCGAACCGATTCTCACGGAGCTGGATCCCGAGGCAGGCAGAGCGCAGCGACGCCTTACCTTGACAGCCAAAGAGATCGAAGAACTCGCCCAGTCAGGTGATATACGGTCGCCGCTTAAAGGAGTAGTTAACGAGATCCCCGTTTCCGAAGGGGATGAAGTAACGGCAGGGCAGATATTGATTGTTCTCGAGGCGATGAAGATGCTCAACAATCTTGTTTCTGAAGTAAGCGGAAAAGTAACAGAGGTCCTCGTTTCGCCGGGAGACGAAGTCGAAGTTGGTGACCCGCTTATTGCAGTGGAAAAGGGGAAAGATAAATAAATGCAAAGTTTGCCGGCACAGTTTCGCAAGACGACACATGATCGAAACACAGGTCTGAGCCTCGCGAATTTCTAATGGACAAGTGACTAAAAAGCATTGTGTCAGCGTTACTTACTCTCACTTATATTGCTTATGTAGTGTCATGGGGAGCGTCCGGTAAGTTGAGTGTTGCCGGTATAAGGAGCTTTTAAGTGAAAGTCGCGAAAGTTTTCTTGACATTTTAACCGATTCTGATAACGTCTTCACACTTTGCGGATGATGATTGCCTGCGAATCATTTGACTGAAGGACTGGAGATGAAAAAACCCCACTTTACCTTTATCATCATTCCACAGGGAGAAAAAGCTGCTCGTAAATTTATACTGCCGGCTTACGCAGTGAAACTGCTCTCCCTATTAGTTGTAATCGGATTGGCAACATTTTTCTTTTTATCTCAGGATTTCATAAAGCACCGAAAAACCCGTGACAAACTTTCCAAGCTTGCATTCGTAAACAATTTACAGAAAAGACACATCGATCTTTTGGCCGGGAAGGTAGAGACGGTCGAAAGAAAAATGATCGAGTTGAATAACTTTGACAGAAAAATACGAATTATGGCAAACTTGGAAAATTGTGAAAAAAATGATAATTTGGTAGGAATTGGCGGATCAATTCCCGATGAATCAAAAACGAAAAGCAGGCTTTCTGAAATGGAGCAGGCCCTGATAAATGAGATACACAAAAATGTAGATCAACTGCTGGATGAGGCGTCAAGGCAGGAAGAAAGTTTCCAGGAACTGCTGCAATATTTGGAAAACCAGAAATCTATCCTTGCATCGACGCCATCCATTTGGCCTGCTATAGGGTGGGTAACATCGGAGTTCGGGTATAGAGTGTCACCCTTCACAGAAAAGAGGGAATTTCACAAAGGGATTGACATCGCAACAAAGTTGGGCAAGGAAGTGGTTGCACCGGCTGATGGAGTAATTGCAAAAGTATCAGTTAAGGACAGAAATTTAGGAAATGTAATCTGGATTGAACATACAAAGGAATTATCGACCTGTTACGCTCACCTGCTGAAACCTTCGGTCAAAAAAGGCCAACAGGTAAAACGCGGCGATGTCATAGGGTATGTGGGAAATTCGGGACGGAGCACGGGTCCTCATCTCCACTATTCGGTAATGGAAAACGGAGTATACGTGAATCCTCGCCGCTATCTCTTTTAGCCCTTGCACCAATTCAGCCGCAGCAATGATATCAGACACTTCATCCCGGTAATATATTGCCGGGCTTTTTTATGAGGGAACTATGCTGAATTTTATAGTCAAAAAAATAATTGGAAGCAAAAATGATCGTGAATTAAAGCGTTTATCTCATATAGTCGATGAAATAAATGTTCTTGAGCCATCTATACGAAGCCTGAACGATATGGAATTGCAGGCAAAAACCAATTATTTCAAGGACAAAATCGGCCAGGGTGCCGAATTAGAGGATATTGTGGCAGAAGCCTTTGCTGTAGTTCGAGAAGCGGCGAATCGGACGGTGGGCATGCGTCCTTTTGACGTGCAGCTTCTCGGGGGGCTTGTTCTTCATGAAGGTAAAATTGCAGAGATGAAAACAGGTGAAGGAAAGACTTTGGCAGCCACATTACCTATTTATGTCAATGCACTTTCAGGTAAGGGAGTCCATGTAGTGACCGTAAATGACTATTTGGCAAAACGGGATGCGGAATGGATGGGTCCTGTATATCGTTATTTGGGATTATCCGTGGGAACCGTTGTGCATGGACTGAGTGATGATGAACGGAGGGCGGCATACGGGTGCGACATAACTTACGGTACTAATAATGAATTCGGTTTTGACTATTTGCGTGACAACATGAAATTCAGGATTGAAGATTATGTGCAGCGGGATTTCAATTACGCAATTGTAGACGAAGTAGACAGTATTCTTGTTGATGAAGCCAGAACACCTCTTATTATTTCAGGCCCGTCCGAGGAATCAACGGATAAATATTACAGGATCAATCAGGTGATTCCGCGTCTGAGGAAAGATGAACATTTTTCGATAGATGAAAAAAGCAGAACCGTTGTCCTGACCGAAGCGGGAGTGGCACGTGTTGAAGAGTTATTGAAAGTTCAAAACCTCTATGAACCTAAAAACATCGAAATTCTTCATCATGTGAACCAGGCCTTGAAGGCGCACACTCTTTTTAAACGGGACGTGGATTACCTTGTGAAAGAAGGCCAGGTCATTATTGTGGACGAGTTTACTGGAAGAGTAATGCCTGGCAGGCGTTACAGCGATGGTCTTCACCAGGCGCTGGAAGCAAAAGAAAAAGTAAAAATTGAGCAGGAAAATCAAACACTGGCATCCGTCACTTTTCAGAATTATTTCAGGATGTATGAAAAACTGGCCGGTATGACAGGTACGGCGGATACCGAAGCTGCGGAGTTCCAGAAAATATACAATCTGGAAGTTATTGTAATTCCGACAAATATGCCCATGATCAGAATCGATTATCCTGATCTTATTTACAAAACACAAAAAGAGAAATTCAATGCAGTGATTGACGAAATCAAGGAACTGAATGCTATCAGAAGGCCTGTGCTGGTAGGTACCATATCCATAGAAAAATCGGAACTTTTGAGCAAACAGCTTTCGAAACATGGCATAAAGCACAATGTGCTGAATGCGAAAAACCATGAGAAAGAAGCAGAAATTATCGCGCAGGCGGGGCAGCCCGGATCGGTTACTATATCCACGAACATGGCTGGCCGCGGGACGGATATAAAACTTGGAGAAGGAATTGCTGAACTCGGCGGACTGCATATTCTGGGAACAGAACGGCATGAAAGCAGACGTATCGATAATCAGCTCCGCGGACGATCAGGGCGGCAGGGCGATAAGGGATCATCACGCTTCTACCTTTCGCTGGAGGACGATCTCCTCAGAATATTCGGTGCTGACAGGATTTCGTCAGTTATGAACAGGATCGGTGTGGAAGAAGGGGAACCGATTGAACATAATCTAATATCACGGGCGATAGAAAATGCCCAAAAAAGAGTTGAAGGACAAAATTTCGATATAAGAAAACATCTGCTTGAATATGATGATGTGATGAACAGGCAGAGAGAGGTAATTTACAGGCAGAGAAGAGAAGTTCTTGCAGGAACTGACCTGTGGCAGACAGTAAATGACCTTCTGGAAGAAGTCACCGGTACGATTATAGAAGAATACATCGATGAAAGGATGCATCCTGATGAATGGGATCTCAATGCCCTGGACGAAATTGTGTTCAAACAGTTTTCACTTAAACTTAATTTTTCGGATCCGGGTCGCGATCCCCTGTCAAAGGAAGAAATCAGGGATAGTATAATTGAGGGTGTAAAGGATCTATTTGATAAAAAGGAAAAAGAATTCGGTAAGGATTTGATGGAATACATCGTAAGAGTCATTATGCTTCAATCACTCGATTTCCATTGGAAAGATCACCTCCTGGCGATGGATCACCTTAAGGAAGGCATCGGGCTCCGCGGTTACGGCCAAAAAGATCCGAAGAGAGAATACCAGAGGGAAGGGTATGACTTATTTATGGAGATGGTCTATCGCATCAAAGAGGATACGCTTCAGAAACTCTGCCTGGTTCAAATAAGGCGTGATGAAGAAGTGGCAGAAATTGAACAGAAGCAAAAACAAAATTATATAATGAGTCGCGGGGAGCAGGAGGCGGCTCCGCAGACGGTGCGCAGAAAAGAAAAAAAAGTGGGACGAAATGATCCCTGCCCATGCGGTAGTGGAAAAAAGTACAAACACTGCTGCGGAAGATAATATGTATAGTGCGAAGGCATTAAAGCATCTTTGTGGAGAGGATAAAGGATGAAAGAAGAATTTCGAGTTCCCGGTTTTCGGGCGAATGGAATTGCGTGCGGAATAAAGGGCAACAAGAAAAAAGACCTTGCACTTATTGTTTCCGATATCCCGGCTGCGTGTGCCGCCGCCTTCACGACTAACAGTTTTAAAGCCGGCCCGGTTCTTCACACTATTCCCAAGATACAATCAGGTAAAGCGCAAGCCATTATCGCAAACAGTGGAAATGCGAATGCCGCCAACGGCCGAAAGGGAGAAAAAGATGCAGCGGCAATGGCGAAAGCAGCAGCCGACCAGTTAAATATCAAAGACGATTTAGTGCTTGTAGCCTCCACAGGGGTCATTGGGAAAAGATTGCCCATTGAAAAAATTGTTGCGTCCACAGGTGAATTGGTTGCAGGATTGGATGTAGACGGGATTCCGAAAGCCGAAGAGGCTATTATGACTACCGATCGCTTTCCTAAAATAGAATATAGAAAACTTACTGTTGATGATTCGGAAATCTGCATGTGCGGTATTGCCAAGGGAGCGGGGATGATCGAGCCTGATATGGCCACAATGCTTGCATTTATCATGACTGATGCTGCTGTTGACCCTCAGTGTCTGAAAACGGTTTTTTACGGATCACTCGAGTCCAGTTTCAATGCAATTACAGTGGACGGGTGTATGTCGACGAATGACACTGCAATACTTCTTGCCAATGGATGCGCCGGAAACAAGATACTGACTGAATCGGCGCAGGGAACTTTAAAGTTTAAAGAAGCTCTTGCAGATATTATGGTTTCTCTGGCCAAAGCGATAGTGAAAGATGGCGAAGGGGCCACTAAAGTAATAGAAATAATAGTGAGCGGAGCCAGAACAAAACACGATGCGAAAAAATGTGCCTATGCGATAGGGCGATCAAATCTGGTTAAGACGGCTTTTTACGGCAAAGACCCTAATTGGGGACGGATCATATCGGCAGTAGGAACAACCGGTGTACCTTTTTCCATAGACAAAGTAGAGCTTCTGTTTGATGGCTATCCGCTATTTAAATGCTCAGCAGGAGTCGGGGGTAATGAAACTATGCTTGCCGGCATTATGGAGAAAGAAAAAATTACTGTTGAGGTAAAACTCGGAATGGGAAATTCCTGCTTCAGAGTTTTCGCTTCCGATCTTTCACACGATTATATAGATATAAATGCACTGTACCACACATGAGCAAATGACGCGAAGTGAAATGTTTTCCCAGATAAATTAAGGATATTGATTAATATTTTGTTGATTATTTGCTGCGTCTGTGGTAGTTCGTACCACCGCGAAATATAAAAACACACACCCTTTCGAATCCCGCTGTTGCTTAAAAAAAGTTCCCGGGGTAGAAAAATCGAAATAAGGGTGGAGGCCGAAACAGCGAAAGGAGAAAATAAAATGGCCCATATTTCAATGAAAATGTTGCTCGAGTCGGGGGTCCATTTCGGACACCAGACCAACCGATGGAATCCGAAAATGAAACCATACATTTTCGGGGCAAGAAACGGAATTTACATTGTCGATCTTCAGCAGACAGTTCAGCTTTTCGAAATTGCCTACGAATTTATCGTCGAAAGAGTCGCTTCAGGAAAAACTGTTCTTTTCCTTGGGACAAAACGGCAGGCCCAGGAGTCGATTAAGTCGGAGGCCGAGCGGTGCGGCATGCCGTATGTAAACCAGCGATGGCTCGGTGGCATGCTGACAAACTTTGTAACTATCAAAAAGAGTATAGATCAGTTAAATAAATTTGATCAAATGTTTGAAGATGAAAGTGTAAATTCATTCCCTAAAAAAGAAATAATGAAATTGCAAAAGCAGCGTGAGAAACTGCAGAAGGTGCTCGGCGGGATACGCTATATGGAAAAGCTGCCCGGTGCTCTTTTTGTGATAGATCCTAAACGGGAAGCGATAGGGATAAAAGAAGCTCACAAATTGGGGATTCCGATTATAGCTATAGTCGATACTAATTGCGATCCCGACGATATAGATTATGTGATTCCGGGAAATGACGATGCTATTCGTGCAATAAAATTATTTTCATCTAAAATTGCAGATGCAGTAGAAGAAGGCCAAAAACTTTTCGAAGAACGCGTACAGGCGGAAAGTGATAAAGAGGAAAGCGAAGAAGAGCTGGATGTACCGGAAAGCGTGACAGAAAGGGATGAAGACGGCAATCAGGCAATCTACGCGACAGAAAGTGAAGACGCCGAGGATATTATAACCGAGGAGGTATAATAAATTGAGTATTCCAGCATCAAAAGTAAAGGAATTGAGAGACAAGACAAATGCCGGTATGATGGATTGCAAGGAAGCACTTCAGGCGGCACACGGAGATTTTGAAAAAGCTATAGAATATCTGAGAAAAAAAGGATTGTCGGCAGCAACAAAACGTTCTTCAAGAGCTGCAAAAGAAGGCACGGTAGCCTCCTACATTCATATGGATGGGAAGATAGGTATTCTTGTGGAAATAAATTGCGAAACCGATTTTGTCGCAAAAACTGAAAATTTTCGTACTATGGCCCGTGATGTCGCTATGCAGATAGCAGCTACCAATCCCAAGTATGTGAAACCGGAAGAAATACCCGAGAAGGAACTTGAAAGGGAAAAGGAAATATACAGAAGTCAGGCCCAGCAGGAAGGAAAGCCTGAAAAAATTATGGATAGGATAATAGAGGGGAAACTGAAAAAATATTATGAAGAAGTGTGCCTTCTTGATCAGAAATTCATAAAAAATGGCGATATCACCGTACGCGATCTTGTTAATAGCATGATTGCAAATTCGGGAGAGAATATTATAGTAAGACGATTTGCAAGGTTCCAGCTTGGAGAAGAGCTGTAGATAGTCTTTATTTTAAAAGGCCGGCGGAAAAAGCCGGCCTGTCTTACATACGGTGCAATGGAAGAAGCGGCATACAAGAGAGTGCTGTTAAAATTAAGCGGCGAATTTCTGCTCGGTTCAAAACCGTTCGGTATAGATACGGATGTCCTGGGGTATATAGCCGATGAAATAAGAAGTATCATGGACATGGGTATCGAAATAGGGATTGTCATAGGAGGAGGGAACATATACCGGGGAGTAGAAGTGAGCAGCCGAGGCATCGACAGGGCATCGGCCGATAATATGGGAATGCTGGCAACTGTAATGAACAGTATTGCTATGGAGAGTTCATTTGAAAGAGTTGGCATACCTGTCAGGGTTCTATGCGCAGTAGAAATGAAAAGGGTCGTTGAATTCTTCATACGGGAAAAGGCCATCAAATACCTTGCTGATAAAAAAGTTGTCATATTTGCGGGAGGGACGGGGAATCCTTTTTTTACGACCGACACGGCGGCATCCCTGAGAGCTCTTGAAATTAAGGCGGATATAATTCTCAAAGCCACGAAAGTAGATGGTGTCTACGATATGGATCCGGTGGTTCATAAAGATGCGGTGAAATTCAGGCGGATCAGTTATAATGAAGTACTTTCAAGAAATTTGCGAGTTATGGATGCAACGGCGATATCACTGTGCCGGGACAACAATCTTCCCGTGATCGTCTTCAATCTCGGGAAGGAAGGAAACATTAAAAACGCAGTATGCGGAAAAGACGTCGGAACAATCGTGGGAGCTGAACCATGACGGAACTGATTTTTGATGAATTGAAAGAAAACATGCAAAGCCACCTGCAATTTTTTCAGAAGGCTTTAAGCAAAGTAAGGACGGGAAGAGCATCAATATCTCTTCTTGACGGAATAAAAGTTGATTATTACGGAGTGCAGACGCCGATTAACCAGGTAGCGACGCTTTCGGCTCCAGAAAGCCAGTTGATTGTAATCTCTCCCTGGGATAAGGGTGCATTGGGTAATATAGAGAAGGCCATACAGAAATCCGAACTGGGGCTGATGCCTTCCAATGACGGCAAAATCATAAGGATTAACATCCCGCCGCTTACGGAAGAGCGGCGAAAGGAACTGGTCAAGATTGTCAAAAAAATGGCCGAAGAATGTAAGATTCAAATAAGGAATACGAGGCGGGATGCCAATAATGAATTGAAGAAACTTAAAAATGACGGAGAAATATCAGAAGACAGTCTTCATAATGATCAAGAAGAAGTTCAGAATATAACGGATGAATATATCAAGAAAACCGATGAAATACTGGAAGCAAAAGAAGCAGAAATAATGGAAATATAGAATTGGAATTGCAAGTTCAGAGACGGGGAACTTCGGTTCCCTTTTCTTTTTTATAAAAGGAAGATGCGTTACATTTCTGCAGCCCCTGAAACGATGGCGAAAGATACATTGAAAATGATTATGTGCTGTGATAAATGAATCTTGTGTAATCATTTAGCGGATATAGAATTCTATGTATGGAATTGATAAATCAAAACTCCCGCGACATGTTGCAATTATAATGGATGGAAACGGGCGGTGGGCTAAAAAAAACGCTCTAAAACGGCTTACCGGACATAAAAAGGGAGCCGATGCAGTCAGAAATGCTGTGAGAACTTGCAGGGAATTGGGTATAGAGTATTTAACGCTCTATGCGTTTTCTGTAGAAAACTGGTCACGGCCTAAAGATGAAGTCAGGGCTCTAATGGCTCTTCTAGAAGAATATTTGAATTCTGAACTTCAAGAAATGATCGATAACGGGATTAAACTGTCCACAATAGGAAATATCAGAGCGCTGCCGGAAAAAGTGCAGGGAATTCTTAATAATGCTGTTCAAAAGACAGCAATGAACAGGAAAATGGTATTGACCCTCGCGCTGAGCTATGGCGGGAGGGATGAAATAATCGAAGTTGTCCGAAAAATCGTAGAGGATGTCGAGGCAGGAAAATTAGAAAAAACTTCAATCACGAAGAATATTTTTTCAAATTACCTTTTCACTTCCGGAATGCCCGACCCTGATCTTTTGATCAGAACCAGCGGGGAATACAGGATCAGTAATTTTCTTCTCTGGCAGATGGCATATACGGAATTTTATTTTGCTGATGTTTTATGGCCTGATTTTTCAAAAGAATGTCTAATCAATGCGATTTTGGATTATCAGAAAAGAGAGCGACGATTCGGTATGACAAGCGATCAGTTGTCCGGGAACTGATACATGAACGCGCACCAGAAAAGATGGATTACGGCTGCTGTCGCAGTACCCGTTATCCTGATTTTGATTGTATACTGTTCAGAAGCGGTATTTGCCTTGTTTATTACCGCACTTGTTCTGTCTGCTCTTGCAGAATACGGCCAAATGGTATTTGGAAAGGGAATGCCTCTGGAAAAAAGCCAAATGCTGGCTGCAGGTATTTTGCTTATGGCATCGGCTTATTTCGGTGATATAGATACACTTCATGCCGTCATCACCTTTACTGTACTGGGTGCCTTTATTCTGTTTCTTCTTCGAATTCGACAGGCACCTTCTTCTCTTGATTCTCTTCTGAAGATAGTATTCGGTGTTTTTTACATCGCACTCACGATGTCTTTTTTTATCCTGACAAGAAGCGGAGAAAATGGAAGGATATGGATCTTTTTTCTTATAATCCTGGCATTTGCAAATGATGTCTCGGCTTTTTACGTAGGGCGCACGTGGGGAAAAAGAAAACTGATTCCATTGGTGAGCGCAGGTAAAACGGTAGAGGGATCAATCGCCGGGATCCTGGGCGCCATAGTTGCATGTAGTATTTATTTCATTTTCTTTTTTAAGAATATTCCTGTAATTCATGCGGTAATTCTTGGATTAATCGGCAGTATTTTCGGTCAGCTCGGTGATCTTTGCGAATCAACGATCAAAAGGGTGTCGCGTGTCAAGGATTCCGGGACTTTTTTCCCGGGTCACGGAGGAATCCTGGACCGGTTGGATGCATTTATATTTATTGTACCATTTGTTTACTTTTATAAATTATTTATACTATGAAATATCTATCTCTCCTGGGTTCGACCGGGTCTATAGGACAGAATGTGCTTGATGTCGTCTCAAAACACCCGCACCGTTTCAGAATTGCAGGTCTAACAGCGTATAAAAATGTCTCTCTTCTTGCGAAGCAGATAACGCAATTCAAACCAAAAATCGCGGCGGTAGCCGACTGGGAAGAAGGACAGAAGCTTTTTGGTATGCTCGATCAATCAACCGGCACAAAAGTTGTGTGGGGAAACGAAGGATACCGGGAAGTTGCCGTATGTAAGGAAGCTTCCGAAGTCGTTTCGGCTATGGCGGGAGCCGCAGGCCTGGTGCCGACATTGGAAGCGGTCGAAGCGGGGAAAGATATCGCGCTTGCAAATAAAGAAACAATGGTTATGGCCGGTGAAATAGTTATGGAAAGAGCCCGGGCAAAGGGTGTAAGGATCCTTCCCATTGATAGCGAACATAGTGCAATTTACCAGTGTCTGGAGGGAAAAGGGGCCCGATATAGGCGAAAGATTTTGCTCACGGCTTCGGGAGGACCGTTTTATGGTAAGACGGCCGAGGAGATTCGTACGGCTACTCTTGATGAGGCGTTGCAGCACCCTAAATGGCAAATGGGTAAAAAAATCACTATAGATTCAGCAACTATGATGAACAAAGGACTGGAAATAATCGAGGCAATGCGGTTCTTCGACGCCGGTGTGGATGATATAGAAGTTGTCGTGCACCCTCAAAGTTTGGTGCATTCGATGGTTGAATTTACGGACGGGTCAATTATCGCTCAATTAGGAGTTACAGATATGAGAGTGCCGATATCTTACGCACTCGCGTATCCGGAGAGGCTTTGCAATAACGAGTGCCGCCTTGATATTTTCCACACAGGAGGACTCGATTTTTTCCCTCCCGACGATGAGAAATTTCCCTGTTTGCGCATTGCCCGTGAAGCCGCGCGAAAAGGCGGCACCTTTCCTGCCGTTTTAAATGCTTCAAATGAAGCGGCAGTAGCAGCCTTTATTGCCGGACGTATCGGCTTTATAAGTATCTCCCGTGTTGTAGAGGAGACGATTGCCATTCATGAGGCCTCGCAGCCGCACACTATTGATGATGTACTTAAGGCGGATGCATGGGCTCGAGCTGAAGCTGACAAAGTAATCGAAAGGATAAAAAAATATTGATTGGTATAAATATAATATCGGTAATTATATTGCTTGGAGTTCTTATATTTGTTCATGAATTCGGCCATTTTATTGTTGCCAAGCGTCTGGGGGTTGGAGTTTTGAAGTTCTCTCTCGGATTTGGCCCGAAACTGGTGGGCCGAAAATATGGAGAGACAGACTACGTTATATCGGCGATACCCCTTGGAGGTTACGTAAAGCTTTTAGGAGAATCAGAAGGAGAGGAATTGTCTGCTGAGGATCAGAAACGATCATTTCTCAACCAGTCTTCCTGGAGGCGGATCGCAATAGTAGCGGCCGGTCCTTTATTCAACTTTATCTTCGCCTTTATTGCATTTGCGGTTATTTATTCGATCGGAGTTCCCGTTGCGACTTCAAAAATCGGAAATGTTTTCGAAGACACGCCTGCATATGCGGCGGGTCTGAAAGAAGGTGACAGGATCATAAGTATTGACGGAACCGAGATTGAAAAGTGGGGCGAACTATCTGAAATAATAAGCGGAAGCGGAGGCAAAAAACTGGAGATAGCCGTAGAACGTGAGGGAAAAGTGCTCGAATTTTCCGTAAACCCGCGTCCGACTGAAAAATCGACCATTTTCGGTGAAAAAGTAGATTCTTATGCAATAGGTATCGAAATCTCTTCCGAAACAGTAATAGAGCGGCTTGATCCAATAAGGGCGACAGGAGAAGGAATTCTTCAGACCTGGTGGTATACGAAATTAACATACTTAAGCCTGGTAAAAATAATACAAAGGGTAGTTTCGCCCAAAACTTTGGGTGGACCTATTTTCATTGCAAAAATGTCCGGTGATTATGCCCGCCAGGGACTGGTGCCTTTTTTATTTTTCATGGCTGTTCTAAGTGTGAATTTAGGGGTTCTCAATCTCTTGCCGATTCCGGTACTTGACGGTGGTCATATAATGTTTTACCTGATCGAAGCTGTTACAAGGAGAGAAATAAAAACAAAATGGCGGGAAGCTGCACAGCAGGTAGGTTTCTTCTTGCTTATTTTACTGATATTCTGGGTTACTTACAATGACATTGTAAAGATCAGCGAAGGATATTAAGCTCTTGAAAATATTAGCCATAGATACCTCGTCCCGGTCAATGTCAGTTGCGATTCTCGATCAGGAAACGGTAGAGGTTGAACTAACGGCAGAAACCGGGAAAAACCATACTGAAACTTGTCTTGTTGCAGTAGAATCGATACTTAAAATTTCGAAACTGCAGCCCTCGGAAATAGATCTTTTTGCCTGCACTATCGGTCCAGGATCTTTTACCGGTCTCAGAGCAGGAATAGGAACAATAAAAGGACTTGCGTTTTCATTCGAAAAACCTGTAGTTGGAGTATCATCTCTTGATGCGCTCGCTGTCAATGTCCAGGGGTTTGGTAGAAAAATATGTTCAATTATCGATGCCAGGAAAAAAGAGCTTTATGCAGCCTTTTATGAACCGGTGCAAAGAGACATTCCGGTAAGGAAAGGTCCCGAGTCTGTATTGTCTCCTGAAGCTCTTGCCGATTTGATTAGAGATGAAGTGGTATTTGTAGGCGATGGAGTGTATGCCTGCCGCCATTTTCTTGAAGAAAGACTGAGTGGGAATATTATTTTCGCGGACCCGCCTGATAATCGCATAAGAGCGGGTGCGGTCGGTGTAATAGGATTGAAAAAATACGCCGATGGTGCTAGTCTTTCACCCCTTGAAATTGTGCCTCGATATCTCAGATCATCGTATGCGGGAGGCGTTCAATTTGACTGACGGTTACTCTACGGAGGCTTCGGCTGTTTTCCTGGGTGCGGTGGACTGGCCAAAGAAAACAGGTCCGGATAAAAAAACAAGATGGTTTCATAGATGAAAAGATCAGAATTACCTGTCGCGTTAGACGGATTGCTTTTTTTCATTCCCCTTGCTTCTATTTCGGCGTTATTTTTTGCGTTTTCTCTTTGGTGGATGGGAATTGTTTTTGGTTTCGGCGCAATATACATACTGTGGTTTTTCCGGAATCCGCGGAGAAAACCTCCATCGGATCCGCACGCAGTAGTCTCACCTGCCGATGGCCGGGTGCTCGAAGTTGAAGAAGTTGATGGTGAAAATGATCTTCTTGAGGGAAGGTATAAAAAAATCAGTATCTTTATGAATCTGTTCAACGTGCACGTAAATAGAGCCCCTTTTTCCGGCTATATAAAAAAGATACACTATCGACCGGGCGCATTTTTTTCAGCGAATCTGGATAAGGCATCGATTTTCAACGAACGCAATGCACTTATTATAGCAACTGACAACAAAGTGGATATACTGGTCATCCAGATTGCGGGCCTTATTGCACGTAGAATAGTCTGCTGGAAAAAAGAGCACATGAGGCTTGAAAGAGGAGAAAGGTTTGGATTGATACGGTTCGGTTCAAGATTGGAGGTATATTTGCCCCTTGAGGCTGAAGTATCTGTTTCATCGGGTGATAAAGTAAAAGCGGGAGTAACTGCAATCGGACGTCTCTTATGAAATTACATGCCAAAAAGGATCGTGAAAATATGAAAAAAGGAATATACCTGCTGCCCAATCTTTTTACGACCGGGAGCCTTTTCTGTGGATTTTATGCAATTATTTCGGCTGTTGGTGATAATTTCCATCGTGCTGCAGTGTTGATTATCATTGCCTGCATCCTAGACGGATTGGATGGAAAGATTGCTCGTTTCACAAATACTACGAGTAGTTTCGGAGTCGAATACGATTCACTTTCAGACCTTGTTTCGTTCGGGGTTGCCCCGGCGATTCTCTCGTTTAAATGGACGCTTGAGCCATATGGAAGGTATGGATGGCTGGCGGCATTTCTCTTTGTCGCGTGCGGAGCATTGAGGCTCGCCCGATTCAATGTCCAGAGTTCCGGCACCAGTAATAAATTGTTCAGGGGACTGCCGATTCCTGCAGCGGCGCTTGTTATTGCAACGACAATATTGCTTTATATGTATACCGGCGGTACTGGAACTCTTTATCATCCTCTGGCGCCGGGTGTTCTGCTGCTGCTTTCACTTTTGATGGTGAGCAATATTCATTATTACAGTTTTAAGGACTTGAATTTTTTTTCACAAAAGCCGTTTATGACGCTCGTGCTAATCGTCCTGCTTTTTGTGATTATAGTGCTTGAACCTCAAATTATGCTATTTGCTGTTGCCCTGGGGTATAGCCTTTCAGGTCCTTCATGGGCTCTTTGGAAAGCGGTCAATAAAAAAATTCACCGGGGACAAGAAGATGAAGAATACCAGTAGTAGTGAATTCTACTGCGAATTTCAAAGCCACAAGAGTTCTTGTGGCTTATTTCTATTGAAACAGGAGTGTGAAGAAATAAACCAATGAAGAAATATGATGTCGCTGTAGTCGGTGCAACAGGTGCCGTTGGCAATGAAATGACAAAAATACTTGAAGAACGCGATTTTCCTGCAGAGCGTGTCAAATTCCTGGCATCGGAAAGATCTCTTGGAAAAGAAATAGAATTTAAAGGAAAAACCTGGCCTGTGGAAATTCTCACTGAAGAGTCATTCGAAGGAGTGCACGTGGGACTTTTCTCGGCAGGTGGAAGTATAAGCGAGCGCTTTGCGCCGGCAGCGGCTGCTGCGGGGTGTGTTGTCATAGACAATACGAGCGTTTTCAGAATGGTTCCCGATATACCTCTTGTTGTGCCTGAAGTGAACCCGGAAGATATTGGAATGTACAAGAACAAGGGCATTATAGCAAATCCAAACTGTTCTACTATTCAAATGGTTGTCGCCTTGAAGCCGATCCACGACAGGGTTCGGATAAAGAGGATAATCGTATCAACGTATCAAGCTGTATCGGGAGCGGGGAAAAAAGCAATTGATGAACTTGAAAAGCAGACCAGAGATCTTATGAATTTCAAAATTCCGGAGGTGAAAGTCCTTGCACACCGGATTGCCTTCAATTGCCTTCCTCACATAGACGTATTTCTTGAAAACGGCTATACGAAAGAAGAAATGAAGATGGTCAATGAAACAAGAAAAATATTTCATGATTCTAAAATAGCGGTAAGTGCGACTACTGTGAGAGTTCCGGTCTTTTACGGACATTCCGAGTCAATAAATATCGAAACGGAACATAAAATAACCGCAGTTGAAGTACGTGATCTTCTCCGGAGCGCACCGGGAGTGTGCGTAATTGACAACCCGGGCAAAAATGAATACCCCCTGGCCACGGATGCAGCAGGGAAAGATGATACATTTGTCGGGAGGATCAGGGAAGATGAAACGATCGCACACGGCATCAATATGTGGGTCGTCTCCGATAACCTGAGAAAGGGAGCGGCATTAAATGCAATTCAAATAGCTGAACTGCTTGTGAGAGATTATTTATCCTGATAATGAAAATAACAGGAAAAAAGGCAAAAGGCAGAATTCTTGCCGCTCCGAAAAGCGAATATATAAGAATTACCACTCAGAAAGTAAAAGAATCGCTCTTTAATATTCTCGGATCCGTAGAAGGTATTAAATTCCTGGACCTATTTGCAGGAGCCGGTACGGTTGGAATAGAAGCTCTTAGCAGAGGCGCACATCCGGTAATATTTGTAGAACGGAATGCTGTTCACGTAAGGGCAATAAAAAGGAACCTGAATCAATCGGGTATTGATCAAAAGTGTGGAATAATGGCCACTCCTGTGGAAAAAGCTCTTTTGATTCTTGCATCGAAAAAAGAAGAGTATGATATCATTTTTGCCGACCCTCCTTATGAACAAGGGATGGCGGCAGACCTTGTAAAACTGCTTGGCACATATAACGTGCTGAAACGTGATGGTCTTCTTGTTATTGAACATTCAATAAGGGAAGAATGTCCCGAAAGCAGCATTTTTCAGTTGACAGATCATCGAAGATATGGAGATACAGCTCTTGCATTTTTTGAAATCAGAGAGTTGACAGCGGAATCCGGGTCTTAATTTTACATACCTGCGTATGGTATTGAAGCGAGTTTCAGCATTATAATCAAGCTTGGGAGCAAGGAGTAGAATATGAATAAAGTTGCTGTGTATCCAGGTTCTTTCGATCCCATAACGAACGGACATGTTGATATTATCAACAGAGGCTTGAGAATATTCGATAAAATCATAATTGCAATTGGATACAATCCCACAAAATCGGCTCTTTTCACTGTTGAAGAACGAATTGAGATGATCAAAGAATTAATAGGAGACAATCCTAAACTTGAAGTAGGGAGTTATTCAGGCCTGCTTGTCGATTACCTGGAAGAGGTTAACGCGACAGTAATTCTACGGGGGCTGAGGGCCATGTCTGATTTCGAATACGAATTTCAGCTTGCGTTGATTAACCGAAGGCTCGACCGGCAGGTAGAAACCGTATTTTTAATGACCGGTTCAAAATGGTTTTACTGCAACTCGCGTATAATTAAAGAAGCTGCAAGTTTTGGGGGATCAGTAAGAGGACTGGTACCCGATGATATACTCCAAAAGTTAAAAGAAAAATTTCCTCTGTTAAAAGAGGGCAATGCAAGAAAACGAAAAGAGCGGTGCTAAAGGAAAACGTAAGAGAGCTTATAATGATTAAGAAGGCGAAAAACAAATGAAACTTGCAAATCGTATTGGAAGAATAAAGCCGTCGCCGACGCTCGCCGTTACAGCAAAGGCTGCTGCTTTGAGCGCGGAAGGGAAAAATGTACTTAGCTTCGGTGCAGGAGAGCCGGATTTCGATACGCCTGAACATATCAAATTGGCGGCAGTTGAAGCCATTCAAGAGGGATTTACAAAATACACGCCGGTAGACGGGATAGCCGAATTGAAGAAGGCGATAATAGAGAAATTGAAGCGAGATAATCAACTTTCATATGAAATGTCGCAAATAGCTGTATCATGTGGAGCGAAGCACACTATCTACAATCTTGCGCAGGCTCTTTTCGAAAGTGGAGATGAGGTAATTATTCCTGCTCCGTATTGGGTATCCTATCCGGATATCGTGCTTCTTGCTGACGCGGAGCCGGTGATTTTGAAAACCGAAGAAAAAGATCACTTCAAAATCATGCCGGATGCTCTCGAGAGGACGATAACAGGTAAAACAAAGGCAATCATTTTAAACAGTCCTTCAAACCCAACGGGATCTGCCTATACCGAAGAAGAACTGAGGGCACTTGCGTCCGTTTTAAAGCGATATGATATTACAATACTAAGTGACGATATTTATGAGAAGATCACTTATGATGATTTCAGGTTTTTCAATATAGTTACTGCGGATGCGGAAATGAAAAGCCGGACTGTCATAGTGAATGGAGTTTCGAAATCCCATGCCATGACAGGATGGCGCATCGGGTATGCAGCGGGACCAAAAGAAATAATTGCGGCTGTGGCGAAAATACAGAGTCAGAATACATCGAATCCGACTTCGATATCGCAGAAAGCCGCCGTTGCGGCTCTCGAGGGAGATCAAAACGCAACAGAAAAAATGGTGATAGAATTCAAAAAAAGAAGAAACTACATGGTGAAAAAACTGAATCAAATGCCCGGTATACACTGTGCAACACCGGAAGGGGCCTTTTATGTGTTCCCTAATGTTTCCGGTCTGTATGGCAAATCAAGAAAGGAGCATGCGATTTCGGATTCGAATTCTTTTGCCGGCTATCTTCTGGACGAGGCAGGCATTGCAGTCGTGCCTGGCATTGCATTCGGCGATGACAGCTATGTCAGGCTTTCCTATGCCACTTCGATGAGCAAAATCGAAGAAGGACTTGAGCGGATGTTTAAGGCAGTAGAGAAACTGGCGTAAAGAAAAATAACGGAGAGATGCACACCGGGAAGAAAGAACAATATATGATGAAAGAATTTAAATGGAATAAACTGGCGATGGGTATGCTTGCAATATTCCTGTCAACCTTCTCTGCTTTCGCTTCTGCCGAAGATACAGTTAAGGTGGGTGTGGCAGGAGCCCATAGCGGGGATCTGGCGTCATACGGTTTGCCTTCAGTGAGGGCAGCAGAACTCGTAGTAAAAAAAGCAAATGAAAATGGTGGTATTTTAGGGTCAAGAATTGAACTGTTTATTGAAGATGACGTATGCAAGCCTGAAATCGCGACAAATACAGCAACGAAACTTATTTCCCAGGGTGTGGATGCAGTGGTCGGACATATTTGCAGTGGTGCCACTAAAGCGGCTCTTGCGATTTATAAAGATGCAAATGTGATTTGCATGTCACCTTCTGCAACAAATCCTCCGTTGACTCAAAGCGGAGATTATCCTAATTTTTACAGAACCATTGCGTCCGATGACGCACAGGCCCGCCTTCAGGTTGATTATGCCATAGAAGTTCTGAAGGCAGAAAAAATAGCAGTCATTCACGATAAGGGAGATTACGGAAAAGGTCTGGCCGAGTTTGCAAAAATATTTATCGGGAAAGAGCCCGGTGCGGAAGTGGTTTTATACGAAGGGATTACACCCGGCGCCGTTGATTATTCGGCTGTAGTGCAAAAAATAAAGCATTCCAAAGCTGAAGCTGTCATATTTGGCGGTTATCATCCCGAGGCCTCTAAAATAGTGATGCAAATGAGAAGAAAAAGAATAAAAGCCCACTTCATATCGGATGATGGCGTACGAGATGCGACATTTATCAAAGTCGCAGGAAAGTATGCCGAGGGTGTATATGCCACAGGTCCTAAGGACACGACAAAAAACCCGCTTGCCATAGCTGCGATAGAAGCACATAAAAAAGCCTACGGTTCAGAACCGGGAGCTTTTTTCCTCAATGCCTATGCGGCGTCGCAGGCACTTCTTAGTGCGATAGAGAAGGCCGGCAGTACTGATTATGAAGCTGTAACGAGTGCTCTGAAAAATTATTATGTAGAAACTCCTCTCGGTAAAATAAAATTTGATGAAAGAGGGGATGCAATCGGTATTGGCTTCAGCATGTATCAGGTGAAGAATGGTAACTACATAGAGGTACAATAGTTGCGCGCATGAAATTGGCTTTCATATCAGGGGGGCAGGCTGGATTGTCTGGCCCCCTTTCTTTTGCGCGACTGCCAGTACGCCATATTTCAGTGAGAATGGCGTTAAGGTATTTAATCAAGATCTTGCCGGACATAATATCTTTCACTTCAAACATTAGAACCGGCACTACGCAAAAAGACTATGGATTATTTTCTGGAACTATTTTTGGGAGGATTGACACGGGGCAGTATTTATGCGCTCATTGCCCTGGGATACACGATGGTGTACGGCATCATCCAACTTATCAATTTTGCGCATGGAGAAATTTATATGATCGGGGCTTTTACTGCTCTGATCGTTATTTCAGTACTCATGTCGACGGGAATGAATCCGGTAGCCGTTATATTGATTGCCGGGTTCGTGGCAGTAATTTATTCGTGTGCTTATGGGTTTACTTTAGAGAAGATTGCATATAAGCCGCTGAGAAATGCTCCTCGTCTTTCAGCATTGATAAGTGCAATTGGAATGTCTCTTTTCCTGCAGAATTATGTGCTGCTTGCCCAGACATGTGATTTTCTTCCTTTTCCCAATCTGATTCCTGATTTCGAGTGTATAGAGCCTTTTGCACATATAATCGGCTCTACCGATGTGGTGATTCTTGTTACCACTGCAGTGGTAATGATCATCCTTACGATTCTTATACGATATACGAAAATCGGTAAAGCAATGCGCGCTACTTCTCAGGACAGAGTGATGGCCAGTCTTATGGGCATCGATGTAAACACGGTCATATCATTTACTTTCATTTTGGGATCGGCGACGGCAGCAATAGGAGGCGTTCTAATCGCATCACATATAGGAATGATTAATTTCTACATCGGTTTCATCGCAGGAATAAAGGCTTTTGTGGCCGCAGTGCTTGGAGGAATAGGCAGTCTTCCCGGTGCGGTGCTGGGTGGATTCGTACTCGGCTGGACAGAGAGTTTCGCTACAGGATATATATCGAGTGACTATGAAGATGTATTTGCCTTTTTATTCCTGGTCCTGATCCTTATTTTCAAACCTTCCGGAATCCTCGGAAGATCGGAGCAATCCAAGGTTTAAAAAAGTGAGGAAATTTGCTGAAATAAGAAAATCTCTCTATGTAGCTCTATGGTTTATTTTTTTAACATTTCCTATTATGGTTATCCGCATCAATCCGCTCGAAAAGACAGTTGAATGGCGATGGATGAATATGGCGCTTGTCGGTATCGGTACTTTCTTTTTATCTTTCCTCTGGCGTTATCTGATAAGTAAAAAAGAGGAAGGGAGTAAAAGGGCGGAAGAAAAACAGAACGAAAAAATATCCAAACTTAGGCGTTTAATTGAAAACAGGAAAATAATTGCCGGAAGTGTTGTTGCCGGTGCATTACTGGCAGCCGTGTTTCCATTTGTCGTTTCGCTTTATCAGACAAATATAATGACGACAGCGCTGATCTATGTCATGCTCGGCCTTGGGCTCAATATCGTCGTAGGCCTGGCAGGACTTCTGGACCTTGGATATGTTGCGTTCTATGCGGTTGGAGCATATGCGTATGCGCTTCTGAATTATCATTTCGGATTAAATTTCTGGATGGTTCTTCCTGTTGGAGCAGCTCTTGGAGCGCTCTTCGGAATTCTTCTCGGCTTTCCTGTCCTGAGGTTGCGAGGAGACTATCTGGCTATCGTAACTCTCGGTTTCGGGGAGATAATCCGGCTGATTCTTGAAAACTGGAATGAATTTTCCTTTGGTCCGAGTGGAATATCAAATATATCGCGCCCGCCTCTTTTCGGAATTGAATTGTCCGTCCAAAATGCAACAGTGTACATGTATTACATAATGATTTTTCTATGCCTTGTGACGATTTTCATAGTGAAGCGTCTTCAGGACTCGAGAATAGGGCGCGCATGGGTTGCTCTTCGAGAAGATGAGGTCGCCTGTCAGGCCATGGGTATTGACAGGACAAAGACAAAATTGACTGCCTTTGCACTGGGGGCTACGTGGGCAGGGATGGGGGGTGTCGTATTTGCAGCGAAAACCACTTTTGTCAATCCGGCCAGTTTCACAATTTGGGAATCAATAATAATTCTGTGCATAGTAGTACTGGGAGGTATGGGTTCGGTCATAGGTGTGATAACGGGTGCCTTCATAATAATTCTGCTGCCTGAATATCTGCGGGTTTTTTCGGAGTTCAGGATGCTCATGTTCGGCATTATTCTAGTGGTGATGATGGTTTTCAGGCCGGGAGGCATAATCAGCGGTGTGAGAAGGACATATAAATTCGAAGGAAAAAATTTTTGAGACGCGAAAAAAACGAAAGAGATCCAATATTGAGTGTACGAAGGCTCGGAATGAGCTTTGGAGGTCTCAAGGCATTAGACGGGATCGATCTTTACGTGGAAAGAGGCGAGATCGTCGCCCTCATTGGTCCTAACGGTGCAGGGAAGACGACATTCTTCAATTGCATTTCAGGAATATATGCCCCTACCGAAGGTGATATTTTTATTATGAAGCCGCAGGCAGGTACTGCCAAAAGAATTAATGGTCTGAAACCGAACCAGGTGACTTCAAAAGGTCTTGCCCGTACATTTCAAAATATCAGGCTGTTTCAGAACATGACTGTTCTTGAAAATGTAATGATGGGCCGGCATGTCAGAACCAATGCCGGAATCGCAGGAGCTATTTTCAGAAACAGAAAGACAAGGGATGAGGAGAAGCAGATTGTCGAACGAAGCTACGGGATAATTAAAAAAATCGGACTTGCGTACTATGTCAATGAATGTGCGAAAAATCTGCCTTATGGCGCTCAGAGAAGACTTGAAATAGCCAGAGCGATCGCGACAGAACCTTTTCTGCTTCTCTTGGATGAACCTGCCGCCGGTATGAATCCGCAGGAAACAAAGGAACTGGATATGCTGATTCAAAGGATAAGGGATGAAGAAAATATCTCAATTCTTCTGATTGAACATGATATGAAGCTCGTCATGAGTATATCGGAAAGGATCTACGTAGTTGATTATGGGAAAAAAATTGCTGAAGGCACTCCTGAAGAAATCAAGATCAATCCCGAAGTGATAAAGGCATATCTCGGAGAGGATGCATATTGATGCTCATAATAAAGGATATCCACACTTTCTACGGCCATATAGAGGCACTTAAAGGAGTGACGTTAGAAATTTCAGAAGGAGAAATTGTCACTCTGGTTGGAAGTAACGGTGCAGGGAAATCAACAACATTGATGTCGGTGTGCGGTATTTCGCCTCCGCGAACGGGCGATATTCATTTCATGGGAATTCCGATTCACAATTTGCCGCCCCATAAAATCGCTTCTCTGGGAATATGCCAGGTTCCTGAAGGGCGTCACATATTTCCGCATCTGACAGTTGCCGAAAATCTTGATATGGGTGCATTCTTAAGAAATGACAAAAGACAGGTCAGACGAGACGTTGAATATGTTTTTGAACTTTTTCCTGTTCTGGCGAAGAGAAAAAAGCAATCCGGCGGTACACTTTCGGGAGGGGAACAGCAGATGCTCGCAATATCGAGAGCTATTATGGCAAAACCGAAACTGCTTCTTCTCGATGAGCCCTCGCTTGGTCTTTCCCCCCTGGTCGTAAGACAGATATTCAATATAATTTTTAAAATCAATGAAGACAGCAGGACAACAATTTTTCTCGTTGAACAAAATGCGAACCTCGCGTTAAAAATAGCTCACAGGGGATATGTAATGGAAAACGGAAAAGTGACCATTGCCGATTCTGCAGGTAATCTGGTGAGAAATGAAGAAGTGAAAAAAGCATACCTTGGTATATAGAGAGCATAATCAAGGGGCTACAGCACGGAGGAAGGTAATGCGACCTTCTTTTATCTGAAATAAAAAAGCATTTTTTCTGAGATTTCCATCCTCGCCAAGTGCAAGTGGACCGGACAATCCAGGGAAAGCTTTTGTGCAGGCAAGTGAGTTTCTTATTTCCCGGCCTCTTGTGGACTGAGCTCTTTGTATAGCATCGACAAGAATGAAATAGGCATCGGCACCGAGCGTTTCAAGTACCCCTGGCTCATATCCCCGTTCTGCCTTAAATCTTGTGGCAAAATTGCTTTCTTTTTCTTTGGGCGCATCAAGATTAAATTGTCCGAAAAACATCAGGCCTTCCGCACGTGCACCTCCCGCTTCTATGAACATGCCGGGGTCAGGTTCAGTTATCGTAAACATAGGAATGCTGAAGCCTAATTCTCCGGCTTTACTCACGGCATGAAAGGCTTCAGGATAAGAAACGGGGAGAAACAATATGTTCGGTTTTGCTGCCATAAGAGAGGATATCTGGAAAGCCAGATCTTTGTCTTGCGAAGTGCAATACGCTATTGAGACGACTTTCCCTCCCATGCTGCCATACTTCTTTTTAAAAAAATCAGCCACACACGTACTGGCATTTTTTTCGATATCTATAAGAATTGAAGCTTTGCGTGCCTCAAGCGTTTCAATGGCATAGCGAGCGATTAATTCAGTCTGATACGTATCTGAAAAACAAAGGCGGAAGAGAAACTTTTTTGATGTTCTGAAATCGGAAGCTGTCACGGCAGTTGTAACCACAGGGATTTCCTTTTTTTCAGTTATCTCGCTTCCTGCGTCCAAAGCATCCTTGTCTGTCTCCAGTATGATGGCTGATACATTATGCTGAACTGTGAGTTTTTTTAATGCCTCTAAGGTTTCATGTGCGTTTCCTTTTGTATCAACGACCACAAGTTCAATCGGAATTCTTGATGTGGTAACAGGTTGTATCGCGTGTGCAGCAAATATTCCCGCGTGGAGCTTCTGGCCATATGCCGAGAGCGAGCCTGTAACCGGAAGGCATATTCCTATTCTGACTTTATCAGTTTCTGCACAACTTGCCGCAGTACACTGAATAAGAATAATAATGGCGCATATGAATATGGATACTCTTATCTGCATTTACTATCCTGTGTTTCCTTTCTTTCTAAATACTATTCGAATCGGAGTGTGAACAAACTCAAACTCCTCTCTTATTCTATTGAGGAGATACCGCTTGTATGAAAAATGGATTGCTTTCGGTTCTTTCACAAAAAAAATAAAAGTAGGCGGTTTCACAGAAGCCTGAGTTCCATAGAGGATACTGTTTGCTCTGTTGCGATATCGGGAAGGCGGCATTCGCTCAACAATCTCGGCAATTTTCACGTTCAGCTCAGATGTGGCGACCCTTTTCGTGTATTGAGTATAGACGGTATCGACCAGATCAAATATTTTTAGAACCCGCTGTCCCGATAAAGCCGAAATCGAGAGTATGGGTGCAAACTCCAGATACTTAAGATTATTTCTAACATGTTTAACGTAAGCTCCTATGGTATTATTATTTTTTTCAATCAAATCCCATTTATTGATCACAATAATGGTAGCAACTCCCCTTTCATGTGCAAGGCCTGCAATTTTCGTATCCTGGTCCGTCACACCATTTTCCGCATCAATCAATATAAGGGCGATGTCGCAACGATCAAGAACTTTTATGACTTCAACCATGCTATATTGTTCCAGCTTGAGGCTTATTTTGCTTTTTTTGCGGAGTCCGGCAGTGTCTATGAGCATATATTTGCGGTCTTTCAACTCAAAGGCAGTATCAACCGTATCTCTGGTGGTGCCGGGAATCGGTGTCACTATAGTTCGTTCATATCCCAGAATTTTGTTTATAAGAGACGATTTCCCGACATTCGGTTTTCCGATAACCGCTATCTTTATCCTTTCTTCTTCCTTTTGTTCGGAAACAACTGCCTCGGGGAGCGAGGCAACAACATCATCCATCATATCAGCAACGCCAATTCCGTGTTGCGAAGAGAGTGCGTAAATTTTTTCGACTCCAAGCCTGTAGAACTCGTAAATCTTTTCCTCCTGCTTCATATTATCTATTTTATTTACTCCATAGAAGACAGGTTTTTCCGTTTTCCTGAGCAGATTCGATATGTCCGTATCCGACGGCGTGAGGCCATCCCGTCCATCCATGAGGAATATAATTGCGTCTGCTTCTTCAATTGCAAGCTTCGTCTGTCTTTTCATTTGCAAAAGCATTTCATCAGGCGTAACTGGCTCGAAGCCTCCGGTATCTATCACTACAAAGTCCCTGCCATTCCAGTAACCGTCACCGTAATTCCTGTCCCGTGTTGCACCGGGCTGGTCAATTACAATTGTTTTTTTGGTATCGGAAAGACGGTTAAAAAGAGTCGATTTACCTACATTAGGTCTTCCCACGATTGCAATTACAGGTCTCATTTTATCTTGTACCCGAGTTCTGACATCATGTGCGAATCTTCGGTCCAGTCCTTGCTCACCCGTACAAAAAGTTCAAGGTAAATTCTCGTTCCGAAAAACTTTTCCATCTCCAGGCGTGCGCGAGTCCCTATACGTTTCAACATTTCCCCCCGCTTGCCTATCAGGATACCTTTTTGGGAATTTTTGGCAACAGTTATGGTTGCCTGAATTCTTACAAGATTTTTTTCTGCAATTTCTTTAAATGTGTCTACAGTGACAGCCGTAGAATAAGGAATTTCCTGATGGCTGAGAAGAGTTATTTTTTCACGTATAATCTCCTGCGCAAGAAACCTTTCCGTCATGTCAGTCATTAGATCTTCCGGAAAATATGGCGGTCCTTCGGGCAAAGTGTCCCGGATCTTTCCGAGAAGAGTATCTACGTTAAATCCGGTTGCGGCGGAAAGCGGTATAATTTCACTGAAGGAATAAAAGTCTTTCCACATATCGATCAGCGGCAGAAGCATTTCTTTTTGGACCAGATCGACTTTATTAATGACAAGAAAAACCGGTACAGCCACATTCTCCAGACTTCCAAGAATATAACGGTCATTTAGATCCGGCTGGTCAAATTTTTTTGCCGCATCAATAAGAAGGAGTATTAAATCTGAATCTGAAAGAGTGCTTATTGCCGTTGCCACCATATATTCGTTTAAAGAAGAAGTTCCTTTATGAATGCCAGGCGTATCGACGAATATAAACTGACCGTTCTCGATGTTTTTGATTCCGGTGATTCTGTTTCTTGTCGTCTGGGGCTTGCGAGTGGTGATGGCAATTTTCTCTCCTATGATAAAATTAAGAAGAGTGGACTTTCCTACATTGGGACTTCCTATTATTCCTATGAATCCTGATTTAAACACAATACAGCACTCCATTGTTTTGTACGCGCGTTTCTTTCAATGACGGGCGCCCGGTATATATATGATTTGCACTATCATAATCATACATTTATTTTCACTCATCCGCGAAGACTTGCCGGCATTCGCTCTTTCGGGACTAAACTGCGAGGATCCGCTCTATAGATTTTGCCGTCCACTTCCAAATTCAATGTATTACGTTCTTGCTGCATATCTTCTTTGATGCTGAAATTCGTTTCCCCTAATTTGTCTTTTAAAAGCATGACAGTGTTGTTTTTGATTCCACGAAAATAGGAGCTGTCTTTGGGAGAGATATAAAAACAAATACTTTTACTTGAAGGAGAAACGTTGTGAAGCAATCCCAAGGCCATATCGAGAAAAATCGAATTTTCAACAAGGGTTCTGAAGGCCGGGTGAAAAGGGCCGCTTACTATTCCTTTTTCAAAAAACATTTCGGGAGTGTTGTGAAGGCCTATCCTTATTACCGGGATATGAGCCAGTTTAAAAAGTAAAAGAGCATCTTTGCACCAGTTAACAGCTTCATCCATTGATAACGCTCGGTAGAGGCCCTTTTCATACATTTCGGCAAGTTTTGTATTTCTCAGTACGATCGTTGGGTGTATTCTTACCATATCGGGGCGAAGTTCAATAGTTTCCGAAACGCTTTTCAAGAAGCTGGCCTTTGTATCACCCGGCAATCCTGCCATAAGGTGTATTCCTGTTTCAAATCCGGATGATTTTAATGCGCATATTGCTTTTTTTACCTGTTCTGAAGAGTGTCCTCTTTCAGAAAGAAGAAGTACTTCGTCATTGAGAGACTGGGCGCCGATTTCAATTGTTTTCACATATCTCCTCTTCAAAAATCCAAGAGAGTGTTCATCGATCCAGTCCGGCCTTGTAGATATTCGTATGGATGCAACTTTTCCTTCTTGTATTAAGCGTAAGGCGTATGCGAGAAGCTTTTCCTGTAATCCCGTCTCCATTCCAGTGAAATTTCCACCGTAAAACGCGATTTGCACCTCTTGTGGCAGTGCATTACTTTTGCTTTTTAGATAATCGTCAACAGTTCTGTTGAATAATTTTTCATCAATTTCATCATAATCCCCGGCGGTAATTTTTTCATTGCAAAAAACACATCTGTTCGGACAACCGCGGTTCATTATGAATATAGGGATAATAAAAGGTTTCATTAAAAAAAATCATTCTGCGGAAAGTATTTTCAAAGCCTTTGTCGCTGCATTTTGTTCGGCTTCTTTCTTGTTTTTTCCTATACCGCGCTGCCTGGTATGATTATTAACTATTACTTCGATTTCAAAAGTTTTATCGTGATCGGGTCCGTATTCTTGTATCATTGCATACTGCGGTATCAACTTGTAGCGAGCCTGACAGAATTCCTGAAGAAGAGATTTCGTATCACGATAGGGTTGCTCGAAAAAAAGTGAATCAAAAATCGATGATACGACGGCTTTTACTTCCGCATATCCTCCATCGAGAAATACTGCAGCAATGATCGCTTCCAGCGCATTGGCAAGGATCGAATTCTTTTCTCTTCCCCCTGATGTGCTTTCTCCCTTGCCGAGATGAAGCCATTTGCTGACGTTCAGTTTTCGGGATACTTCAGCCAGAGGCTGTTCAGTTACCAGAGATGCGCGCATTTTTGAAAGACTTCCTTCATCGTGATCAGGAAACTTTTTGTAAATTATTTCACTTATACAAAGCTGCAGCACCGCATCGCCGAGAAATTCCAGACGCTCATTATCATGATATCCGAGAGATTGATTTTCATTTACGAAAGAGCTGTGCGTGAGGGCTTCTTTGAGAAGTGATATGTTTCCGAATCTGTATCCGATCAGCTTCTCGAATTCGTAAAAATCATTTTGCTGTGTGTGCATGACTACACAATCCTCCCTAACAGTCTTTCTCCCGATACATGTTCTGCATGTACTGATGCAATGGAATTGATGAGACTTTCATCGCCATTGGTCACGAGTACTTGTATGTAATTATCTGAAAAACCTTTCATAAGTTTCCTGTCCTTTGCTGTGTTTCCTTCAATAAGTACGGACATGCGATTACCTATAAAACGAGAAATAAATGTGTATTTTTTTTGCGATCCGAGGCTTCTCAGTGCTGCAGCCCGTCTTTTCTTTGTTGTTTCATCTACCTGGTCCGGCATTGCGGCGGCTCTTGTACCCGGACGCTTAGAATAAGGGAAAACATGAAGATAGGCAAGCGGAAGAGACTCGATGAAAGAAAAGGTATTTTGAAATTCCCTTTCTCCTTCTCCCGGAAATCCGGCGATCACATCTGCCCCAATGGCAACATCAGGTATTTTTTTTATGATTTTATCAATTTGAGTTCGAAATTCGTTAACCGTATAGGTGCGCTTCATGCGCGAAAGTATGTAATCGTCCGCACTTTGGAGCGGGACATGAAGGTGCCTGCACAAAATTGACGACGAGGAGACGGCATCGATTAGTCTATCACTTATTTCCATTGGCTCAATTGAGCTTATGCGTAATCTTTCAAGCAATGTATCAGCTTCTATCCTACGAATCAATGATGCCAGGTCATGTGAATAATCCAGATCGACTCCGTATAGACCAAGATGAATTCCGGTGAGTATGACTTCTCTGTAGCCCGATTTTTGTAAAGTCCTTACAGCTTCAATGACAGCATCCGGATGGAGGCTTCGGCTCGGGCCCCTTGCAAACGGTATGATGCAGTAACTGCAGAAGGCATTGCAGCCATCCTGGATTTTAAGGTAGGCTCTTGTGTGTTCGGAGAAATTGGTTACAGAAAGGCTTGAAAACGTATTCTTTGCTGCAATATCACTTACAACTATTTTTTGTTTGCTTTGAAAAAGGCCGCTTACCATATCAGGGATTCGCCTTTTTTCATCAGTCCCTGCCACCAGTCTCACACCGGGTAAACTGGAAAATACATGTGGTGAGGTCTGCGCGTAGCATCCTGTAACAATAATTGCAGATGCCGGATTTTGTGCGTGTGCTTTTCTGACAAGCTGTCTGGACTGATAATCGGTCTTTGCCGTAACTGTGCAGGTGTTTATAATATATACATCGGCTTCGGCAGAAAAAGGAACAATTTCATGTCCATAGAGAGCGAGTTTCTCACGTATCCCTTCGGTTTCATAATAGTTGACTTTACATCCTAGAGTGGCGAGGGCGACTTTAAACATGACGAAATACCGCATCAATCCATCCGCCGCCAAGAATGGCGTCGCCTTCATAAAATACTGCGGCTTGTCCCGGGGCTACGGCCTTTTGAGGAGAATTGAATCTCACGGCGACTCGACGGCGGTCATGTGAAAAAGTTTCTATAATCGATGGAACGCCTCGATGGCGATAACGGATGCGTGTCACTGCGGTTAGCTGTTCAGACTTTTCAGGCTCCTGGTGTATCCAAGAGACATCAATGGCGGTAAGTCCATCGGAAAACTGGTCTTCATCTCGCCCAACAATCACCCGATTCAGGTTTTTGTCAATAGCGGTAACGAAATAGGGGCGTTCAGAGGCGATCTTGAGACCCTTTCGCTGACCTATTGTAACAGAATGAATGCCATGATGCTGCCCTACGATTTCCCCTTTATGCGTTATGATATCGCCGGGGGCCAAGACACTTGGATCAGTGCAATTAGATTCAATAAAATGCCGGTAATTTCCTGAAGGAATAAAGCAGATTTCCTGACTTTCATTTTTTTCTTCGAACAGGATTTTTTCTTTTGCCGCAATCTCTCGAATATTTTTTTTTGTCAAATCGCCATTTGGAAAAACAGTGCGCGCAAGCTCCTTTTGTCCTAAACGGAAGAGAAAATAGGATTGATCTTTTCTGTTATCATATCCCTGTTTCAGAATATATGAGCCTGTATTTCGATCATGTTCGACCCGGCAGTAATGTCCCGTAGCAATATAGTCAATTCCGCGAGAATCGGCTTGCTCGATGAGGTATTTAAATTTAATTTTTTGATTACAGACGGCACAGGGATTAGGCGTTTTTCCTGATAGATATTCTGAAACAAAGTAATCGACGACATTTTTTTTAAATGCCGCCGCAGCATCTACCTTGTGAAGATCAATTCCCAGCCTCTTGCATACTGATTCCGCCTCTGTTTCGGCGCGAATGGAATACCCGTTGTCTATGTACAGCCCTTCAACATGAAATCCTTTCGTTCCAAGCAGGTAAGCGGCAACTGCACTGTCGATGCCGCCGCTCATGCCTATTAAAACAGTTCTTTTCATTTCACCCTCTAAATAATGAAAACAAAAGACTTGATTCCTAACGCCTCACAAAGTAGTTGTCAATAGAATAATATTGTTGCATCTTAACCTCACAATGTGAATAAGATAATGGGCTTCAAATTCATACCGGAAAGGAATGTGGAACGATGATGTTTGTGAAAGAAGATGAAAGGCATTATATGGATTTAGCCGAGGGTATAAAAATGAAAGCACTCACGTATGGCCAAAAAACACTCATGTCGGAATTCAGGCTTTCAGAAGGGGCGCATCTTCCTTCGCACAGCCATTTTCACGAGCAGATAGGATATCTGATTTCAGGAAGGATTCGTTTCGAAATAGGAGGAAAAACGTACGAAGCAGCGCCCGGAGACTCATGGTGCATTCCAGGAGATGTACTGCACAGTGCTGATATACTAGAAGATTCTCTGGCAGTCGAGGTGTTTTCTCCTGTCAGGGAAGAATATCTCCCTTAAAACCTCCTTGTACCGGAGTGGCCTGCATTGTACTAAATCTCTTTTGGCATGAGATGTTGACCGGCCGGTCCTTTAAATGACGCATGAAGAAATCCTTTTTGAATATCTTTATGCATCGAATCGTCGAAAATATTCTTTGTATGATGTGTTTTCGATTGCAAGCATGCGCAGAAAGGCTTCATTGAAATCTTCTTTTCCTGTGCTAAATACTCCATGGCCGTATACAATTGCTCCGCGTGCTTTTTCGACGGCCTGCGGTACGGTTCGGCATAGACCGAAAGGTCCCGTTCCTACCTCTCCCGATACGATGGGAACATCAGCAAGATTACGTATTTCCGGGCACTTCCGGTGGCAAAATCCTCGGCAGGGGCACTCATAGCGGTCGCAATCCATTGAAATAATCACTGAAAAGCGAGGGTGCCCGTGAAGAATGGCCTTTGTACCCAACGTTTTAATAATTTCCATATGGGTGGATAATTCGCTGGAGGCAGTGATCCCGGCGCATGAAGACCCGTCGAGAGGGCAGGGGTCAATGCAGCCGGCCAGTTCATCAAGAGAACTGCCGGTTTGACTGATATAGAGAGTATCATGAAAGCAGTATGAAATGTTTCCGAAGTAAGAGTCCACGAGACCATAATCGACAATTTTTTTTCCCGCTTCTTCCAACGCGTTCAGCACTTCAGTTTCTGCCTCAAAGGGTGCAGACGAGAGTGCAGAAAAATGTTCGACAGGCTGTGGGAGACTTCTCCTGATTCGATCCAAAAACTTTGATTCTTCAAGCGAAATGAGTCCTTTTTTCTTTTTATGAAGTATGTCCGAAAAGAATTTCACAAACGAGGCAAAACAGACCGAGCTGAATGTAATAAATGCCTGTTCAAGACTGACTGTTCCAAAGGCGATCACGCCATATCCGGGGATCAACACGCATTTTCTGTTCCTCAGACGAGGGATTATTGCCGTATCACTGAAATCAGCTGCTATTGGAAGATCATGCAAAAACGTTCTTGATTCGCAATCTTCCGGATATATGGCTTCATTTGAAGCGCGGCTTAGAAAATTTATAATACTGTTGTAAGGTTCTTTGGGTTTTGAGAATAAAATTGAATTTATATTCATTTGCTGGAAAATTTTTTCAAGAAGCGCTGTGTGCCGGTTTTTTCTGTTCCAGCAAAGTTCCGCATCGAGGATTCCCATGAGGGGTTCCCCTTCCTCGGCTAGACCGGCGGTACACAGCTTCTGCTCGTATTTCTGCATCAGCTTTTCCATTTAAGCCCAAGTTCCTTTGCCTTCTTTTCAGTTGGCGCACCTTTCGCGTCGAGTCCCCTGATTTTGTAGTAATTTGATCGTGCCACGAGAAAATCGTTTCTGTCGAGAGGCTTGGCAGAAGCATTATTGCGTGCTGAGCCATGCCCGGAAAAAAAGCGCGGCGGCAGATCGTCATCGGCAGATGAAAACCCGTTTCTTGAATTCATTATTCGTTCCAGGTAATAAATCCTTTCGCCCTTTTTAAGAAGATCCTGGGCCGATGTCTCTACGCCGGTCGTGGCTGTAAATGCCCTGGCATATTCCTCGAGCGACGCAGCGAAAAAAATGAATTTGCAGGCGGCAAGAGAATCTACAACAGCGTTTGCATCCTCGGCGATTTTGATAATGCGCGACTTGCCGCTCCAGGAAAACCTGTCGGTTGCCACGGGTTTTCTGAGTATCTCATGTGAAACCGGATAGGCTCGAAGATGACATCCTCCGCGTGTCGATGTAGCATACGCGAGAGCCATACCATAGGCTCCCCGCGGATCATAGGCGGGCAATTCCTGCCCTTTGACCGAAATTGAACTTTCAGGAGAGCCCTGTGATTTCGCATAGCGGGCCGAGCCCTGGCCCAGTGCAATTCCTATTTCTCCTCTTCCCCAGCCTATATCGTGCAGCAATTTGCATATTTCCCGTGATGTAAGAGTTCTTTCCTCCAACTCAGAATAGCATGCCAGTGTCGATGCAGCGGAGATGGTATCCATTCCAAGCTCGTTGCAGATTCGGTTCGCTTCAACAACGGAGGGAAGATCACTATTATTCAAAAGTGCACTGAAATGGGAGAGAGATTCAAATTCAGGAATAGCCGAGCCTTTCGGGGTTATTTTTTTGCACCGTATATGGCAGCCCCGACAACCCGCATTGAGGGGCTTGTATGTCTTGTGCAAGTTAAACGCATTCATGGATGGGGCATCATCGAACGAGGTTTTTCTGAAATTATCAGTGGGCATCATGTTCCTCGTATGCATTAAATCGTATAACGCGGGTGTTCCGTACCGGGAAATTCCAAGTTCACCAAGAAGAACAGGGGATGCGGCAGTGAGCCTTACAATATCTTCTCTGGCTCGCTTCAGTTCCTCCGGATCATGCACCGGAACCTTTCCGGTACCGCGTACACTGATGTATTTGATATTTTTGGCCGCAAAAATCAAGCCTATACCGTTTCGTCCCGCCGCAGAATGCCCGTCTATGATTATATTCGAGAACAGGACCCCCCGTTCCGCCGCCGGGCCGATAACGGCCGTTGATCCTTTATCTGCCAAATATTGTACGGTTTCTTCCGTGGTAAGGCCTGCAAATTCCGGTACATGGTTAATCACGACGGCTCCGTCCGCAATTTCAATACCGCATAGAGAAGTGCTTGCCCCCGTTATCAGTATGCCATCCCACCCCGCCTTTTTTAAAAAAGTTCCGAAATTCCCTCCTGCTGATGTATCACCTACGGTTCCCGTTAACGGTGAACGGGACATGATGGTCATCCTGCCTGATGCAGGGGAAACAGTTCCGACAAGAGGTCCGGCGAAAAGAAGAAGAGGCATTGCCGGATCATTCCAGTCTCTTGTAACTTCCTGGGCGAGATACGATCCTGCCAGCCCCCTGCCACCGATATATGTATGCAAAACTTCACGTTCCGGTTCTTCGATGAAAAATTCCTCTGCTGTCAGATCGATTCTGAGAATTTTACCGCACCATCCAAACATGACCGCTCCTGCCCTTTTTTCTTCCGGCCGAATTGTGTCACATCAAGCGAATTATTAAAAGATGAATCTTATGCAAAGAACAGTAAGTGCGAAACGAAAGATCATCAGGTAAAATCGTAATTCATTTCACTCGCCAGGATCAGACCGGATCCCGATGAAACCGGATATTGCGGTATGTTTTTTTTCTGTCTATAAGTTTTTCGTATACTTCAAGGTAATTTTTTGCCATCCGTTGAGCTGTGAATTTTTCTTCAAAAACTTCCCGGCATCTCTGCCTGCTTAATGTAGACACCTCCTTTACAGCCTGTGCGGCTCCTTCAATATCTTTCACAATAAAGCCGGTTATCCCCTGTTCCATCACTTCCGGAACAGCACCGTGCAATCTTGCAATAACAGGAGTTCCGCATGCCATTGCTTCTATCATCACCAGGCCAAAGGGTTCGGGCCAATCGATCGGGAAGAGCAGCGCGTATGCATTACCGAGAAAATCATTTTTTTGAGCTTCACCTATCTCACCTATATATTCGATAAACGGCTGATCAAGAAGAGGGAGAATTACGGTTTCAAAATAATCTTTATCCACTTTATCCACTTTGGCTGCAATCTTGAGCGGCATATCGACTTTTCTGGCTATTTCTATCGCGAAATCTACTCGTTTTTCAGGGGATATCCTTCCGATGAACGCAAGATATTCCCCTTTTTTTTCTCTATATTCATAAAGATCATGGGGAAGCCCGTGATATACTGTTGCAGTCCAATTTACCCATGAAAGAGGAAGTCTCTGGTAATTTGAAATGGATACTAGAGGGATATCATCGTATTCCTGATATAAATTGTGAAGATTGGGAATATCCAGCCGCCCGTGCAATGTGGTTACGTGAGGCGTTTTCATTCGCCTGTAAAGAGGATAGGGAATGTAATCTATATGAGAGTGAATTATTTCGAATTCACGTGCCTTTTTAAATACCTGTTCCGCCATGAAAATATGATCAGCTACCGGATCGATACTGTGTGTGTCCAGACGCAGTGCGCGATGAGTTATAGGGCAAAGACGCGCGTTTGTAACTGAATCACCGCTCGCAAAAAGTGTTACATCATGGCCTGAAAGGACGAGTTCTTCCGTAAGATAAGAAATAACTCTTTCCGTTCCACCATAGTATTTCGGTGGAACACTTTCATACAGGGGTGCAATCTGTGCAATTTTCATTTACGCTCACTCCTTTTTCAATTATGAATCTGAAATCTTCCGGTCGGTCGAACACTTCAATGCTTACATCATTTCTGTGGCGCCGCGCCAGAAAATCGACGGTACTGCCGTTGACTTCGAGCTTTCTGATTCTCACGTTTTCAAGCCATTCCGGCAGATGGGGATTTTTCAGTGTGATCTTTTTCTTCGTCAAATCAATATCAAGCCCCAGGCACGCTTTCAAAAGAAGGAAAATGCTTGCCGCGGACCATGCCTGTGGTGAACAGGCAACCGGGTATAATGTTGGTCCTTGATGGGCTCTCTTTCTAAACCCGCAATAAAGTTCAGGGAAGCGATTAAGTTCGGTAAACTGGCTCATATGAAAAAAAGCATCCAGAATGGCTGAAGCATACCGGTTGAATCCGTAACGCGAAAATCCTTCTGCAATAAGTGCATTATCGTGAGGCCATATGGATCCGTTGTGGTACGACATGGGATTATAGCGAATCTGATCCGCTGCGAGGGTTCGAATCCCCCAGCCGCTGAAAAAATGCTCATTCATTAGCAGTTCTGCTATCTTGTATGCCCTTTCGGAAGATGAAATCCCGGCAAAAAGACAGTGTCCCATGTTTGAGCCTTTGACTCTGCAGGGCCTTTTCTTGCTATCGAGGGCAAGTATGTAGCTATTCATTTTGTCATCCCAAAAAGTAAGTTCAAATTTTTCTCGTAATTTTTCCGCTTCTTCGCGAAAAAAAAAGGATTTTTGACGATATCCCAAATGCTCGGCCAGAAACGCAGCTTCTTTTTTTGCTGCATATACATAGCCCTGTATTTCGCACATTGCTACAGGCGCTTCGGCAATCGTCCCATCCTCATGGAATACCGCATCACGGGAATCTTTCCATCCCTGATTTTCAAGACCGTGCTCCGATTTTTTTTTGTATTCCACAAAGCCATCCTGATCGGCATCGCCATACCGGTCTATCCAATGAATGGCACGTTCTATATGGGGCCAAACCGAGCCGATGAAATCCAGATCTCCTGTTCTTTTGAAATAGTATCCGGCAAGAATCACAAAAAGAGGGGTAGCATCGGCGCTTCCATAGTATCTCGAAAATGGAAGCTCGCCGGTATTTGTCATTTCGCCCATGCGGACTTCGTGAAGTATTTTTCCGGGTTCAGCATCCTGATCGATATTGATTGATTCCGATTGCTCCTTTGCCAGGTAAGAAAGGACACTATGTCCGATTCGTGGGTTAAACCATAGCATTTCCAAAGCGGTGATAAGACCGTCACGACCGAATGGAGCGTTGAACCAGGGAATTCCTGCATATGGATAAAGAATTCCATTTTCACAGGTAAGGAGCATTCTCAGATCGGAAATCGCTCTTTCGAGAAGAATATTGAAATGCTCATTGGATGTCGAAATATTGCATTCCATTTCTCCTGCCGTTTTAAGCGATCCTGAAGAATCCCGGTAAGCCTGTTCATATGAGAGTGAATTGTTATCACCGGACTCGCCGCTATGGCATGAGACAGTAATGGTGAATCTCAGCTCTTCATTCACATCAAGTGAAACAAGATATGAAGCGCTCCCTGCTGCCATATAATCCGGCTTTCGTGAAAATTCGATCCGGGTCCGTCTAAAAATTCCATCCAGGCCTGAGTAAAAAAATTCAATTATGTTCTCTGAAACAGCAGGTGGTTTGAAACTTCCTCTCTTATTTCTTTTTATCCCTCGAACTTCAAACACATCTACGAAATCAGCATCAAAAGCAAAATCCATGTGAAATTCAGCAGGATAGAGTCCATAATTTTTTAACCGGTAGTTCTCATAACAGCGCCCGTTCCAGAGAAATTTTGATCGAAATATGTGCAATGTCCCCCTGGGAATCTGCCTTCCGTCTTCCAGGAACAAATGGGGGTTGGTAAGGTCGACCGTGACAAGATGATTGTTTCTTGTTACGTCCGAGCTCAACAGCAGCAAAGGTTGACTTTCAATTGTCACTAAATAGTAAGATAAAAAACGGGTTCCTTTGCAATAGATGCCCTGCGGATCGGAATTTCGCCGGCATATGTCGCCATGAATATCAAAAACGGCAAATGTATCGGCCTGTTTTATTATTCGATGCCGTTCATCGGCGACACCGGGTTCGGAAACCATTACGTAATCTTCTGAGGCGAGACTTTCCACCATTTCATTCCCTCGGTTAGTTTTGTTGATCGGGTTCATCAGTGTATCCGGTAACAAAATTACAAATGATCATGTTCTGCGTAACTTCTTAATTATATGATCCTTCACCACTATAACCACCACCGGTCAAATATTGAATAAGGCTGATTATGTATTTTTTGACTCCAGGTCATCAGGTGCCGGATATTATCTGCAGTGCTTAATATTATGTGGAGATTCTTACTGTACGGCCGGCTTTACAGCCCGAATATATTGTTCTTTCAAGGCGAAAGTGCGGATCGGGATAGAATGGCCCGATTTATTCAAAAAAAGAAGAAAACACAAAGGAAGTTTCTCGACTGACCGGATATATTCTGATATCGTTCCTTATCACGGTCGGACGCGATTTTTATTGGTTATGCAATTTCAATTGTGAAAACATTCACCATGAAGGGGCAGTCGTTTCGCAATTTATGCTGTTGAAAAAAAATTCAAGTAAGCGGTACAAGTGAAAGGCGGAGATTTAAATGCAGCAATCGAATTTTCTCAATATCAGCCGGGATCTGATGTCGAAAATAAGGGAAATGCCTGTTTTTGGAAATTTCTCTGAAGAGGAATTCCGGAAAGCGCTCAGTTTAAGTAAAATACTTCATTATGAGCCTGGTGAATACATTATAGATGAAGGGAGCCGTGATACGACCGTCTATCTTCTTTTATCGGGTTCCGTGAGAATAGTTAAAAATGACAGAGAGGTAACCCTGATACGGAGAAGAGGGGATATTTTCGGCGAAATGTCTGCATTGGGAGATTTTCCGCGTTCGGCATCCGCCTATGCGGTGAGCGAAACCGACTGCATTGCAACTGATATTTTGTCATTGGAAAAACTTTCAGGAAAGGATAGACTGGCTTTTTCCTGCATGCTGTATCGGGTCTTTTCAGAGATACTTGCGGAACGGTTGCGATCGACAACCGAGGAACTCGCAAAAGCGAAAAAGGAACTCGTGGAACTCAAAAAGGGCGTTGGAGATAAAAATTTAACAAGAAAGGATATTAGATGAGCATAAAAGACAAATGTGCGATTGTCGGTGTGGGATATACTCCCCAGGGACGAATTCCGGACAGAACAACATTGAGTTTTCATCTTGAAGCATGTGCGAATGCAATAGAAGATGCAGGCTTGAAACCGAAAGATGTTGACGGTTTGATTCTGTATAGACACTTTATTCCTCCGTCCGGCGAAAAGGATGTCACTCCGTACGTAGTTGCTCAGCATCTCGGAATTTCCACTTCATTTATTTCACAGGACGCCAACTGATCTCGAAGTCATTTACAGCTCGCAGTTGGCGCGCTTGAATCAGGTTTTTGCAAATATGTTCTTATTTCATATGCCCATTCGGGTGACACTATGGCCCGTATGCTTGAAATGGGAGGCGATGAAGCGGCATTCGGCCTTTTCGGGGCATCGGGCGGATATGCCCTGGCCGCTCGCCGCGCCATGCACGAATTTCATACAGGGCCGGACACGTGGCAGCATATAGCCGTGGGCCAGAGAAAGTGGGCAAATCTCAATCCGGAGGCAGTCATGTACGATCGAATCATGACTCCTGAGGATTATTATAATTCAAGATGGCTCTGTGAGCCGTTCCGGCTGCCGGATAACTGCCTCGTCAATGATGGGGGAAGAGCATGCATACTGACCACACTTGAACGTGCACGTGATCTTAGGCACCGGCCTGTACCGATTATGGGGATAGGACAGGATAATCCCTCAAACGATCTTGAGCAGGCGAAACACCTTGCAGGGCCGACGGGTGCAAAAAAAGCCGGAGAGCAGGCTTTTCGCATGGCAGGCGTTACCCTTGACGATGTCGATGCGTGCGAAATATATGACTGTTTTACCTATACGGTTGAAATTACTTTACAGGATTACGGGTTTTTTGATCCGGGAGAAGGAGAAAACTGGTTCTCCGGCGGGACCATAGAACCCGGAGGCCGGATGCCGGTAAATACGTCGGGGGGTCAGCTGTCGGAAGCATACTATATGGGTCTTACACCGCTTACAGAAGCCACACTGCAGCTCATGGGCAGGTGCGGTAAAAGGCAACTTGGACCCGCAACAGGGACAAAAGAACCGGAAATCATTCTTTGCAGCGATAACGGTGCTATCCTGCAGTCACACACCTGTTACATATTGAGGAGGGACTAGGCTATGACATTACCTGAAAAACCGCTGCCGGGAATCAACGCCGATACAAAATTTTTCTGGGAGGGGTGCAAATCTCAAACACTGACATTTCAAAAATGTGAGCAATGCGGTTATGTACGCTGGCCGCCCTCATTCATTTGTCCCGAGTGTCATTCCAAAAGAACAGAATTGATCAAATCATCGGGGAAAGGGAAAGTATACAGTTTTATCGTTTATCACAGGGCTTTTCATCCTGCATTCGAAAGGGAACTTCCTTATGTAGTGGCTATTGTGGAACTTGCTGAAGGTCCGCATTTACTTACAAATATTATAGAATGTCGACCCTCGGATATAAAATGCGATATGCCTGTGGAAGTAGTATTTGAAAAAAGAAGCGAAGAAGTAAATCTTCCTCTTTTCAGGCCTTCGTTCCCGAAATAAATGAACTAAAGAAAAGGCATGGGCATGAACAGCCTTATCGATTTTATGCAGGAAAATCCTTATGCTGTAATGATAATTGCGCTCATTGCATTGCTGGCGCTGTATTTTCTGTTGAAGAAAGTCATGAAACTTTTTCTGATATTAGGAATCCTGCTGCTTGTTGTGGCAGGATATTACTACTATAAGGCGCCCGAAAAATTTCCCGTCACTATTCAAAGTACAGTGAAAGAGGTTAAAGATCATTCGGGAAAGCTCCTGGAAAAAAGCAGGGAAATGATAAAAGCGGGTAAACAGTATGTTCATAAAATAGATGGAATTGTCGAGAAAGGAAGTGCGCTGATTAGCGAAGAAAAAGAAGAAAAAGATTCTAGAGAAAATTAATTTCCATGGCTCTTGCAGGGCATGCTTTGACGCAGATTGAACAGCCGCTACAGCGGTCCGAATCAAACATTACCTGCATTGTAGAAGGATCGATTGAAAGAGCACCTGTTGAACAGAATGCCAGGCACGCACCGCAGTGAACACATCTGTCAAGATTGCGGGTCACACTTTTCGACAATGGCTCCACCCTGAGACCTGACTCTTTGAGATATCGTATTCCGCGGTCGAAATTTTTTTTTGTACCAGTCAGATCAAGTGCGAGAACTCCTTCCCGTTTAGGCAAAACACGGGCATGCAGAATATTAAAATCAAGATCGTAATCCCGGGCGAGCCGGCACACTATAGGCTGATCAACGATTTCAGCTGTATAGCGGATAACTATTTTTTGAGAGTATTTTTCTTCCATAGAATTGATTCCATCGTAATTATAAGCACTCACTCATAACATAAGAGGCGGTTCCAATCCAGCAGTTTAAAATTTTTTTCGATTGAATGGTTATCATCAATGATATTATATTCAAGGTTGGCAAATATTTCGGATGCGATTTCACGAACCGGATTGATCGGAACTACGTCATCTTTGCTTCCATGATATACTACGACCGGTATATTGAGGCGCTCCTTTCTGCAAGAGTTGAATTCCTGCAATTCGAGCGCGGGCGCAAGCAGAATTAATTTATTTACTTTATTACGGTTGTCGCAGGCGAATATGGAGGCCATCAATCCTCCGAAACTTGAGCCTACAATTATCAAATTTTCTCTTTCTGAAAGAACTTCCTTTAATTTTGTCATTCTTGCCCGGAGAGGACCGTGATAATCTTCTACTATCATATCGGGATAATGCTCGCTGAAAAAAGTACCCTTTGTGCCTTTTCCGCTGCTTTCCAGACCGTGAATAAATACTCTGACGGGATTAGCCATGAAATGATCCCCTGTTGTTTTATTTTTGACATGTTTTTTATTGCTCATACTACTCAATGTAAAATTTTGCAATAGCCTTGGGTTTCAAAGTTATTGCTTTTGAGAATGGTTCTATGCTAGAGATTTCCGCGAATTTATAAGGAGTATGACAATGAGCGAGATAAAACCGTTCAGAGCCGTAAGACCGAAAAAGGAATTCGTGAGGGAAGTGGCGTCTTGTGCCTATGATGTCGTGAATAGAAAGGAAGCAAAAAATCTTGCCCGCCGCAACCCAAAGAGTTTTCTTCATGTCGTAAAGTCAGAAATAGATTTGCCGGACACCATTGGAGCCTATGAAACGGCCGTATACGAGGCCGCCAGGAAAAGGCTCAAATCAATGATACAAAAAGGCTATTTTATCAAGGAAGATGAGCCCTGTTTTTACATTTACAGGCAAAAACTGGGTGATCACATTCAGAATGGAATCGTTGCGTGTGTTTCATTGAAGGAGTACCAGTGCGGAAAGATAAAAAAACATGAATTAACCCGCTCAGAGAAGGAAATGGACAGAACTCGACACATTGATGTAGTGGGAGCTCAAACAGGTCCCGTATTTTTGACGTATAAAAATAGTGAAAATATCGATGCACTTGTGAAATCTGCAATAAGAGAATTTCCGGAATATAATTTTACGGCCGATGACGAAATTACGCATACGGTATGGATAATTAAAGATAATGATGTAATATCTGAAATACAATACCAATTCTCACAACTTGATGCCCTCTACATAGCCGACGGACATCATCGCGCAGCTTCAGCGGCGACAGTAGCCAAATTGAGAGAGGAAAGAAATCACTTTCATACCGGGGCTGAAGAATATAATTGGATGATGTCCGTGCTGTTTCCCCATAACCAGCTTAAAATTCTTCCTTATAATAGAATTGTGAAAGATCTTGGAGGACTTGATCTTGAAGGGTTCATGCTAAAACTGAATGAAAATTTCGATATTTCATTTCCATATGAGGAAAAAATTCCGAACCAGCCACATGAATTCGGAATGTATATCAAGAAACACTGGTATAAACTTGCGATGAAAGATACGCTTCCTGCCGGATCGGGAATCGTTGAGTCGCTCGATGTATCCATTCTTCATGAAAAAGTACTGCACCCGATTCTCGGGATAGGTGATATGCGAAACGATCCGAGAATCGAATTTGTTGGAGGGATCAGGGGGACGAAAGAACTTGAAAATCTTGTTGATTCAGAAGAGTATGCAGTTGCTTTTTCACTTTATCCGACAGCTGTGAATCAATTGATGGCTTTGGCCGATGCAGGTCTGATGATGCCGCCGAAATCAACATGGTTCGAACCGAAACTTCGAAGTGGAATATTTGTTCACTGTCTGGATTGAAGTTTTTGGAGCCATTTTTTTTTATATTCAAAGGATGACTTTCTTTTCTCATATACTATGATTTTTTTTGCGAATTGTCGCGTATCGATAAAAAAAACATTGCCAAAAATGTATTTACTAATTAGGATAAGCATGCTTTTAATGTGGAAAGGTTTTCATTGCGGTTCTCCGATTTCAGGAGATGGTTCCGAAGGGGCTTGGGAATTAAAAACATAAAACAGAATGCTCAGACACTATTCTTGCGGATGTACAGCAGTAAAAATTTTAAATATAGCCCGTGTGTAAAACGGCTGTTAATTTAAAAGGAGAGGAGGACGGAATGAAAATAATTGTGGGTTATGAAGGATCAAGAATGTCGCATATGGCGCTCGACCTGGCAAAGAAACATGCAAAAGCGTTCGGGGCGGAAGTTACGGTCATCACATCTCTCGAAGGAGGACGGGCGGATAAAATCGAGGATATAGAAGCAGCAAAGAATGGGCTTGAATATGCTGAAGAACTTTTGAAAAGGGAGGGCATAGAAAGTAAATCGCACCTTTTGATTCATGGTCTTTCTCCAGGTGAAGACATCGTGGACTTTGCGAAAGAGCAAAACGCAGACGAGATTATCGTCGGAGTGAAAATGAAATCCAAAGTAGGGAAATTTCTGCTTGGTTCAAATGCACAGTACGTCATACTTAATGCCCACTGTCCGGTAGTAACTATAAAATTATAAAAAAAGGGGGGGAATCCTGCGTATTCAAGGATACCCCCTTTTTTTTAAGATAACTGCCCTCCGCATATATAATTTTTCCCTGTTCGAATTTTCTGATATATACTTCCCGTTTTATTACGTGAGGTGATGATAAAATGAAGTGCTCACTTGCGCATTCCTTTAATATTATTGTTATTCTCGGTCCGACGGCATCGGGAAAAACGGAACTTGCGGTTCGACTTGCATATGATATCGGAGGTGAGATACTTTCCGGAGATTCCCGTCAGGTATACCGGGGCATGGATCTGGGTACGGGAAAGGACCTTCATGCGTTTAAATTGAAGGAAAAGACGATTCCGTACCATCTCATCGATATAGTTGATCCCGTGTACGAGTATAATCTTTTTGAATATCAGAAGGAATTTTACCGTGCTTTCGAGGAGATACAAAACCGTCGTGCTATTCCCATACTGGCAGGCGGGTCCGGACTTTATATCGAGTCTGTGATAACAGGATACGATATGGTACACGTAGCGCCCGATCCAGCATTTCACCGCGAACTCGAAAAATATGATATGGAGCTGCTTCGGAGACGGTATTTGGATCTTCATCCGGCACTCCATAATATTACCGATCTAAGGGATAGAAAGAGACTTATACGGGCAATCGAAATCGAGGAAAGAAGCCGGGAAGAAAGGCAGGTTCAAAAAGATGCCGAGCCTCTCATTCGTCCTTTTGTAACAGGCGTGAGAATTCGCAGAAACATTCTCCACGAGCGAATCATGAATCGTCTTTTAGACCGACTCGATCAAGGCATGATCGAAGAGGTGGAAAAACTGCGAAGTGGCGGGTTATGCTGGGAAAAAATTGACTATTTCGGTTTAGAGTACCGGTATATAGGACAATATTTACAGGGCATACTCAGCTACAAGGAAATGATAGAGGTGCTTGCAACCCGCATCCGCCAATTCGCAAAAAGACAGGAAACATGGTTCCGGCGGATGGAAAGAAAAGGAATTGTCATCCACTGGTTCGATTTTGGCGATTATCGTGCCCTTGCGAATCTGATTGAAACACATGTAATAAAATATCATGGAAACACGATCTGAAGATATCAACAATAAACAACCTGCTGCGCCGCCTGAAACGATACAAAAATATCTGGATCATTACGGGTCATGCATTAAATGGCATGCAGCAGCGCCTTCATTGAAGGGAATAGAAAACGTGGTAGTGATTCCGGCATTGGCCGAATCGGAGAGCTTGTTTAAAACACTCGGAAGTCTTTCCCGGAATAGCCCGGTGGAATTGAAGAAAACATTGGTTCTTTGTGTTATTAATAACAGAAAATCCGACGGGGACAGCAACTCCGATTATAAAGACAACCGGACAACTTTAAAGTTATTGGACAGTATCGTAACGAAAGTGCCTGGAAGGCTGGACAGATCTGAGATAAGAGAGATTTTCGAAAGAAAACTTCAGATAGGCTACATTGATGCATCTTCTCCGGGACTGGAGCTCCCGGCTGAAAAAGGGGGAGTCGGACTCGCCAGAAAAATCGGAATGGATGCCTCTCTGACCTTCTTCGATTATGGTGTTCAGTCTCCTAAACTGATCTTTTCTCTGGATGCCGATACTCTGGTCGATACCGGTTACCTTTCCACAATACGAAACAGATTTGTGCAAGGCCGCATCTCTGCTGCGGTAATCGCTTTTTCCCATCAGCCGAACGAAGACGGTAATCTGAATGATGCGATTTTGTGGTATGAAACATTTATGCGCTACTATACTCTTGGCCTGGAATATGCGTGTTCGCCATATGCCTATCATTCAATAGGATCTGCAATAGTATCAACCGCAGAGGCATATGTATCGGTGCGGGGAATGAGCGTACGTGATGCAGGTGAAGATTTTCATTATTTAAATAAACTTGCAAAAGCGGTTACGCTTTCAAAGATCGAGGATATTCGCGTGTATCCGTCATCGCGTGTTTCCTGCCGCGTACCTTTTGGAACCGGGAAAACAATCGCCCGATTGCAAAAAGACCGTTCATCAAGGTACAAGGTCTATGCTCCTGAAATATTTACCATTCTCAAACGTTGGCTTGAATGTTTGCAGCATCATGCGCAAGAAGACGGAATGTTTCTTCTTAAGAGGGCGGATACAATAAGCGCAGCCCTCACCGAGTTTCTTGTAAAGGAAAATTTTCCGGTGATATGGACAAAATTACGCAAGAATAGCAGCAAAAAAAACGTAACGATACGTCATGCCATGACATGGTTCGATGCCCTGAAAACTTTCAGACTTGTACGATATATGACACACCACGGGTATCCTGCGGTTGACATGTACCCTGCGCTTGCGCACATTCTTGCGTTAAGAGGAGTAAATCCGCCGGGTGGCATTGATGAAATGCCCCTTCCCGCCAGAGAGACACGGAAAGTCGTCCTGGATATTTTGAGAAAACAGGAAAAGCTGTGTCCTGCGAATGTGGAGGCGGATATGCACGAAAATCCAGCCTATTAATTATTGATCGATATTTTACAATCATGTTATAGACACACACAGTTACAAGGCGGGTGCAACAGCAGGCATGAAAGAAAAGAGAAAAAAAACAAATGCAATTTTCATCGGCTCTGTAAAAATCGGTGACGGAGCCCCAGTGACCGTTCAATCGATGACCTCAACCGATACGAGGGACGTAGCGTCAACTGCGGCACAAATTAATCGGATGCAAGAAGCGGGCTGTGAAATAGTGCGCGTCGCAGTTGTTGATATGAAGGCAGCCGATGCTGTCAGTGAAATACAACAGAGAATAAATATTCCGCTAATTGCCGATATTCACTTTGATTACCGGCTCGCGCTGAGAGTTCTTGAACGGGGTGCAGATGCAATAAGAATAAATCCTGGAAATATCGACAGGGAACACTTGCTTGCCGTGATCAGAACCGCACGTGACAGAGATATCCCGATTCGGATTGGTATTAATTCAGGTTCACTTGAAAAAGATATTCTTGCCCGTCATGGAGGACCCACTTCCTCGGCTCTTGTAGAGAGTGCACTCAGAAATGCGGCGTTTTTCGAAGAACAGGATTTTCATTTAATTAAGCTCTCTTTGAAATCGTCTCATGTACCAACCATGATCGATGCCTATCGCCAGATTTCGAAAAGGACGGAACATCCCCTTCACCTCGGAGTAACCGAGGCAGGAGGCTTGCTTCATTCAGCTATAAAATCTTCGATCGGGTTGGGGGTGCTCCTGCACGAAGGGATCGGAGACACAATCCGCGTGTCAGTCACAGGCGATCCTGTACAGGAGATACCGGTTGCATATGGAATACTGAGGGCGCTTGACATCCGGAAGGTGGGTCCTGATATAATTTCCTGTCCTACCTGCGGCCGTTGTGAAATAGATCTTCCCGCGCTTGCCGCGAAAGTAGAGGACCGTCTTGACGGAATGAAAAATTACATGAAGATCGCCTTGATGGGATGCGTTGTCAATGGCCCCGGGGAAGCTGCCGAAGCTGATATTGGAATCGCAGGAGGGCGGCATTCGGGAGTGCTTTTCAAAAAAGGTAAAGTAATTCGAAAGATACAAGAAAATGAATTTGTTGATGTGTTAATGGATGAAATTCATGCTATGGTGATGCAGTCCGAGAAAAAAGAAGACTAAAATCTTCAGAGCTGCATTATTAAGAAAGAATATAAAGGAGAACACAATGCGGTATTCGGAAATGCTGCTGCCCACGACAAAGGAAACTCCTTCTGACGCTGAGATTGTGAGTCATCAGCTGATGCTTCGGGCGGGAATGATACGAAAATTAGCCGGTGGTATATACTCATACCTTCCGCTGGGTTATAAAATAATTAAAAAGATAGAAGCAATAATAAGAGAAGAAATGGATCGTGCCGGCGGACAGGAAATTTTCATGCCGGCAGTACAGCCGGCCGAACTATGGCAGCAGTCGGGGCGCTGGAATAAATATGGTAAAGAGCTTTTACGTTTCAAAGACAGACATAACAGAGACTACTGCATAGGACCGACGCATGAAGAAGTAGTCACCGATATTGTGCGTAACGAAATTCAGACATACAGACAACTTCCACTCAATTTATATCAAATACAAACGAAGTTCAGAGACGAGATACGCCCCCGTTTCGGGGTGATGAGAAGCAGGGAATTCAGTATGAAAGATGCATACAGCTTCGACCGTAACGAACAGGGAGCCGCTCTGAGCTACAGGAAGATGTTTCACGCATACGAAAGAATATTCAAACGCTGCGGATTCCGGTTCAGGGCCGTAGAAGCTGACAGCGGCAACATTGGCGGCAGTTATTCCCATGAATTCATGGTTACGGCCGATTCGGGAGAAGATGCCATGATATACTGCACCTCATGCAACTATGCTGCGAATCTCGAAAAGGCGGAAGCGGCAAAACCGGAACTTCAGCCGGCAAATGAAAAAGAATTGCTTCCCTGTGAGGAGGTATATACGCCCGATGTAAAAAATATCGAAGAAGTGAGCGAATTTCTTTCGGTAAGGCCTGGCGATGTCGTAAAGACGCTGATTTTTACTGCAGACAACGAGACACTTGCCGTTCTGATAAGAGGGGATAAAGACGTTAATGAAATAAAGCTCAATAATTTTTTGAATGCTGAAAGCCTCGAACTGGCAACTGATGAAATAATTTACAAGACAACAGGATCACCACGGGGTTTTGCCGGTCCTATCGGACTGAAATGCCGGATTTTGGCTGATTATTCACTTATCGGCATGAAAAATTTTGTTATCGGTGCAAATAAGGAAAATTACCACAGAAAAAATTGCAATGCAGGACGGGATTTCACCATCCACGAGTATGCCGATCTCAAGATCGTAAGCGAATCCGATCGCTGCCCGCGCTGCAAAGGAGAAATGCAGCTCGCCCGCGGAATAGAAGTGGGACATGTGTTCAAACTGGGAGAAAAATACAGCAAGGCTATGAATGCGACCTTCCTGGATGATGATGGCAAAGAAAAATACATGATAATGGGCTGTTATGGGATTGGCGTAAGCAGAATGGCAGCGGCCAGTATTGAACAGAGCCATGATGACGATGGAATCATCTGGCCCATGTCGATAACTCCTTTTCAGATAATTGTCACTCCTGTCAACATGAATGATGAGGAAATAGCGAAACAGTCAGAGGCAATATATGCTCGTTTAAAGGAGCGGGGTCTGGAGGTACTCTTCGATGACAGAGATGAACGGGCAGGTGTGAAGTTTAAGGATGCCGATCTCATTGGAATTCCCATCAGGATAACTGTAGGAGCGAAGCGGCTGAAAGAGGGAAACGTTGAGGTTAAATTCAGAGATAGAAAAGAATTGATTACTGTTCCCCTCGGTGAAATCGAGACCTTTATCGATGAGGCGGTAAGAAGCAGAATTGAGGAATGCGAGGCCTGAAATTGAGAAAATAGAAAGTACTGAAATAGCAGGTAATGTGATGAAGCATTTTTCCGATAATCAATAATCAACGAGTATATCGAAATAACGAATCAGTAGGGCAGGTGTTCATGATTCGGATAACAGACATCGTCGATGAGGTACAGAAATATATGCCTCAAGCTGAAGTGGAGATGATAGAAAAAGCCTACATCTTTTCTGCTTCGGTGCATCAGGGCCAGATTCGCCTGTCCGGTGAACCCTATCTGATTCATCCGTTGGAAGTTGCCTGGATACTGGTGAAGATGAGGCTGGATTCCGCAACGATAATAACAGGCCTCCTTCATGACACCGTTGAAGATACGCTAACCTCGATCGAACAGATTGAGGAGTTCTTCGGCAAAGAAGTATCGTTTCTCGTTGACGGTTTGACAAAGCTGAGCAAAATCGTTTTTGCCAGTCAGGTTGAACAGCAAGCTGAAAATTTCAGAAAAATGATTATGGCAATGTCCTCGGACATCAGAATTCTGCTCGTCAGGCTTGCAGACAGGATTCACAATATGAGGACCCTTGAATACCACACTCCGGAAAAACAGATTTTCATCGCGCGTGAAACACTTGAAGTGTATGCACCGCTGGCAAGCAGGCTGGGTATAAACTGGATAAAAATTGAATTGGAGGATCTGGCTTTTAAATACCTTCATCCCGATGCCTATAACGATCTTATAGACCGCGTAGCCAAAAAGAAAGCGGAACGAGAAGCGTATACACATGAAGTAATCGATATAATTCAGAATAAAATAAAAGAATACGGTTTGAATGCTACCGTAAAGGGAAGGGCGAAACATTTTTACAGTATTTATAAAAAAATGAAGGAACAGCATATCAAGTTCGATGAAGTGTACGATCTGAGCGCATTCAGGATTACACTCGACAGCAATAATGAACGAGCCTGCTACGAAGCGTTAAGTGTTGTTCATGCTCTATGGAAGCCGGTTCCCGGAAGATTCAAAGATTATATCGCCATGCCGAAGGCAAATAGATATCAATCCTTGCATACAACGGTCATTGGACCATACGGCGAGCGAGTAGAAATTCAGATACGAACCAAAGAGATGGATGAGTGGGCTGAAATGGGTATTGCAGCTCACTGGCGTTACAAGGAGGGTGAATCGTATTCGCAGGAAGAGGACAGACAGATCAAGCAGCTCAGAGAATTACTTGATGCTCAGCAGGAATATAAAGATGCCCGGGAATTCATGCAGAATCTTAAACTCGCTCTGTATCCCGATGAGGTATATGTATTTACCCCTACCGGTGATGTAAAATCCTTTCCCAAGGGTGCAACACCCATCGACTTTGCATACAGCATTCATACCGATGTCGGTAATACCTGCGTAGGTGCCAAAGTCAACAGAAATATCGTTCCTTTAAAATACCAGCTGCAGAACGGCGATACTGTGCAGATAATGACTCAACCTGGACATTATCCGAGCAAGGACTGGCTGAAATATGCCGTAACCTCAAGAGCCGTATCAAAGATAAAGCAGTGGATAAAAACAGAGGAGCGGGAACGCAGCATAGGGCTCGGCAGAGACCTTTTCGAACGGGAATTGAAAAAAAGGCGGATTTCTTTGCAGAAGGCCATCAGATCTGATGGTTTTAAACGTCTTCTGGAAGAAGTGTCACTTATGACACTGGATGACCTTCTCGCACTTATAGGGTACGGCAAGCTTTCATCTCAATATGTGGTCAACAAGATATTTGAAGAGGAAGAAGACCGATCGAAAGAAGATGAAATCGAAACCGGAATTCTCGAAAAGTTAAGGAAACGCTTTAAAAAAACATCAGGTGCAGGTATATCGGTAAGGGGTATTGACGATATGCTTGTCCGTTTCGCAAAATGCTGCAGTCCCCTTCCTGGAGATGAAATTATCGGGTACATAACCCGGGGACGGGGGGTCAGTGTTCATCAGGCAGGCTGCCCCCAGATTACCGGAATGGATGCCGATCGAATCATTGATGTTCAATGGGAAGTCGAGGCAGGACAGACGTTTCCCGTCAATATCAAAATTTCATGCAAGGATAAGAAAGGACTGCTCGCGGAATTGAGCAATGTCATATCGGCATTCGGTATAAACATCAGTTATGCCGACGTACACACCTATCCTTCGGATAACCTTGCAATTCTTGATTTTCAACTCAATGTGAGCGACCTTGATCAATACAACAGACTGGTTGCAGAATTAAAAAAATTAAACAGTGTGATTTCTATTGAAAGAGTGAGAGAGCCTTTTGAAAAAATGAGCCGGCGGGATTGAAAAAGAAACCCTTGGTCAGAAAACATTGACTTATATAAGGTGTTTGCTGTAAGAGCACCTCATCTGAACGATCTACGCTTTTATAATGAACAGGGTGCAATGAGAAAAAAAACAATAATCCAATGTGCAGTATGTACCATGATGATATGGCTTTATGCATTAGCCGGTTTCTGTACCGCTTACGCGAGTGGCAGCGTTCTTATCGATCCCGGACATGGAGGAAGCGATAAAGGGGTGGAATTGACAAAAAGAGATTCAGAAGCTGATTTTACTCTTGACGTTGCGAGGAAAATCAAGGCAAATCTTGCCCGAAAGAAAGCAATCAAGGTAATCCTTACTCGAAGTGACGACCGGGATCTTTCGATTGAAGAGAGAAAAAAAATCGTGTCCGGATCCGGGGCCGATCTTTTCGTAAGCCTTCATATCAATGCCGGGTTCGGAATAACATCTTCCGGCTATGAAATTTATTTCAGGGGATTCGAACAAAAAGGTCAGATAACCCCCGATTCGGATAATGTAGTGGACGATATGATTCAGACAAGGTATTTGAACGACAGCATAAGGTTCTCCAATCTGGTTGAAAAAGAAATGGGAAAGATTTTTGCCAGACAGGGAAGGGGTTTAAGAGGTGCCCCTTTGGCGATCCTGGATGGATTGAAAATGCCGGCGATTCTGATAGAGCTTGGATTTGCCACAAACCACAAAAATAAGGAAATTCTTCTCGAGAAGTCTGTAAAAGACAGGATAGCCGGTGCGCTTTCAAAGAGTATAGAAGAATATTTGGAATCAAAATGACCAGACCGTATGGAAGAAAAGAAACCGAACTCAGACCGGTTGCCATGACAGAGGGATACCTGATGACGGCTCGCGGCTCCGTTTTGATAGAGATGGGTATGACCAAAGTGTTATGTACCGCTTCCATAGAAGACAGGGTGCCACCCTTTCTTGCGGGAAGCGGAAAAGGGTGGCTGACCGCTGAATATTCGATGCTTCCAATGTCGACGCCAACAAGAAACACCCGTGAAGCAACGCGAGGGAAACAGGGAGGCAGAACACTTGAAATACAGCGTCTGATCGGACGTTCGTTGCGAGCGGTAACAGATCTGGATGCATTTGGAGAAAGGACGATCTATATCGACTGTGATGTGATTCAGGCTGATGGTGGAACAAGGACTGCATCGGTTACTGGAGGGCTTGTTGCGCTTGCGGAATTATTCAAAAGCATGAAAAAGGAAGGAGAAATAAGTAGGATTCCTCTTCATGACTATGTGTCAGCCGTAAGCGTAGGAGTGGTGAACGGCCGTATTTTGCTTGACCTCGACTATGAAGAAGATTCCCGTGCAGAAGTTGACGCAAATTTTGTCATCACGGGGAAAGGTAAAATAGTGGAAATTCAGGGAACGGCCGAGAAAATCCCTTTCAGAAAAGAAACATTTGATAAAATGTTCGATCTTGCCAAAAAAGGTGTATCGGAACTTACCAAGATGCAGCATGAAGCCGTGGGGGAATAAACGGGTGAAAAAAATTGTGTTCGCATCAAAAAATTCAGGAAAGATCAGGGAGGCCTCGGCGCTCCTTGAAGAAACCAAAATAGAGCTTCTATCGATTCTCGATTATCCTGATGCGCCGGATGTAATTGAGGATGGAAATACTTTTTTTGAAAACGCATTAAAAAAAGCCCGCATAATATCTGAATATACGCAACTTACATCAATAGCGGATGATTCGGGTCTTGCCGTCGATTACCTCGGAGGCAGGCCGGGGGTTTATTCATCACGCTATTCAGGGCCCGATGCAAACGATGAAAAAAATATTAAAAAACTTCTTATGGAACTGGAAGGCCTGCCGATTGAGAAACGTACAGCAGCATTCAAATGTGTTCTCGTACTGTATGATATCAATGGCGAATATTCAACATTTGAAGGGAGTCTCGAAGGCTTTATCGGTTTTACTCCGGAAGGACTGGAAGGATTCGGGTATGATCCCGTATTTATCGTTCCCGAATATAATAAAACAGTAGCCCAACTTGATCCAAAAATAAAAAACCGTATCAGTCATCGAGGAAGAGCCTTCAACGATCTGAAAAAAAAGCTTGCAATCGGGTAAGCAATACACTAGATGCACCTCAACGGGGCGTAGCGCAGCCTGGTAGCGCGCCTGCTTTGGGAGCAGGATGTCGCAGGTTCAAATCCTGCCGCCCCGACCAATTATTAAATATCAATAATGTGACCCTTTTAGAAGTTGCGTCTTTTTGTCTGAAAGACCATTTTTCCGCTCTTTCTCTCCCACTGGGCATTCGCATATGCGAAAAAAAAATAACTGGGAGACGTCATAAATATGTTTCTCGTACACTCACATGTAAACACATGTGCTGTAAATGTCTTGTCTATATTGATTACAAAAGATACAGTTGCACCAAGGCCACTATGGAAGGAGCATTGATTACAAGTTGAAATGTGCGGTGAAACTTATTTATTCCTGACACAAGAGGGTTGCGATATAAATAATAATATTGATTGACTTCCATTGTGCGCATACTTTACAATCCTGTCAAAATATGTATACACATCTTAAGGAGGAACGCCCGCCATGTTAGGCCGCGCGAATTACGATTCGATAGGGGGGGCGTACCTTCGGGTCTGCCACGATATCACATACCAATAACTCCAGTTCAAAAAAGAGAGCGCCGCCCGGCCGGAGCCTTGTCGCTTCTCTCTCGGCATATGCTGATTTTCAACTGCCTTCTGTTTTTTGCGGTCTTTTTCACTCCCTCGCCGGTGCGGGCGGCGGATCAGGTAATCCCTGATTTGGCGGATGCGATCATGTCGCTTCAGATTGTGTCAGGAATGACGGTTCCAAATGCACGGGACGTTACGAATGACGGAAAAATTGACATGAACGACGCCCTCTATTCTCTCATGGCTGTGGTCAGAACGATCTGGGCTGATCCTGCAACGGAGCTGACCATTGCCGAAACGCTGGAAGAAGAGACACTGATGCCCCGGGATACGTTCGTCACCGGCATATCCGCGGCCGATGAAGATGCGCTGGCCCAGGCGGTTGTGGAGGCCAATGAGGCAGACTTGCAGAGTAAAATGCTTTATAATTCGTTCTACATGGCGGCCGAAAGCACCCCTGCGTCGACCCTCTTGAACCGTTACCGGGCCATGATGAAAGGATTCGAAATCGCTGAAAAAAAGTATGATGAAATAATAATCATCCACGAACAAATTGAAGCCGCTGACATACGGCCGTCGCAGCAACTGTCCCGTTCGGTGCTGGAATTGAATGTAGATCCCAAGCTGCAATGGTATATCGACAACTACGGAAAAACCACCCCTGCAGGCAACAAGATTGATGTCAAGGCCATTGCCGAGCGCAATAAAATAAGCGTCCAGAGAGCATATTCCGTATTAAAGACGCATTACAGCGTTGTGGCGGAGAAGGAAACCGCCAAAGCGATTCAGTATGAGGCGGCGGAAAGAACGGCCGAGGAAATAAAAACGGCCGCCGATACGGCCAACACGGCCCTTTCGTTTGTCGCCGGCGGCCAGGCCGCCCTGGGGGTTTTCAAGGCTGCGCAGACCATGAACACAACGGTCAAAATGTACCAGTCGGGCTCCATAGGATACAGTACGATGGACTACATACTGAGAACCCAGGAAAAAAATATACTACAGGGGGCAATAAACGGCGGGTTCAGCATAGGAGACGGGATTATGGGCGTTCTCACGAGTCCCGCAGTGGCGGACGCCTTTGGTCCTGACGGGCAGGCAAATCTGAATACGGCAAAAACCTTATGGAGCGGTGTGAGCATTGCCAAGGGGCTGGCCTATGACGGGTACTGCCTGCTTTCGGTGAAGGATGCCTTCACCGGCAAGGCGAAACTGGTTATTTCAAACCTGACGGATTTTACCAAAACAACCGTCGATACGACGGGGCACATTATCAGTATTCTTCAGAACCCCGATGGAAGTGTCACACAGGCCGTACAGATTCCGGAAAATCCATTCGGCGAATCGGTGAAAAATGATGCGGTCTATAGAAGTCTTTCGCCTGACAACATGCTTCCCAATGGCAGCTATGTCGCCAAGGATGAAAATGAGACGGAAACATCCTTCACGGTAACGGCCTCGAAAGTAACAACCTTGCTGCCGAATCTGTCGGGCGACGATCTTCTGTTACAGGAAAGCGGCGAAATAAAAGAAGTCGAGCCGCCGCCCTATGAACACTGCTGCGGATGGGACGTGGACGTTACAGGATTATCGGTTTACGACTATGATGATGAATTATTTTACTATAAACAAAAAACATGGGATGGGTATGGGTATGTGTATGAAAAACATGGGCCGTATTATCGTTGGTGGGACAATTCACGAAGCCAGCTCCTCCTTGCGGAGTGCTATTATGAAAACACGTCCCATGGATCCCGTACAACATGGCATGTAAACGGAGTAAAAAGTAACCAGACGTATTATAATATGGGCAAGCAGGAAGGACTTGAAACGAGCTGGTGGGATAATGGCCTAAAGCGTGAGGAAGGGACATGGGGAACCGGAGAAGAACAATGCAGAGAAGGACTCTGGACGCTCTGGTACAACAACGGAAATCTACAAGAGGAAAACTACTGGGTCAACGGTGAACTGCATGGACCTTGCACACAATGGTATGATAACGGCGCTCGCAAGGCGGAGGGGCAGTTCACGAACTGGGCAAGAAGCGGGGTATGGATCTATTACAACGATGATGACACCTGTAACTACAGATACGATTATGAAAAAAATGTAACTTTAGAGTGCGAGCCGTAATGTAGCGACAGCTTAGGCGGTATTCCGGGAACAGTATGCGCCGAGTTTCTTTTAAGAGGTTGTCACAATGACGATGGATACGTATGTTGAGACATGCCGTGAGCCATTCTGGCAGAATATCTTCAAGTGTGAACTGGATTTTCTTGTATCCGCGCTTCAAGGCAGCCGGGACGTATTAAGCGTCGGGTGTGGCCCGGCCATCATTGAGGGAGGCCTTAACACACATGGATTCCATATTACCGGGCTGGACATTTCGCAAGAGGCCTTGAAATCTTCGCCGGACAGTGTCAGAACGGTTGCCGGGCGAGCGGAAGACATGCCTTTTGCGGAGGCTTCCTTTGACGCCGTTATTTATGTGGCTTCACTGCAATTTATAGAAGATTACAGGAAAGCCTTGCAAAAATCGGCTGCGACACTGCGTCCTTCGGGAAAGATTATTATCATGCTGCTTAATCTGCGGTCAGCATTTTATAAAGAGCGATCAAAAAATCCTGATTCCTATATGAACTTGATACAGCATAAGGATTCGGAACAAATAGAACGTGCGGTTGCTGAATGCTTTACCGTCCATTCAGAATACATGCTTGGCGTCAGCGGCATTGAAATCTTCACCAGCAACGACCCTGATGAAGCGGCATTATATACCATAATTGGTGAAAAAAAGGGTTAAGAGAAAAGATTTTAAAATGGAAAATCGGAATCTTAAAGTAGATAAGGCAAGACACACATTGGGCATTTCCAGACGCGCGACAGCTGAAGACGCCAGGGCTAAATATCGGGAACTCGCAAAAATTTGGCATCCCGACGTAAATCCCGATCATGAAGCACACATCAAGATGCAGGATATAAACAAGGCCTACGCGTTTTTAATGAAAGAAGAGTTCGGCGTTCTCGATCCCTGGACCGAATTTGACAGGTGGTGGTGGCGGCAATTTGGCAATGACCCACTCTGGGGCAAGTATGTTCCGGAGGATGAAGAAAATTCTGAAACGCCTGTGGAACAAAAAAAATTGCCCGGAGAACATGCTGAATGAACCGTCACACAAAAGACGGATACATGTAGTAAAAATATAAATTTCTTAATGGTTCCCCCCTGACCATTCCGGCATGCGTATTGACAATCGGAATCCCTTATCAAGCAGAACATCCAATTTCATGTGATATTTCATGAACTGACTCAAAAACGGACCAATCCGGGGGTTTCGAGGCAGGATAGATCCGATGTGCTCAGTGTATGTATGCATAGGGCATTATGTGCGGTGTGTATGGCAGTAAGTAAACAAAATTTCTTGACAGCTGAAGACATTTCTAATAACGAAGCCCATACTGTGGGGGAGGGTCTGGAACCGGAATGGCTGCGAATTGAATATATTCATGAGGCGGTCATGAAATGATTCATTTACCGTTACTTCAAGGAAAGTCTTTCGATTGCCAACCCAAAAAATTACTTTCAGAGGAGAGGAGTTTTACGCATGAAGAAGTCTGTATTGGTCATTGGAATTAGTCTTTTGATTTTCAGCTTGATTACATGTCCCCAGCAGAGTATCGCAGAAGAAGCGCAATCAGTAAACCTCGGAATCATAAGCTACTTGACTGGTCCGGCCTCACCGTGGGGTATTACTGATTACCGGTCAATCGACATGGGAGCAGACTACGTAAATGACAAAGGGGGCTTTACGGTAAAAGGCAAAACCTACAAATGGAAAACACTGTCATATGATTCCAAGTACATTCCCGGAGAGGCAGCGAAAGCGGCAAACAAGGCTATTTATGGTGACAAGTGCCGTTTCCTGGCTATAGGAGGAGGTGCCTGTGTAATGGCTTGTCTGCCCCTTTTAAAAAGTAACAGTATTTTATCCCTGAATTTCGCGGGTGGCGGCAAAGCCCTTACCAATCCCGAGAATCCACTTGTATTCAGGTATAATCCGAGCATCGAAAGCATGTATGCGGCCTTCTTTCCGATGCTCAAAGAGAGGGAAGGGATAAAAACGGTAGCGGTAATCAATCCGGAAGATGAAGGAGGAAAGAGCGGTTTAATGGCAGCCGAACTGCTTGCCGACATCCATAAGCTGGACATTGTAGCCAAAGTCTTTTTTGAAAGAGGGACAAAAGATTTCAATTCCATATTAACGAAGATAATAGCCGTCCAGAAGCCCGATTTAATCGATACCAGCTACACTGATCCCACGAGTGCCGCGCTCATGTGCAAACAGGCCAGAGAGCTTGGATATAAAGGGGCCATTCTTCTTGCCTGGGGACCGGACCCCGATCAGGTTCTAAAAATAGCGGGCACGCATGCCGAGGGTGCATACCTGGCGGTTGCCGGCCCCTTCGAACCGCAAAATAAGGCTCAGCAGGATGCGTATGACCGTTATGTGGCAAAATGGGGAGTAAAGGAATGGTCTCCCAATATATGGTCTCACACGGAACTTGTCCCATGCCTCACAAAGGCTATTGTAGACACCCAAAGTTTTGATTCAAAAGTTCTGGCCGACCATCTGGAAAATATGACATGGGATTCTCCCTTCGGAGAATGTCAATTATCACGAAAACTGACCCGCTTTTTTCACGAAAATTGACCCACCCCTGGCTGTGATAAATTATTATATTCCCCTGTACTGATTCTCCATTTTATTTCTTGTTTCCCAGTAATTCC
>JALNXD010000006.1 GCA_023230565.1 Syntrophales bacterium
GGTGGGATGGACCTTTTTATCGTGTCGGTTTGAAGGTATATGATTTGCTTGCGGGCAGGCTTGGCCTCGGTCCTTCAAAAAGGCTGACAAAAAAAGAAACGCTTTCATATTTGCCGACATTGAAAACAGAGGGATTAAGGGGAGGAATAATTTATCAGGACGGTCAATTCGATGATGCTCGGCTTGCCCTTAATCTGGCCCAGACCATGGCCGATCTCGGGGGCACCCCTATTAATTACATGAAAGTAACAGGATTGATAAAATCGGGCGGTATGGTACAGGGGGTTCGCGCCTTTGATGCAGAGACAAAAAAGGAATATAAAATATATGGAAGAGTGGTGGTAAATGCCACAGGAGTTTTTGTTGACGATATTATTAAAATGGATGATGCGCACGCCCCCGAAATAATTAAACCGAGTCAGGGAGTGCATCTTGTCCTGGATAAGGAATTCCTCCCTGGCGAAACAGCAATTATGGTTCCCCACACGAATGACGGCCGTGTGCTCTTTGCAGTCCCTTGGTATGACAAAGTGGTAGTAGGAACAACCGATACGCTGGTCGATAAGGCAAGTCTTGAACCTCGTGCACTGGATGAGGAAGTGGATTTTATCCTCAGCACAGCGGCCCGGTATCTTGAAAAAGTTCCGACAAAAACGGATGTGAGGAGCGTTTTCGCAGGATTGCGTCCTTTGGCTGCTCCCTCTGATGGAAGCATGCCGACAAAAGAAATATCGCGCGGGCATAAATTGTTAGTTTCCCTTTCGGGCCTTGTGACGCTGGCTGGCGGCAAGTGGACGACATACAGGAAAATGGGCGAAGATACAGTCGATAAGGCAATACTTGTAGCAGGTCTGGAGGAGAGGCGAAGCGCGACCCGGAACCTCCGGATTCACGGTTGGCTTAAAAATCTTGACAAAAAAGATTTTCTCCACCCCTATGGTTCTGATTCAATTGCTATCAGAAGGATGATAGAACGAAATCCGAAACTCGGTGAAGTTCTCGATGAATCATTTCCGACAGTGAAAGCAGAAGTTGTCTGGGCAGTCAGAAATGAAATGGCCCGGACTGTTGAAGATGTGCTGGCACGAAGAACCAGGACCCTTTTCCTGGACGCCGAGGCTGCCATTCGAATGGCTCCCGAGGTCGCACGGATTATGGCAAAAGAGTTGGGGCGCCGGCGAAAATGGCAGAAAAACCAGATAGAAGAATTTACGGAACTGGCGAAAGGATACATACTCAAGTAAAAAAAGCTTGATCAATCATCCTTACCCTTCCGCTTCAGTTTTTAGCAAGAGCACTCCGAGACAGAACGCGTCATTTTGCAGGGCGGGCATTCGGTCATTCCGGCAGATGGTTTTTTTACTTATTTTCCAAAGCTGCCTTACCTGCTTCCAAACCCAGGGCAAACGCCTTTTTATTGATTTCCAGAGCCCTGGAAGGAACCGCCGCCTCCATTGCCTCCAGTGCGGTTTTTTCCGATACCATGCCCGTAATACCTACGATTACGCCCAGAGAAACGATATTTGCGGTAATCGGTCGCTTTACTTTGTCATGTGCAATGTCGGTAATAGGAACAAAATAGACCTTATCGGGAAGTGTTTCTTCAGTATGTCCATTCATTATCAGCATTCCGTCTTCAGCAAGTTCGGGAAGATACTTTTTGTAACTTGTATCGGACATAACCATCATGACATTCGGCGAATCTATTTTCGGATAAAGAATGCTCTTATTGGAAGCAATTACGTAGGCGGTGCTGTATCCGCCCCGTACTTCGGGACCGTAGTTCTGGGACTGAACCACGTTATTGCCTTCTTTGACTGAGGCATTGGCAAGTATTATGCTTACCGTGACGATTCCCTGGCCGCCTGTTCCTATAAGCCGTACTTCCCATCGTTTATTCACGGTGCGCGTCTCCCTTCCTTACGGTTTCGATCAACCGATCATATTCTTCTACATACTCAGGTTTCTCTTTTTTTATAAGTTCACCGATTACGAATTTCCCTTCCATCTCCTCCATCGGCACCATGTCAGCCTTTGCAGTCCTTACGGCATGATCTTTCTGCCAGCGCAACATATCGGCAGGTGTGTCAAATTCATTTCTGCGGCCGAAATTGACCGGACAGTGGGTAATTACTTCTATGACTGCAAATCCCTTGTGGAGGGCGCCGGCAACAAAAAGATCAGTAAGCATTTTTGCATGATAGCTTGTTGACCTTGCTACATAAGAAGCGCCTGCCCCGATGCAGAGATTCACGAGATCAAAATCCGGGTCTGTCGTACCGTATGGTGCGGTTGTGGCGTATTTGTTTCTGAAGGTAGTTGGAGAAAATTGTCCTCCGGTCATTCCGTAAATATGGTTGTTAAATATGATTGCCGTAATATCTATATTTCTCCGGCAGGAATGAATCAGATGGTTCCCGCCGATTGCTGCGGCATCTCCGTCTCCCATAAACACAAAAACTTTCAGACCGGGGTTTGCCATTTTTATTCCAGTGGCAAAAACAAGAGCCCGGCCATGAGTTGTATGGAGCGTATTGAAATCCATATAGCCCGTTATGCGTCCTGAGCATCCGATTCCCGACACGGCTGCCACTTCGTCTTTTTCATACCCTAATTTTTCAATGGCTCGGATAAAAGAAGACATAATTATTCCATTCCCGCACCCGGGACACCAGATGTGAGGAAGTTTGTCCATGCGAAGATATTTTTCGTGAATAGCGCCCATATTATTCCATCTCCTCGATAAAATCGATTATATCGCGCGGAGTAATAAGCTCCCCATCAATTCTGTTCAATGGATGGACGGGGGTTTCTCCTTCGATTGTCCGTATTACTTCCCGAACCATTTGTCCGAGATTCATTTCCGGCACGATGATCGCCTTTTTGCCTTCAGCAGCCTTCTTAATCTCCCGATCGGGGAATGGCCATAGCGTTACGGGCCGGATTAAGCCGATTTTTTTACCCATACTCCGCATGATGCGTACAACCTCGGCAGCTGATCTGGCAACACTTCCGAAAGCGACGATGACAATTTCAGCATCTTCGACATCGACTGTTGAAATCCTGCATATTTCGTCAATATGTTTGTCAATCTTGCCATTCATGCGCCGCATGACCTGATCTACTATTTCCGGATTATTTGTGGGAAATCCCGTTCTATCATGTATTAATCCGGTAATGTGGCAACGATATCCTGACCCGAAGTTTGCGAAAGGCGGAATCCAGTCATCGGTATGTTCGTAGGGGAAAAAGGGTACTCCTGCTTCCGGGCCCTTCCGATTCACTTCCTTTACGATGTCCTCTTCTTTGAATTCAACCCGCTCCCGGAGATGTCCCAGAATTTCATCCATTAAAATTATCACAGGAACACGATATTTTTCCGAGAAATTTACTGCTCGTCCCGTCTCACGGTATGCCTCACGTGCCGTGTAAGGAGCAATAACGATAACAGGATGATCGCCGTGTGTTCCCCACCGCGACTGCATAAAATCGGCCTGTGACGGATGGGTCGGAAGCCCGGTACTTGGACCGAAGCGCATCACATTAATAATAACGCACGGGATTTCAGCTTCGGCGGCAAATCCTATATTTTCCTGCATCAATGAAAATCCTGGTCCGCTGGTTGCGGTAATTGCCTTCATACCTGTGCAGGAAGCTCCGATAACAGCGCCGATACTCGCGATTTCGTCCTCCATTTGCATGAATTTTCCGCCTATTTTAGGAAGTTCTCTTGCAAAGATATTTGCGATCTCGGTCGATGGAGTTATCGGATATCCTGCAAAAAACCTTACTCCAGCCGCCAGTGCGCCGAATACGCAGGCTTCGTTTCCCTGTAATAATTTCACTTCACCCATTTGAATTCTCCTCGACACGAATGCAATAATCAGGACACAAAAGCTCACACTGCCTGCATCCGGTACATCGTTCCGGTTTATCCACAACAGCCTTATCGTCATGATCTGTAGTAAAAACCGAAACAGGACAGAAAGCGATACAGATACCGCAGGCCTTGCAGGTCTTGCGATTCACTTCTACCATGAAAGTTTTTTTGGCCATAAGTAATCCTCCACTTCGGGAAGCCGAATCATCCTGTCTGCGGTCAGCCGAACTGACCTGGCTTTGAAAGGACTTCGTTCCCCTTTACCTGTTCACTCTTGACTGCCGAAAGAGGGGTTTATTAATGTGAAGGAGGATATCCTGCTTCTCTTGAACGGAGCCGCTAACGACAGATGAAAAACTTAACCAATCTTAATGGCATATTAAATGGTCCGGGCCAGATTATTCCCCGGGCCGGCAGTATTAAAATCCCTTCGATCGCCTGACAATATGAAGGGAATTGGAATTTTAAGATAAAGACATCATAAAACGTTTCTTCCTACTATATTTATGAAGGACCGGTCAAATAAAAAGTAGAAGAAAACCTGCCTTCAAAAACCCCGAGTTCCGGTAAGTGTTTGGAATTGTCCCTTTTATTCTGATTTTTCGAGCCGGTGCATATGAAAGCTGCTTTTCGGCAACAGCGTCATTTTTTCATAGTACATACAGTACTGAACTTCTTCAGGATACTATAGTTATGGCCTTCAAGTTGTACTTCGCTGCCAAACGCAAATTTCTTTTGACTTTGGCAAAATTGCAATTCATAATCGGGGGCTTGAAATTCGGAAGATCTTCCGGTTTACTGCTGTGCACATGCAGTATAGTGAAACTTTTTTTCTGATCGCCGTATGTTGCAGCATTTTAAATTTTGTAAAAGAGAGGTTTATATGAGGTTCGATATTGCAAAGAGCGGAACCGGGCTGACCTATGAGATTCGAAATATTGTCGGTGTCGCTGATAAACTGAAGGATTACGGCAAAGAAATCATCTGGGAAAATATCGGTGATCCTATCGCAAAGGGGGAGAAGATCCCGCAATGGATGAAAGAAACGCTTATGGAGATTTTAAGTGACGATATATCCTATGCGTATTCACCGACAAAAGGAGTCAATGAAACACGTGAATTCGTAGCAGAGCAAGTCAACAAGCGCGGACAGTATCACTTGCGCATGGACGATATCATTTTTTTCAACGGTCTTGGAGACGCGATTGCCCGCTCCTACAGCGCTATCAGGATCGATGCTCGGATTATTATGCCGGAACCGACGTATTCAACCCACCTTTTGGCAGAGATACATCATGCATCCTTTCCTCCTAATACGTACCGCATGAATCCGTACCATAACTGGCACCCCGATATTGCGGAACTGGAAAGGAAAGTCAAAAGCCATAACACGATAGTGGGTGCCCTGGTTATCAATCCCGATAATCCGACAGGCTTCGTGTATCCTGAAAAAACATTGCGGAAAATGGTACAAATAGCCAGGGAATACGACCTATTTCTCATATTTGATGAAACATACCGGAATCTTATATACAATGGCCAGGAAACGCTTCCTTTGTCGGATATAATCGAGGACGTTCCCGGTATGAGCATGAAGGGCATTTCGAAGGAATTTCCCTGGCCTGGAGCGCGGTGCGGATGGCTCGAAGTATATAATGCCGATAAGGATGAAACATTCGCCCGCTATATATCGGCCATACTCACTCAAAAAATGTCGGAGGTCTGTTCCACGACACTGCCGCAGCTTGCAATCCCGCGCATAATGGCACATCCTGAGTACCATAAGTATCTAGAAAGCCGGAACCGCCATTACGAAAAACTTTCAAATATTGCATTCAGCATTCTGAAGGATGTTCCTTATATAGTTGTGAATCGGACGAACGGTGCGTTTTATATGACTATCGTATTTAATGAGGCCGTTCTGAATGGAAAACAAAAACTTGCAATCGAGGAACTTGCCGTCAGGGATTATGTGGAAAAAATCGTAGACGGAAAAATAGAAAACGATAAGAGATTTGTCTATTATCTCCTGGGCGCCACAGGGATTTGTCTTGTGCCGCTCACATCATTTTTTACGGCCCTGCCCGGATTCCGTTTGACGCTTCTTGAAAAGGATGTGTCGAAATTTGAAAAAACAATGAATATCATTGCTGAAAAAATTGTCGAATATATTGAATCATCCAAATAAAAAGAAGGGCCCTTTGAGGGCCCTTTTACCGGCATTCGTATTCAGATTATTGATCGGAAAAGGCATCCCGTTTTTTTGAAATAAGACGATTCGCAAGCTGTACGGCTTCAACACCATCTTTGGCATAAAAACCTCCTATGGATAATGCATAGGTGCGAGTAACTGCCGCACCGCCAAGCATGAAATCGCAGGCGACATCCTCTGATCGGGCCAGGCTTATGACCTTCTCCATTTCTATCATAGTGGTGGTCATAAGCGCTGAAAGTCCCGCGATTGGTGCCTTCGTACGTTTAATCTCTTCAATAATGCGTTCGGCGGCAACATCTTTTCCTAAATCGAGGATTTCAAACCCCTGATTCTTCAGCATCAAGGACACAATATTTTTTCCGATATCATGAATATCCCCTGCTACTGTAGCTATTATTATCGTTGTTTTTGGAGGCAAATTTTGTTTGGCCTTTTTTATCAGGGGTTCAAGATAGAACACACCCTTCCTCATCGTTTCCGCTGCCGCAATAAGCTGTGGGAGAAAATACTCTCTTTTTTCATATCGCCTGCCTACCTCTGTAATGGCTTCGATCATGCAGCCTTTAATCAGATAGCTCGGGTCCAGCTTTGCATCGAGCGCTGCTGTCAGAGCTGTTTCTATTTCATCCCTGCTTCCTTCAACTATTGTGCTGAAGATTCGTTCCTCCGGGGTCAGATGAAGTTTTTCCTTCACATCGTTGTGCCGGGCTGTCCCTTCTGCGAAATGTGCCAGATATGAGGAGCCATCTTTGTCCCTTTCGGACAAAAGATCGCCTGCGGCTTTTATATTCATTATTTCTTTGAGTTCGGGGTTTGCAATAGCAAGCGTAAGCCCCCGGTAGACCGCCATGGCGAGGAAAGCTGCATTGAGCCATATACGTTCCGGCATTCCGAAAGATATGTTTGAAAGCCCTATTATACTGGCGCATCCGAAGGTCAGATGTGCCCATTCGACAGTCTTCAAAGTTTCACTGCAAGAAGCCGGATCCGCCGATACAGCCATTACAAGTCCATCGACGACGATATCGGGTTTTCGGAATCCTTTACCGAAGGCTTTCCGGTACACCAACCGTATTATGGAACATCTCTCTTCAGCTTTTTCAGGAACACCCTCTTCAGTGAGGGGGAGCAGTATAAACATAGCTCCGTAACGTGCTGCAAGGGGAAGAAGTTCTTCAATCTTTTTCTTTTCTCCTGAAATCGAATTGATGAGGGCTCTTCCCGGATAAATCCGGAGGCCCGCTTCAATGGCTTCCGGATCGGATGAATCAAGTACGAGAGGCGCATCCGCAGCAACTGAAAGTCTCTTTACAGCCTCCCGCATCATCAATTTCTGATCGACTCCCGGAGCCCCTACATTGACATCGAGAAGATCGGCTCCCGATTTCTGCTGATTTTTTGCCATGATATCAATAAGTGTTGTTTTTCCCAGCCGTAATTCTTCCTGGAGATCCTTTTTACCGGTGGGGTTAATCTGTTCCCCCACAATTTTAAGGGGATTTCCGTTTTCAAGGAAAACCGTCCTTCGCGCCGAGCTGAGGGCACTGATTGCTTTGATTCCTGGTAGAGCAGACTTTTTCCCCGACAGAGCACGGCTGAGTTCTCGAATGTGTTCGGGAGTGGTACCGCAGCATCCCCCCATCAGTCCCACTCCTATTTCAGCAAATTCTCTACCAAAATCAGCAAATTCGATGGCTGTCATATTAAAAACCGTTTCGGTTCCCTTCAGCTCCGGCATGCCTGCGTTCGGCTTTGCTGCCAAAGGAACTTTTGAGTACGGTTTCATGGCTTCGATTAATCTTTTCATTTCGGCCGGCCCCGTCGAGCAATTGCATCCTACTGCGTGAGCTCCGAGACTCTGAAGAGTGATCAGTGCCGATACCGGATCGGTTCCATTTAAAGTCCGGCCATTGTGCTCATATGTCATCGTAACCATAACGAAACAATTCGAAAGTTCTCGTGCTGCAATCAGAGCAGCACGAGCTTCCTGGATATCGATCATTGTTTCGATTACCAGAATATCCGCACCCCCCTTTAAGAGGCCTTCAATCTGTTCCTTGAAAATATCTACTGCATCTTCGAAGGCAAGATCGCCGAATGGTTCGACAAAACGGCCCGTAGGGCCTATATCTCCAGCAATTATTGCGTGTGTTCCTACTGCCTTGCGCGCTATTTTGACAAGCTTTGTATTTATTTCCCGCACATTTGTAATGCCGTATTGAGAGAGTTTGATTCTATTTGCGCCGAATGTAGCACTGTACAGGATATCGGCTCCCGCACTTTGATATTCTCTATGGATCGCTAACAGGGCTTCCGGATTATCCATGCACCACTTCTCGGGACATTCGCCTGCAGGCATGCCCCTCTTCTGAAGTTCCGTACCCGAGGCACCATCCAGAATGACAATCCTCTTTTTTAGCAAGCTGCCGATGTTTATTTTTTGTGCCAAAATATGCGCTCCTCAGTGAGAATATGTAAGGTCTTCTTTATTTTTAAGCTCTTTTATTCCTGCGATTGCTGTTACTGTCTTTTCAGGAACGAGAATGGCCTTTTCATTAATAAATATTCCAAGTCGATCAAGTCGCAGAAGGTCAAAGACGACGTGCTGATTTTTCAGCGCGAAATCACCATAGCCTGCTGAAAAGTGCTTCCTTAAAATCAGTTTATTTTCCCTCCGAATCAATCCGCCAAAAAAATTTCCGATCCAGTCGAGAGCACTGTCTACTATTTCACTGGCAGCAGCATCAAAGACGACTGCCCGGCTGAGATTGTTACGGGTGGTTTCTTCTCCTATGGCTGCAATTATTTCGCTGCCAGCCGTCGCACCCATAAGAACTATTTCCCCACATTCATTTACATAGCGTGATAGTGCTTCACTTTGCAAAATTGTTCCGGAAGTCAGTGTGATTTCACTGGAGCTCCTGCTTGATATAGAAAGACGTCGTGCCGTTCCCTTCAGATGAATGCGCATGAGAGCAGAGTCAATTGCGTCATCAATAACCCTTTTCTCAAATGATGATAAATTTGTAATTCCTTTGCGGTACCCCAGGCGCCGGTAAATTCTGTCCCATGGGGTATCGCACGTGACCGGATCGAAAGTATGAATTGGTTCCATTCATTACGATTCCTTGAAATATTCGCAAAAGTATAGAAGACAGGATGTTGCTACGTCAAGAATAAAGGGGGGGAAGAGGTTGCAGTTTCATGATTATTTCCTTATGTGGCGCACTCCTTCCTTACCTGCAACAAGAGCGTCTGTGGCAAGACTCAAAAACAATCCGTGTGCGACTATTCCAGCGCGCCCTTCCAGTTTGCCGGCAAGATCGGCAGGGGATTCAATGGGACCGAAGTTACAGTCAAGAATATAATTCCCCTGATCTGTTTTAAATATTTCCCCCTTTGAATTTTTTCTCAGAACGGGTTTTCCGCCTATACTTTCAATGTAGCTGAATTGTGAACGGCAGCCGAAGGGAAGTACTTCCACCGGGAGAGATCGATTGTATCCCAGAACCGGAGAAAGTTTTGATTCATCGGCAATAATAATTTCTCTCGTACTTGCCTGGGCAAGGATCTTTTCTTTCAAAAGCGCCCCTCCTCCCCCCTTGAGTACTTCAAGATTTATCGTGATTTCATCGGCACCGTCTACTGTACAATCGATAACAGGGTGTGATTCGATTGTCGTAAGAGGCAGTCCAAGATCTGATGCCTCTTTTTCTGCTGATCCGGAGCAGGGTATGCAGAATATCTCACTGATCAATCCTTTTTGAAGTCTCATCGCGAGGGCCCGTATAAAAAAAGAAGCCGTCGTGCCGTGCCCGAGTCCTACTATCATTTGAGAAGATATGAATTCGAGGGCCTTTTCTGCGGCACTTTTTTTAAGGTCATCATATCTATCAGCCATTTATCCTCCTTAACGGCTCGATTTCTTTCTGACTCAAAAGTCTCTTATACAGACCGGGACGGCACTATAAGTAAAATAACGACGCGTTTAAATTCACTCACCTAGAAGATTGTGTGCGGTTTGCACTATTTTTTCAACAGTAATTCCGAAATAATCGTATAACATCGGTGCCGGGGCGCTTTTCCCAAAGTCCTGCATGCCTATCGCCTTTCCCTCAAATCCCAGATAATGTTCCCATCCCAGGGTTATGCCCGCCTCTACTGAAACGCGCGCTGTTATCCGGGGTGGAAGAACGGAGTCACGGTATTCACTTGACTGGGCATCGAACAGTTCCCAGCAGGGAAGACTTACGACGCGGGCCGCAATCCCCTTTTTTCCTAATTCTTCGCCCGCTGCAAGAGCGAGCGCGCATTCCGATCCCGTGCCTATAATAATAATCTCAGGCAGATGGTCCGGGTGTGATTCCCAGAGTATATAGCCCCCCCGTTTAAGATTGCGGGCAGAAGAATATCGGTTTCGATCAAAAAGCGGGAGTGCCTGCCGGGAAAGAATCAGTGCCGCCGGACCTTCTCTTCGGGTAAGCACCTGCCGCCAGGCTTCAGCCGTTTCATTTGCGTCCGCGGGACGAATAACCATAATATTGGGAGTGCATCTGAGGTTCATGAGCTGCTCGACAGGCTGGTGAGTCGGCCCGTCTTCTCCCACTCCGATACTGTCATGGGAAAAAACATAAATAACGTTTATGCCCATAAGAGCGGCAAGTCGCATTGAAGGCTTCATATAATCGGAGAAAGTAAAAAAGGTTCCCACATAAGGTGTAATGCCTCCATGCAGCGCCATACCATTGGCGATTGCTCCCATGGCGTGTTCACGGACACCAAAATGTATGTTCCGGCCCTCATAACCCCAAGGCCCGCCGACCGATCCCTGAACACCTTCGGAAAGAAGAGAGGGAGATTCAAAATCACCAGCCCCTTTGACCCAGGCAAGAGTCGAAGGATTCAGGTCTGCTGTTCCGCCCAGCAGTTCCGGCATCAATTTTCCTAAGGCTTGCATGACTTCTTCCGACGCCTTCCTTGTAGCCATTGTTTTATCGGAATCCTGAAAAGAAGGGATCGCTTCCTCCCATCCCTGAGGGAGATCTCCCTTTACGATTCTTTCCAGTTCGGTGGCGAGGTCAGCATGGACTGATCGATACTCGTCCATCAGGGAATTCCATGTTGTCTGCAGCGCTTTTCCATTTTCCACAGCTCTCCTGGTGAATGCCAGGACGTCTTCGGAAACATGGAACGGTGATTCGCCCGGCCAGTGCAGGGAAATTTTGCAGGCAGCCGCCTCCTCCGTACCCAGAGGGGCGCCATGGGCATTACAAGTCCCCTGTTTTTTCGGTGCTCCGCATCCGATGATCGTTCTTACGGCGATAAGGGAAGGGCGGGTCCGCTCTTCCTTCGCCTCCGAAATGGCCCGATCGACGGCTTCGATATCCTCTCCGTCATCAACGGTCAACACCTGCCATCCATAAGCCTCAAACCTTTTCCCTACATCCTCTGTAAAGGAAAGCGCCGTTGATCCGGCGAGGCAGATCCGGTTATCATCATAGAGCATGATGAGTTTGCCAAGCTTGAGATGTCCGGCGAGGGAACAGGCTTCGGCCGAAATCCCCTCCATGAGATCTCCGTCGCCGGCGATTACATACGTGAAATGATCGACTACCGGATACCCGTGCCGATTATAGCGAGCAGACAGGTATGCTTCTGCTATGGCCATTCCGACGGCATTTGCTACTCCCTGGCCCAAGGGGCCCGTAGTAACTTCGACCCCCGGCGTGCACCCGTATTCCGGATGCCCCGGCGTCTTGCTGTTCAGCATTCTGAACTGTGTAATATCGTCAAGAGAAATGTTGTAGCCGGTAAGGTACAGCAGGGCATACAGCAGCATGGATCCATGCCCGGCTGAAAGTATGAAGCGATCGCGGTTAAACCAGTTCGGATCTGCCGGACTATGACGCAGATGATTCATCCAGAGTGTATATGCCATAGCCGCGCATCCCATCGGGAGACCCGGATGACCGGAATTGGCCTTTTCAATTGCGTCCACCGCAAGAAAACGAATCGTGTCGATCGATTCACGAATCAATGAATTTTCAGCATTTTTCATTCAACTCCTCCGATATCGGTGCAAATTAGAATAAAGGAAAGATGTATTTCAGATAGACCGCATGAGTTATTCTTCGGTCCAAGGCTGATACTGTTCCGTCGGGGCGACATTAAAACAGCAATTTTGAGATTGTGCAACAAGAATTAATCTGCCTGTCATCTATATCCTTTTTTCCCATCGCGGGAAAAAATCGGGGCGCAGCGGATCCCAGCGGCCCACGAGGCGATCAAATGAATTGCAGGGAAAAGTTTTTTTGAAGAATCGATAATAATAGAGTTCCTCTACCGAAGAAAGAAGAGGATTGCCCTTCTGGCTGTTGAAGGCATCAAGCTCTTCCCTTGAAATGTTTTTTTCCGCTTCCTCTCTCATTACATAGGCGACGCCGGAACCCTGGGCAAAGAATCGTTTCGTCTGATAAATGATATGTTCAGGAAGCACGTCTTCAAAGGCTTGGCGGAGAATCCACTTTCCCGTTCGGTCTTCGCCGTGTATCTTCCAGGCCAGCGGTAACTTTCGGGCGAACTGCATGACTGCCGCATCAAGAAACGGAGTCCGGCTTTCATATCCGTTTGCCGCGTTGAGTCTGTCCAGCCGTTGGAGAGCCGTATTATGAGCTACATTGATAAGGGTATCACAGATGGCGGCTACCTCTTCCTGGTTAGAAGCGGCCTTATATTGTCCGTCATAGCCCGCAAAGAACTCATCTGCTCCTTCTCCCGTAAGTACACAGGAAGATTTTCCTTTAATAAATTGCCCTGCAAGAAAATTGGCGATAGCGCCATGAACGCAGCTTTCTTCAAACATCTCCTGATAATGGATCGCTTCAGGAAGTACTTTGCTGATATCATCATTTCCAAACATACGCACGTGATGGGGAAGAGTGAGGGCTGCCGTTACATCGCGGGCAAGAGGCAGATCGACTCCGTCTTCCATGCTTACTGTGAAGCACTGTATTCCGGGCCGGATGCGGCATGCCATGGCGGCAATCAAGCTGCTGTCGAGGCCTCCGCTCAAGAGCACGCCTGTCACTGCATTATCGCGCATCCGCTTTTCTACCGCCTTCTCAAGGAGTTCGCGGAGAATACTTTTTGCCTGATCGTATGTTGTAACATCAGGTGTGCTCACTGCAGTGCTGACAAAACGCCGAAAGCCTATCTGGCGTGAGTAAATATACCCCGGAGGAAATTCTTTTAGGTCGCTTGAAATGCCTGCAAGGCCTTTTGCCTCTGATGCGAAACACAAATTTCCTTCATTATCATGGCCGTAATACAGAGGTTTCACGCCAGCTTCATCGCGGGCTAATATCATCGAACTTCCGTCGCGTATGGCGCAGGCGAAATCACCATCAATTTTCTCCGCAAAACGATCGCCGAACTGTTCATAAAGTGAGAGGACTGCTTCGGCATCGCTGTATTTCGACAACGCCTCGTTATAAATCCTTCCATCAAGAACTACCGCCTTTTTTCCTTTAGAAGCCGAATGGGAACCTTCCCTGGAGTCTCCCCCGACATTTAATTCATTTATCCCCAAATGAATTGACCCTTCATCGAATGTAACCGTACCGTGGGGCCCCCGATGGGATATGTTTTCAAGTATCTGACTCACTGCGGCTTCATTATTTCCAAGTTGACCTGCAATTCCGGACATAAAATTTTCCTTATCGATTTTTCTTTTTTTTGTTGCAATTTATTGTCTTAAAACTACTAGGCTACCGAATCGAGTATTCGAACCGCCTCGAACCCGTCAGCACAGTAAGCGTCAGCCCCTATTTCGGCGGCGAATTCCTTCGAAACGGCTGCACCTCCTACAAACACACGCACCGTGTCCCTCAGACCTGCATCTTTAAGCGCCTCGATGACCTCTCCCATAAAGAGCATCGTTGTGGTCAGCAGAGCCGAAAGCCCAAGAAAAGCAGGTTTTTTATCACGAACGTATTCGATAATCTTATCTGTCGGTACATCTATTCCAAGATCAACCACCTCGTATCCCGCTCCTTTAATCAATGTCGCAACAATGTTTTTTCCGATATCATGGATATCGCCTCTCACTGTCGCAATAGCGAAGGTCCCCTTTGTTTCCACCTGCGATTTTTCAAGATGCGGTTTTAAAATATCCATTGCGGCGCTTACTGCCTCAGCCGATGCAAGCATATCGGGGACATAATATTCCTTTGCGCTGAAGCGCTGTCCGACGATGTCCATCCCGGCTGTCAATCCTTTTGTAACGATATCCTGCACTGGGATATTTTGTTCGAGAGCGGCTTCAGTCAGTTCAACCGCACCCGGTCCGGAGAGGTTTTCGTCGATACCTTCATCTTCTTCGGTAATTCTTCCCTGAATGACGTTTTCTTTTAAAAGTGTCAGTATTTCTTCACTCATGAGTATCTCCCTTCATGGTTAATTCGGATTGAGCCGCGGCAAAATGCCGGGAATCTCCTTGAAAATTTTTTCTGTCGTTTTTTTGTCAATGTGTTCCACCGGTTTTTTAAGCAATTCCTCCATACGGTCGTTCGCACGGGCAAACACTTCGTCTTTATCGGCGCTGCCTTCGAAAGGATAAGGAGGCGACAAAAGGCCGCTTCTGAGAACTTTACGAATCGTACGGATATAAAGCTTTTGAGGTGTTGCCGCCACATCTCTTATCTGGCGAATCATGGCATCTATTTCCCCTTCATCACAGCGGGCCGGCTGGAGGAAAAATTTTATCATCTTGAAATGGGCATCATCGAGCACTGCCTGCAGCAGGCAGAAGACTGAATTGCAGTCCAGAAGCCCGTAGGCGCAGTGCAGAAATTGTGGACCGCTCAGGGTCACCAGGATATTCGAGAAGAGCCGCTCGACTGAGGATTGCTGTCCCGGAATCTTGGGATCGCATACTCCCGAGGTGGAATAGTTCGGAAGACCGTAATGCCGTGCAAGCTGCACGCAATCGATATTATACTGGCTTGTCTCAACTGCTCCATATGAATCGGCCAGCGTGTCCATTCTGGTTCTTACCGGTACGCTGCCGTACATGATAGGTGTTCCCGGATTGACAAGTTGCCCCAGCGTAATGCCTGCAAGCACTTCTGCATTAATCTGGGCTATTATCCCTGCTTCCCGTATGGGTGCCGTTGTTCCGGCCTGAGGAGATGAAGAAACAACTACGGGCAGGCCCCTTCTGCATATCTCGATAAAGGAACGGGTCGTATCATTGACAAACTGGAGCGGACTTTTGACGAGGCAGGTAATGAAAGAGATGACCGGGTTTTCTTTTAATGCATCTTTGCCGCCCGCAATCAATTCGGCCATCTTGACGACATTATCCAGTTGATCAATATTTGTAAGTCCCACCATGACGTGTTTTGTCGTATTGTCAAGTGAGGCAAAGACTTTATTGACATCTTTATTGTCTTCAGTGATATCGGCATCTTGAATATTGACATTGCGGATAAAACCGTCCAGTGTTTCCAAGTGCTCGGAAACGCGTGCCGAGGTGCACAGATCTTTCAGAGTTCCTCTCCGGGCAATGAATTCGGGTATTCTTATTTCCTTTGACGGATCGGTTTTTCCTGCATAATCCTGAAACTCAACATCAAGCCAGATATTCGTTTCCGAACCGGTGACAAAGTGAACTTTCGGTTCATGTCCGTGCATGACAAGCATGTGTTCCGGTTTGCGAGCCCCGAGAATGATTTTGGACGGAGAACGATCAACGGCCTCATTCACAAGACGTTCCGGGATCTTCACTATCCGGCATGGAGGGGATGTATCAAGCAGCGGTGATACATCGGCGCCGCCATCGGCGAATATGGATGCAGCCTCTTCATTATAGCATATAAGACCCGGGTCGGTCAGCAGCTCCAGAGAGGCGTTGTGTATGTGCATGAGTTCATCTTTCGACAGCCGCTCGAAAGGATTTTCTATAAGAAGACCTTCTCTAGGCACATTGTACTCCTTTCTCTACAAAATATTTATTGTACCAGCAGCCCTTTACGGTACGCATTGGTAAATTTTTTACAGCGAGGATCTTTATCGGTCAGTAAATCAGCCGTCTTGACAAGGCTCATAAGCCGGGCATCAAGGGGATTTAAAATAGCCGCATCGAGACCGAACGCGGCCGCCATGAGAAAAAATGATCTATTTACAATGGCCCGGGCAGGAAGACCGTACGATATGTTGCTCAAGCCCATCACGGTTTTTGCTTTTGAATAACGTTCCTTCAATTTTTCAATAGTTTTTAAGGTGGTTATTCCTTGCTTCGTATCGACAGATATGGGAAGAACAAGGGGATCGAAGAACACATGCTCTTCTGAAACGTTCAGACGTCCAAGATATTCCATTATTGTGTCCGCTGCTTCCATCCGTTCTTCAACAAGTCGGGGAACGCCCCCCTCTTTCATGACCAGTGCGACAAGATCGGCCTTGCGTTCACCGGCGATACGTCCCACCGGCTCCAGTTTCTCCGGTTCGGCATTTACAGAATTAATCATTACCCGTTCACCGCGGTATTGCTGAAGGGCGGCCTCGAGAACGGCCGGATCATCGCTGTCCAGGCACAGAGGCTTATCTGTCGCATTCTGGACGATGTCAACAAGCCACTTCATAATTTCGACGGGAGAACTATCCGTGCTTCGGCCGTCTCCCGCATTTACATCGATGAAATCCGCTCCTGCCGTTGCCTGATCTTTTGCCAGCGCTGTCAGAAAAAGTTCATCTCTGTCTGCGATTGCCTTGCCTACAGAAGGTATTGACGCATTGATTTTTTCTCCGATAATCAGCATGTATATACTCCTACAAATCTTTCAAATTCGGTATTGTCGCAAGAAGTTCTTTCATGGTTTCATCCGGAATAAATGAACGGCGATGTTCACCAAGTATTTCCCTTACCTTTGCTGCCGCCCTGGCCTTTGCGTCATTGGATCCGTGTTGATTCCATTCGATCCGATCGCTCCTGTCGCCGAATTCCGGTACATATTGCTCTTTGCGCATGTGGTGTCTTGTATGCCGCTGTGCGACATAGTGCCCCCCGGGACCCACTTTTTTTATTATCTCAAGGGCAATTGTATCATCGTTCACTTCGATACCTTCAACAGCGCGCATTACCATGCCGATGATCTCGTTATCGATCACCAGTTTGTCATAGGAGGCTGTCATGCAGAATTCGATAAAACCTGCCGCATCATGAATAAAATTTCCTCCTGCCAGTGCGACCATAAGATTGGTTAACGCAGATTCATACCCTGCTTGCGCGTCGGGAATTTTTGCATCGGTCATTCCAGCCGTAGCGTAATAGGGAAGATGATAAAACTGCGCCATCTGCGCGGCGGCGGCATTCAAAAGTCCCATTTCTACAGCTCCTGAAAGATATTTCATGGTAGCGAGATCAGCGACCGAAGCGACGCTGCCATACACGACCGGGCTTCCCCGGTTAGCCAGCTGTGCCAGCATGACTCCCGCCAGAGTATCTACATTTTGAACGACCAATGTTCCGGCAAGCGTGACCGGTGCAGTGGCGCCGGATAACGGTTCGGCCGGTACCACCACAGGAATACCCTGCCGGGCCACTTCAATGGTGAGACCGGAATAATGCTCATCCAGTCTGAGAGGACTCACTACACAGGTGACCATAGAAATAATGGGACGTTCTCTCAGTGCATCGGGCCCGCCGGCAATCATTTCGGCCATTTTGATTACATTCCTGATCCCTTCCACCGTATAGACACCGCCCATAATGTGCTTTTGCGTATATTTGAGCGCAATGCCGAAACGATTGACATCAACATCTTCGGCGGACAGTTCGTTCGGGTAGACGTTAAGCATATAAAAATGGATATTGTCGAGCCGTTCGACAAGTCTTGCCATGGCGGCAATGTCATCCAGTGTTGCTCTGCGTGAATCATCAGCTCCAGGGTCTTGAACGTTCAGTGCTGTTCCCCCGGTGCCCATATAGACATTCTGCCCTCCTATTTCGCAGTCGTAAAAGCCCGATTCATCCCTTCCGCAGAGAGTCACATAAGGCGGTGCCTGACTCAGGAGTTCCTCTACAAGACCGGCGGGTATTTTGACGACCGGATCGCCGGCGGCAACAACGGCACCTGCATTCTGAAAGAGTTCTCGTGCTTCCGCGAGTCTTACCTCTATTCCTGTTTCCTCGAAAACCTGAAGAGAAGCATTGTGAATTTTTTTGATATCATCGTCCTTGAGAGGCGTGTAGGAGCCTCCCTGATAAATCTTCTTTTTTTTCATTCTTTATCCTCGTTCCCAAGAGAGATTGCGGACTATCCTCTCTACATGTCTGCTTCTGTTCATGCTGTAAAAATGGAGCCCCGGAACATTGTTTTGCAAAAGGTCATTGCTTTGACGAAGGGCGTATTCTATTCCGTATTCTTCGACACGTTCGTTTTCATCCTTTGAATTATAGAGCGCTTCATGAAGGGCGGAAGGAATTTTTGCGCCGCAGAGTGAAGCGATTTTCTGGATCTGCCGGTAGTTGAAAATAGGGAAGATTCCCGGTATAAGCGGTACATTGATTCCGGCCCGGATTGCGGCATCCCTGAATCGGTAAAAGTCGTCGTTATTATAAAAAAGCTGAGTGATCACAAAATCAGCGCCCGCGTCGATTTTTCTCTTCAGATTTTCGATATCTGCTTTGAAACTCGGTGCTTCCATATGCCCTTCGGGGTATCCTGCCACACCGATACAGAAAAAATTAAAGCGGCCGATGAATTCGACTAATTCATTGGCATATGCGAAGCCGCCTTTCTTTTTTGTAAAAGATGTCTGACCCGCCGGAGGGTCTCCGCGCAGCGCAAGTATGTTTTTTATATTGCCGCGGGTCAACTCTCCGAGTACATTTTCTATTTCCTGCCGGGTGGCACCTACGCACGTAAGATGCGCCATTACTTCGGCAGTTCCTCTTTTCTTCACTGCCGAAGCTATATCAACCGACATATCCCGGGTCGTGCCGCCGGCGCCATAGGTAACCGAAATAAAATCGGGATTAAGCTCCGAAAGCCGTTCGATCACCGCGAAGAGCCGATCGATGGTGCCGTCTCGAACTGGCGGGAATACCTCAAAAGAAAGTAATCTATTGTTGGCTCGATAAATGTCTTTTATTTTCATAATAGTAACAAGTGCCTTTCTATTATGGTAACATATTCAATCAACAGTATGATTTGATTCAATTTATTATTTTCCGCACTATAGCGGCAGGCATAACTTTTCCTGATCGGGCAATAAATAATGGCTGTGGTGTCAGAGTTTTCGCAGTCGAAGGCGTCTCGCACTGCAATCCTTTTTTTTGCAGGACATACAAGGGTTATAAGGAATATTCCCTTCCGGTACTATTCCGAAAATTCCCGACACTGTTTTTTTTGGTGTCATCAGGCATGAAGAAGAAAGGGAAACGCCGATTCGTGCAGGATCAACAATCGTGAAAACCTTTTTTTGCTCCGTGAGAGGCCAGTCACAATATCCGGGGCTGAAGCGAAGCGTAACATCTGCATGTTCTTTTTGGAACCTTTTTTTCATAAGAAGTTGAAATTCATCGACTACATCCTCGATTGCGGCAGACCCTATTCTTTCAATAAGATATGCCGCTGTTAAATTACGCTTTGCATTTGCCCGTGCAATTGCCTTGTCGAGAGCGGGACCGATCGTCGCAATAAAGCATACTGCCTGCGTGCAATCCCGCATTACGCGGGCCAGCATGGAACTTTTGAGATTTTTGTTTCCCTGAAGAAGTACCGAGCCATTTCCTGCAGATATAACTTTTACAATGCTAAAACTCAGCCGCGGGTCAACCCATTCATCGAACAACGAGTTCATTCCCATAGAGCGGGTTACTCTCGCAAGCCTGCGACCATGCCGCCCCTTCAACAGTTTTGCCATCTCGCCGCTTTCAGTTATGCGAGGGTGAAAATTGGATCTTATTGTCGCTTCTATTCGTTCCATTTTATTATCGTCCCTTTTTGTATCCGGGATATGAAAAGTAGATAGTGAAGTCGTACTGAAAATATTACTGTTGAAATAAATACAACAAGAGAGAAGTATTGTCAAGCAAAGTGTTATTCATCACATTTCAGTAGATTGTAAAGCAGGATCCTACAGTATGGTAGGGAAACACGAACTCCTGGAATTCACCAATTCCGTTCTGTTTTGGATAGTATAAATTAAAACAATATGATAGGTTTTATTTACCTTTATGTTTTTTTGGCACCGATATTGCTTTCAAAACATTGACCTGCGAAATCGGAATGTATGCAGCTTCGTAGATGGAAATGTGTATCAAGCAAGGCCTGCAGGAGGTGAGTATGAGAAAGATATGCGGCAGCGGAGAAAATTATTTGAATTTTTCCAAGATGTCCGGTCATGGAAACGATTTCATCGTGATCGATAATATGGCGGGGACTTTCGATGTCCAGTGGCCGGTCTTTGCAAGGAAGGTCTGCGAGCGGCGCCGGTCGATCGGTGCCGATGGCGTGCTGCTGCTTGGAAAGGACGATCACGCCGATTTCAGCCTCAGGATCTTCAACGCCGATGGAAGCGAAGCTGAAATGTGCGGAAACGGCGCAAGATGTGCGGCAGCATTCGCCCTTGAAAGCGAAATAGCAGATTCACCAATGACATTTCACACGCTTGCAGGAGATATCATTGCACTTGTCGATAAAGAAGACATTTCAATTAAATTGATGGACGTGAAAAAAACTGAAGGGAACAGAATAGTTACTGTCCGGAAGGGAACGGTAATTCCCCTGTACTATATTGAAGTCGGTGTTCCTCATGCGGTCATATTAATGAAAGATCTGCAGGAATCGTCCATTTTAAAAGGACCGCTGATGGCTGTTCATGCGGAAGATATAGTTGATTTGGGAAGAGAAGTCCGGTTTCATTCGGTCTTCAGCCCCCGAGGTGCAAATGTTGACTTTGTCGAGATAATAAACAGCGACAGAATACGTGTACGCACTTACGAAAGGGGAGTTGAAGGGGAAACTCTGGCATGCGGAACGGGGATAATAGCCTCTGCTGTAACGGCGAGTTTGATGGCCGATAAAAAAACGGAGGCTCTTACGGTTGAAGTGCCGGGAGGCGAGCTTGAAGTTCGTTTTCAGGATCAAGGATCATTTTTCAGTGATGTATGGCTCGCAGGGAAAATATCATGGATTTATGAGGGAGTTACGCCTCTTTTTAAGGAGCAGGAATGGCAGGAACGGTAGAGTCGCAGCGGATTCAGCATATACCACCCTATCTTTTCGCGAGAATAGATAAAATAAAGGAAGAGGCGCGAAGGCGCGGAATCGATATCATCGATCTGGGAATCGGAGATCCGGATGTCGGGCCTCCGAAGGCGGTCATCGATACACTGGTAGAAAGCGCGCGCAGGGGAGGAACGCACCACTATTCGTCCTATGAAGGTCTGCCGGAACTGCGGGCGGCCTTTGCGGACTGGTTCGAAAAACGTTACGGCATACGCCTCGATCCCGACAGGGAGGTCCTGCCTCTTTTGGGATCGAAGGAAGGGATCGGCCACATTTTCCTGTCCCTTGTCAATCCGGGCCAGGAGGTCCTTCTGCCCGATCCCGGCTATCCCGTGTATGCGGCCGGAACCGTCCTTGCCGGCGGCGTTCCCGTTTTCTTTCCATTGAGGGAAAAGAACGGATTCCTTCCGGATATAAAGGAGCTCACTCTTCTGGTGACGCAGAACACGAAGATGATCTGGATCAATTATCCCTCCAATCCCACGGCGGCAGTGTCCGATCTCGAAAATCTTCAGAAGGTGGCGGATTTTGCCGATCATCATGGATTGATACTCTGCCATGACGCGGCCTACTCCGAAATTGTATACAACGGCAATCGTTCAGCAAGTATTCTGCAGACTCGCGGGGGAAAAGAGAAGGGAATCGAATTTCATTCACTGTCGAAAACCTTCTGCATGCCCGGCTGGAGGGTTGGATTCGCCGCAGGAAATGCAGCTATTATCGAAGCGCTGGCGCGGGTCAAGACGAATCTCGATTCAGGGATATTCCTGCCCATTCAGGAGGCAGCCGTTACGGCCCTTTGCGAATGCGAGGAAAGCGTAAAAGAAATATGCGCCCTGTTTGAATCAAGATGCAGCCGGTTCGTCAGCGGCTTGAGAGAGATCGGCTGGAACATTCCTATGCCGCAGGCTACCTTTTATATATGGGCGCCCATTCCTGCGGGCTCAAGTTCAATGGAATTCTGTGCCCACATTCTCGAAAAAACGGGTATCGTGTGCACGCCGGGAGTCGGGTTCGGAAAGCATGGCGAAGGGTTCATTCGCATGAGCATGACCATGCCCGAGGATCGCCTGGAAGAAGCTCTGGATCGATTTCAAGGCTTGAAAATGAAGTGGGGCAAGGAGGAAGTTGAATAATGCCCTGTTGTAAAAAGGACTGCCGACGAAACGCAGCCGCCGGTCTCAAGGAGTTCTGTGCCGTTTTCGGGATCTTCGGTGACAGCGAGGCGGCGCGCAAGACATACCTGGGATTGTATTCACTGCAGCATCGGGGACAGGAAAGCTCAGGCATCGCTGCCTCCGACGGCTGCACCATCGCCCTGCGTAAGGGAATGGGACTGGTATCGGCGGTTTTCTCCGACAGGGAAGTATTTTCGAAACTTCAGGGGAACTCCGCCATCGGCCATAACCGCTACTCGACGACGGGTCTTTCGGGGATCGGAAATGCGCAGCCTATACTGATCCGGTTCAAGGGGGGCAAGATCGCAGCGGCCCATAACGGAAATATTGTAAACGCGGGCGAGCTTCGAAAAAAAATGGAAAACGAAGGCTCGATTTTTCAAACCACATCGGACAGTGAAATCGTGCTCCATTTGATCGCCCGGTCCAGGGAGGAAAAGATTGAGGAAATGATAGCCGATTCGCTCGGGCAGGTAGAAGGAGCGTACAGCTTCGTCTTCCTTACGCCGGATACACTTATCGCAGCCCGGGATCCCCGCGGTTTCAGGCCGCTCTGTCTCGGCAAGACCGAAACGGGCACTGTCGTCGCCTCCGAGTCCTGCGCTTTGGATATCATCAATGCCGAGTACCTCAGGGATGTGGCGCCGGGAGAAGTTTTGTCCGTCGGCAGTTCGGGAATTTCTTCCATCCATCTTCCGGAAGTTCGACCTCGATCGTTTTGCATGTTCGAGTATATTTATTTTTCAAGGCCCGACAGCATCGTGTTTGAAGAAAAGGTGGACAAGATAAGAAGACAGCTCGGAAGGACGCTGGCCAAGGAAGCGCCCTGCGACGCCGATCTGGTGATCGCAGTTCCCGACTCGGCCAATACGGCGGCCCTCGGGTATGCCGGGTCTTCGGGGATCCGCTTCGAAATAGGGCTTATACGCAATCACTACGTGGGACGCACTTTTATCGAGCCTCACCAGCATGAGCGCGATCTCGACGTGAAAATCAAATTCAACACCGTCTCCGGCGTATTGAAGGGGAAGCGGGTCGTGGTGGTCGAAGACTCGATCGTGCGGGGAACCACGCTGAGACAGCTGATTCACCTGATCAGGGAAGCAGGGGCGGCCGAGGTCCATGTCAGGGTCAGTTCGCCCCCGATTGTGTCTCCCTGTTTTTACGGCATAGATATCTCGAAATCGAGCGAACTTATCGCCGCGAGCCACAGCATCGAAGAGATCAGAAAATTTCTGGGGGCGGACTCGCTGGCATACCTGTCTGTCGAGGGCATGCTCGATACGGTGAAGGACGGAAATGATTTCTGCAGGGCCTGCTTTACGGGGAACTACCCGACGGCGACTCCCCGGAATTTCAACAAGGAGCATTTTGGCGAATAGTCAAATAGATACATAAGCACAGGCAAAAGGTTGAAGACCCCGAGTCGTGAACCCTTGAACCTGCGAGCGGTGTTTTACAATGAAAGCAATTCTTGCACTGGAAGATGGAAGATATTTCGAAGGCGAATCCTTCGGCGCCGAAGGCGAGCGGATGGGTGAGGTCGTGTTCAATACGGGCATGACGGGATACCAGGAGGTCCTGACCGATCCGTCCTACAAAGGACAGATAGTCGTCATGACGTACCCCCTCATCGGTAATTACGGGGTAAACGACAACGACAGCGAATCCCGATCGCTCTGGCTTGAAGGATTCGCGATCAATGAATTGAGCAGAAGGGCAAGTAATTACCGATCGGCGGGCGATCTCGATTCGTACTTGCGAAAACACGGCGTTCCCGGAATTCAGGGGATCGATACCCGTGCATTGACCCGGCATATCCGTGAAGCCGGCGCGATGAGGGCCGTCCTTTCCACTGGCGAGACCGATCCCCAAAAGCTGGTCGCCAGGGCGAAGGAATCGCCGGGGCTCGTCGGAAGGGACCTGGTTTCGGAGGTTACCTCGCCGGTGCCTTACGACCTGGGGCAGCGTAAACAGCCCATTGTGGCAGTGCTTGACTTCGGGGTCAAATTCAGCATTCTTCGCCTTCTTCACGAGGCTGGTTGTCACGTCAAAATCCTCAATGCGGCCTCGACGGCGGACGATATCGTCCGGTTGAATCCCGACGGCGTTCTTCTTTCGAACGGGCCCGGCGATCCGGCTGCCGTCACCTATGCGATCGAAACGGTTCGGAATCTGATCGGATTGAAAACTATGCCGCTCTTCGGCATCTGTCTCGGTCATCAGCTCATGGGGCTGGCATTGGGAGGAAAGACATACAAGCTGAAATTCGGCCATCACGGGAGCAACCATCCGGTCAAGGACCTGGCGACGGGAAAGATTCACATCACCGTTCAAAACCACGGATTTTGCGTGGATGAGAATACGCTCGACATCAATGAGATCGAGGTGACCCATATGAATCTTTATGACGGAACGCTGGAAGGGATCAGGCACAGGTCGCTTCCGATCTTTTCGGTCCAGTTCCACCCGGAGGCGGGACCGGGTCCCCACGATGCCCGCAGTCTCTTCAGCTGCTTCATCGAACAAATAAAAAAGAGCCAGGAAGAAAAAAAACAACAAAGGTGACAGACCGCCGCTAACGGAAAATACCGGCGGACGGACTGCCTGCCCGGAGAAAAGAATCATGCAGGAAATGGTAGCGGTATTCGATTTCGGTTCACAATATGCGCAGCTGATCGCACGAAGAATTCGAGAATTGGGCGTCTATTGCGAAATCGTCCGGCATAGTATTACAAAAAAGGAACTGGCGGCGATGAATCCGTCGGCCCTTGTGTTTTCGGGGGGGCCGGCTTCGGTTCTCGACGAGAAGCATCCCGATATCGATCCGGAGATCTTGAATCTGTCAATTCCCATATTCGGCATCTGTTACGGGATGCAGCTGATGGGCCTGATAATGGGAGGGCAGGTCGAAAAAGGGAAAAGCGGAGAATACGGACCGGCGAGGATTGACGTCCGTGACGGCGCCTCTCTCTTCGCCGGCCTGGATGCCGGCCTCGACGTATGGATGAGCCACGGCGATCATGTGGTGATCCCTCCCGAGGGGTTCCGCATCCTGGCATCGACGCCGAGGTGCGCCGTAGCGGCAATGGGCGATGATGAGCGTAAAATTTACGGAGTCCAGTTTCATCCTGAAGTAGTGCATACGCCGAAGGGACCGGCGCTTCTCAAAAACTTCCTCTACCGGATTGCGCGTCTGAAGGGCGGGTGGACCATGGGCAAATTCATCGAGGAATCTGTTGCCCGCATTCGGGAAGCGGTGGGGAGGGCGGAGGTTGTCTGTGCCCTGTCCGGCGGTGTCGATTCGGCTGTTGTGGCGGCCCTCCTCAATCGGGCCATCGGAGAACAGTCGAAGCCCTTCTTCGTGGATAACGGTGTGCTGCGCGCCCATGAAGTGGATGAAATCCGGTCGATCTTCACCAGGGATTATCCGCTTAATATCACAGTGGTAGACGCCGCGGACGAGTTTGTCAACGCGCTTGCCGGTGTCCTCGATCCGGAGCGGAAGAGAAAGATCATCGGTGAAACTTTCATCAAAGTATTCAAGGAGCAGACCCGCGGGATGAAAGACGCCCGGTTTCTGGCCCAGGGGACGCTCTACCCCGATGTGATCGAGAGCCGGTCGGCCCATGGGGGGCCTTCCGCCATGATCAAAAGCCATCATAATGTCGGCGGGCTTCCGGCTGAACTGGGATTCGATCTTCTCGAACCGCTGCGGGAACTCTTCAAGGACGAAGTGAGAAGGCTGGGGAAAGAACTGGGCCTTCCCGACCGGCTCTTGAAACGGCAGCCCTTCCCGGGACCGGGGCTGGCGGTGCGCATTGTGGGAGAGGTCAACCGGGAGAATCTCGCCGTGCTTCAGGCGGCGGATCTTATAATTCAGGACGAAATGTCCCGCTATGAAGGCTATGGGGATATCTGGCAGTCCTTCGCGGTGCTTCTTCCGGTGAAAAGTGTGGGAGTGATGGGAGACGAAAGGACCTATGCAAACGTAATCGCCCTTCGCGCCGTCACCAGCATGGACGGGATGACCGCCGACTGGGCGAGGCTTCCCTACGATCTTCTGGGCAGGATTTCCTCAAGGATCATAAACGAAGTGAAGGGTGTCAACCGGGTCGTGTACGATATCAGCTCCAAGCCGCCGAGCACCATAGAGTGGGAATAGAAGCGGATCTATATGCCGAAACGTACCGACATAAAGAAGATACTGATCATCGGGTCCGGACCCATTGTAATCGGGCAGGCCTGCGAATTCGACTACTCGGGAACCCAGGCCTGCAAAGCCCTGGTTGAAGAGGGATACGAAGTGGTGCTGCTCAATTCGAATCCCGCCACGATCATGACCGATCCCGAGATGGCCCACCGCACTTACATCGAACCCATTACTGTCGGGGTGCTCGAGGAAATCATCAAAAAAGAGCGGCCCCAGGCCGTCCTGGCCACCCTGGGCGGGCAGACGGCCCTCAATACGGCTGTCAAGGCGGCGGAGAGGGGCATATTCGGACGGTACGGCGTCGAGATGATCGGCGCCGATCTCGCGGCCATCGAACGGGCCGAGGATCGGGATTCCTTCAAGGCCGCCATTGCGGAGATCGGGCTCGATACGCCGCTCAGCCAAGTGGCCCGCAGCATGGACGAGGCGCGGGCGATCGCCCATGACATCGGGTTTCCGCTGGTAATCAGACCGAGCTATACGCTGGGCGGCACCGGCGGCGCCCTGGCATACAACGCCGAGGAATTCGAGAAATTCGCCTGCCGGGGAATCGAGCAGAGCATGATCGGTGAGATCCTTATCGAAGAATCCGTTCTGGGGTGGAAGGAATACGAACTCGAGGTCATGCGGGACATGCAGGATAACGTAGTGATCATCTGTTCGATCGAGAATCTCGATCCCATGGGGATCCACACGGGCGATTCCATCACAGTGGCGCCGGCCCAGACGCTGACGGATTTCGAATACCAGCAGCTGAGAAATGCCTCTGCGGCCGTTATCCGCAAAATAGGCGTGGCCACAGGCGGATCGAATATTCAATTCGCCGTTCACCCGCAAAACGGCCGCATCGTGGTAATCGAAATGAATCCGCGGGTCTCCCGCTCCTCGGCCCTGGCATCGAAGGCCACCGGCTTCCCCATAGCAAAAATCGCCGCCAAACTTGCCGTCGGTTACAGCCTGGACGAGATCCCCAATGACATCACCAAAAAGACGCCGGCCTCTTTCGAGCCCGCCATCGATTACTGCGTTGTCAAGATACCGCGCTTCGCCTTCGAAAAGTTTCCCGGCGCCGACGACACGCTGACCATTTCGATGAAATCGGTGGGCGAGACCATGGCCATCGGGAAGACCTTCAAGGAGGCTCTTCAGAAAGGGCTTCGTGGGCTCGAAATCGGTCTTGCCGGCCTGGAGGGATTGCCCAAGGACGCCGTGGATTTCGAACGCTACAGTACGGCGTTGCTTTCCCGCCCCACACCGCAGCGGATTCTTTATGTCCGGCACGCCCTCGAACAGGGGATGCCCCTGGAGCGGGTCGCCGGGCTGACGGGGATCGATCCCTGGTTTCTGGACAATATTCTTGAAATTGTAGAAACGGAAAGAGAACTGGCGGCCTGTTCAAAGGTGGAGGACGTTCCACCGGCCGTGATGAGAAGAGTCAAGGAGTGCGGCTTTTCTGACCGCCAGATCGGGCGCCTTCTTGCATGCGACGAAGGCCGGGTGAGGCAGGTGAGAAAAGAGGCGGGGATCACGCCCGTCTATAAGCTGGTCGATACCTGTGCGGCGGAGTTCGAGGCCTATACCCCCTATTTCTATTCCACCTATGCCGAAGAGGACGAGAGCCGCGGCGGCGAGAAAAAGAAGGTCATGATAATAGGGGGTGGTCCCAACAGGATCGGCCAGGGCATAGAATTCGACTACTGCTGCGTCCACGCTTCACTGGTGCTGCGGGAACTGGGCTATGAAACGATAATGGTGAACTCCAATCCGGAAACGGTATCGACGGACTACGATATCTCCGATCGGCTCTATTTCGAGCCCCTGACCCTGGAAGACGTTCTCAATATTGTGGAAAAAGAGAAGCCTGAAGGGGTCGTCGTCCAGCTGGGCGGCCAGACGCCGCTGAATCTTGCCATGCCCCTGGCCCGGCATGGAGTAAAGATTTTAGGAACATCGCCCGAGGCGATAGACCGGGCGGAGGACCGGAAACTCTTCAAGGAACTGGTCGATACGCTGGGGATCAAACAGCCGGACAGCGATAGCGCCCGTACCTTTCAGGAGGTCGAAACCATTGTCGGGCGAATCGGCTATCCGGTACTCATCCGGCCGTCCTATGTGCTGGGTGGCCGGGCCATGGTAACGGTCTGGAGCAGGGCAGAACTTGAAGGTTTCGTGCGGGAGGCCTTCAAGGCATCGCCGGATCATCCGATTCTAATCGATAAATTTCTGGAAGATGCAATCGAAATCGATGTGGATGCCGTCGGCGATGGCCGTGACGTGATCGTGGGCGGCGTCATGGAACATATCGAACAGGCGGGAATCCATTCGGGAGACAGCGCCATGGTGCTGCCCGCTTATTCGGTCAGCAAGGAGCTGGTGGAAAAAATAAAGGACCAGACGAGGCGCCTCGCCCTGGAGCTGGGGGTAAAAGGCCTCTTGAACGTGCAGTATGCAGTCAAGGACAATGAGGTCTATGTCCTTGAGGTAAACCCCCGCGGATCGAGAACGGTTCCCTTCGTCTCGAAGGCAACGGGACTTCCGCTGGCGAAGATCGCCACTAAAATAATGGCCGGCATTTCTTTGAAAGACCAAGGTGTTGACGCCGATCCCCTGCCGGGTTACTTCGCGGTAAAGGAGTCCGTTCTTCCCTTCAGCCGCTTTGCCGGGGCAGATACGATGCTGGGACCGGAGATGAAATCGACGGGCGAAGTCATGGGACACGATGCCGATCTGGGCGTGGCCTTCGGCAAGAGCCAGATCGCGGCGGGACAGGATGTCCCCTCAAAGGGGAGCGTCTTTATCAGTGTCAAGGATTACGACAAAAAGGCCGTGCTCGCCATCGGTAAAGGCTTCGCCGATCTGGGGTTCGAGATTCTTTCGACTCCCGGGACCGCGGACCTCTTCACGGCCAACGGCATCGAGGTGACGAAGCTTCCGAAATTGGACGAGGGGCGTCCCAATATTCTCGATTATATAAAAAACAGGACCGTGGCGCTTCTGATCAATACACCGAGCGGGCCTAAACCCCGGCGGGACGAGGTCCGGATACGAGGCAGCGCCATCGATCATAATATTCCTTTGGTTACGACCATATCCGCCGCCAGGGCGATGGTCAACGCCATAGGGGCGTTGAAGAGGGGATCCTGCACCGTCCGTTCACTGCAGGAGATTTATCGGAAATCGATATACTGATACTGAAGGCTGGAGACTGAAAAAAGAATGGAAATTCTCGGCCCAAGATGAAGATTTAAGAAAAAAATCAGGTGAATGGGCTATTCGCGAGCCTTGGATTCATGATTGTGTGCCTGTTTTTTTGAATTTACTTTATCTTTTTGATCGGAATAACCATTTTTTTGCTTCAGCTTTCAGCTCAAATTCACAAAGCCTCCAAGGGGGAGATTGTATATGCAGGACAATGATATCGATGGCCAGTCCCGGACAGGGAGAGAGGCTCAGGAACTGGCACTGCTCTGGGAAGTAAGCCGCACGCTGGGAAGAAATATCGATCTGGACAAAATAAGCGAACCTTTATTGCGGGCGATGGATCATACGATGGGAATGAAGCGGGGATTTCTCACGCTGATAAATCGTAAAACAGGTGAAATCTATATCGAAGTGGCACAAGGTCTTTCGGAGGCCCAGAAAAAGCGAGGCCGCTATAAGCCGGGGGAAGGGATAGTAGGAAAAGTGGTCGAAACGGGGGAGGCTATGATAGTCCCCCACATCTCCGAGGAATCCCGCTTTCTGGATCGCACCGGAGCGCGGAAGAATCTCGGCAAAACAGATATCGCTTTCATATGCGTGCCCATCAAAGTGCAAAACGAGGTCGTGGGAACCTTGAGTGTCGACCGGGAAGGGGCCGGTGAAGAAGTGCTTCAGGAGGACCTGCGGCTGCTCACGATTATCGCTTCAATGATCGCGCAGTCGGTGCGCGTTCGGCAGAAGGAAGAAGAGGACCGGGAACTTTCATTGCGGGAAACCCGGCGTCTCCAGCGTGAACAGAACAAGAGTTCCCAGCCCGTCACCACCGGGATTTCCTCTCTCGACGGCGTAATCGACAGTTTCAGGCTTGGCGACAATGTGGTCTGGCAGGTGGACGACCTCACCGATTATAAATATTTTACCGATCAGTTCGTGCAGTCGGCGTTGAAAGAAAATAAAAAGCTGGTCTACATCCGATTTGCCGATCACGAACCGCTTGTCGATGATGAGCGGGTCTTCGTCTATCGCCTCGATCCGAGAGAGGGTTTCGAATCCTTTTCCACCGAAGTCTATAATATCGTCACGCAGGAAGGAGACGGCGTCTTTTACGTATTCGACTGTCTGTCCAATCTTCTGTCGGAATGGGCCACCGATCTCATGATCGGAAATTTCTTCGTCATTACCTGTCCCTATCTTTTCGAACTGAATACCATAGCCTACTTCGCGCTCATACGGGAAAGCCATTCCTTTCAGACCGTTGCGCGAATTCGCGAAACGACCCAGCTCTTGCTCGATGTCTTCAACGATAAAGAGAAACTCTATATTCACCCGCTCAAAGTGTGGCAGCGCTATTCGCCAACCATGTTCCTTCCTCATCTTCGGGAAAGGGACGATTTTATCCCGATCATCAACAGCGTCGATGCGGCGAAACTCTTTTCCGAATTGTCAATGAGACGAACGGAACGGAGCGAACGGAGTCTCGATTACTGGGACCGCCTCTTCATAGAAGCGGAAGACCTTCTGGAGAAACCCTGGGAATCGGGCAGGAAGGAAGAAATGATCGACCGGATCTGCAAGATCATGGTCACCAGGGATCCCAGAATGTCCATGCTCGTCAAGGAGAATTTCTCACTTGAGGAATTGTTGAGGATTCGCGAGCGCCTCATAGGAACGGGCTATGTGGGAGGCAAAACGGTGGGAATGCTTGTGGCCCGAAGAATCCTGGAAAAGGACGAACTCTTCGACTGGCAGGCAAAGCTCGAAGCTCACGATTCATTTTATATCGGTTCCGACGTCTTTTACACCTATCTGGTCCAGAACGGCTGGTGGCGCCTTAGGATGGACCAGAAGACGAAGGGGGGATATTTCGAAAAGGCCCGGGTGCTGCGTGAAAAAATGAAACGGGGAATTTTCCCGGACGAGATCAAGGAACAGTTTATGCGGACGCTGGAGTATTTCGGCCAGTCTCCCATCATTGTCAGGTCCAGCAGTCTTCTGGAAGACAATTTCGGAAACGCCTTCGCCGGCAAGTACGACAGCATCTTTCTGCCGAATCAGGGCACGCCGGAGGAGCGGTACCAAAAATTCGAGGAGGCGGTCCGCACGATCTATGCGAGTACCATGAATGTCGATGCCCTGACCTATCGCCTGCAGCGGGGTCTTTCGGAGATTGACGAGCAGATGGCACTTCTCGTTCAGCGGGTATCGGGCACCCATCACAAGAACTATTTTTTCCCCGATTTTGCCGGTGTAGGGATGTCCTGCAATATCTTCACCTGGAACAAAGACATGGACCCCCGGTCGGGCATGCTCAGGCTCGTTTTCGGTCTCGGGACGCGGGCCGTCAACCGGGTCGAGGGTGATTATCCCCGCATCGTGGCACTTGACGTCCCCCTGCAGAAGCCTCATGCCGGAATGGAGGATACCCGGAAGTTTTCACAGCGGGAGGTGGACGTTCTCGATCTTGAAAAGAATTCACTGGAAACGCTCTCAGTTCTAAATCTGATGGGGCAGGGGCTGGATGTAAACCTTGAGCGGATTGCTGTAAGAGATCACGAAATAAACGAAAGGATCAGGGAACAGGGCATCAAAAATCAGGAAGCCTGGATCATCACCTTCGACGAACTGCTGTCCCGGTCGTCCTATCCGCAGATCATGCAGAACATGATGAAAAAACTGGAGACCATCTACCAGTATCCTGTTGATACCGAGTTTACGGTCAATTTTTCCGGCAACGGCGACTTCAAGATCAATCTTCTCCAGTGCCGGCCCCTCCAGACTATCGGGCAGGAAAAGAGGGTGGAATTGCCGAACCAGGTGGGCAAAGACAAGATCTTCTTCGAATTCGAGGGCAATTTCTTCGGCGGCAGTATTTCCGAGAATGTACTGCGGATCATTTATATCAGTCCTAAGAGATATACCGAACTGCCCCTTTCACAGAAACACGATATTGCGCGGACGATCGGCCGGTTGAACCGGCAGATAGGGAATAAAAGCGAGTTCCCGGTAATGCTCCTGGGACCCGGAAGATGGGGCTCGACCACACCATCTTTGGGTGTGCCCGTCCGTTTTTCCGACATTAACAATATAAGCATCCTCGGCGAAGTGGCCTATGCCATGGGGAACCTGATGCCGGAGCTCTCCTACGGCACTCATTTCTTCCAGGATCTGGTCGAAACCGGTATCTTCTATCTGGCCATATTTCCAGGGGAGACGGGCGTCAACTTCAATGAAGGGTGGCTTGGCGGATTTACCAATAAGCTTGACGAGCTGGTGCCGGACTATGCGGCATATCGCGATACCGTCGGCGTCTATGATATGGCAGGCACGGAATTGAAAATCATGGCCGATATCGTGCGCCGCAAAGTGATCTGTTTTCACAAGTAATACGGCAACTCCCAAAGCGTGATTCCGCATTTCGGTTCAGAGCCGCCATCAATAACAAGACCCGTTCTGTATTCACGGAGCAAGAAAGTTCTCTCGTTATAATCAGTTCTGTGTCTGGCGTTTGCCTGGATAGAGAAACCTTTCAGATATAGAAGCACGTTTAAATTCATATCGCGAAACGCTGTTCCACCTCGGCTTTCAAGGCCGGATGTCCCGTTCAACAATGGCCGATGCAAACGAATGTAGGGATTGACGTATTTATCAGTTCTTCGGTATCGTCTGATTGTTTATAGATCCGGCAACAGGAAAACGTTCGTTTTCTTAGCTAATATATTCACATTATCATCCGACATCGTCGCCGATATCTGAAAACTACACTGGCAGATTAAAGCTGACTGAACCTGGCAACAAATTGATGCATTCGATTCTTAACCGGATGCCAGTGTTAAGCAGTCTATTTTTGCAGTAAAATCTTTTTCAGCGCTTTTCTGTCCAATTTGCCTGTTGGTCCGATGGGAAGTTCATTGACAATGTATACTTTTTTTGGAATCTCATAATTTGCAACTTTTCCTCTGCAAAAATCCATTATTTCCTGCTGGGATAAATTAGTGCCTTTGATGGGTATTACAGCCGCAGTGACAGCTTCTTGCCATTTTTCATCGGGCATGCCGATCACAACAACAGTATCGACTTTTTGATTTTGCTGTATGACTTCTTCAATTGATAATGGCGAAACTTTTTCTCCACCGGTCATAATTATGTCATCAGAACGCCCATAATAGTATATGTACCCCTTTTCATCTTGCCAACCCATATCACCGACAATAGCCCACCCATCCTTAAAACCCTTTTCAGTTGATTCTTCGTCTTTGTAATATTCACAATTAATAGGCAACGCAGGTGATCGTACCCATATTTCTCCTATTTCGTTTCTCGGAAGCTCCGCGCCGTCTTTGCCTGCAATTTTTATGTCAGCGCTAAATACCGGCAGTCCCAGATTTTCTGGTCTGGTAGCTGTTAACTCTTCACTCGTGACATACGACACGATGCCAAATTCCGTAGCTGCATAGCAAGATCCCAGCCTTGCATTAAAGAAAAAAGATTCAAGTGCTTTTCGTTCCTTTTCCTTGAGTGAAGTTGAACCGCAGATAATTGTTATTAAAGAGCTTCTGTCATATTTTGTAATTATTTCATCTGGTAGATTCTTGATTTTATACAGCATGGCAGGTTGCACCCACGAAGTATTGATTTTTTCACGATCAATTAAACGTAAGAAATTTTCCGGGTCAAAAGTTGACATCAGGACAATAGTTCCCGGAAGAATCAATGGTCTTAGAGTGACAGCCTGTCCACCTAAATGAAATTGAGGAGGAACCAGCAGCGAAACGAGATGGGTATATGCCGGAAGTCCCAATTTGAATGTGGCATCGTAATTTGGATAATAAATGACCGAACCTATGGAATGATATAAGTCGGCCGCCATACTTTTGCGAACTGCCTTTGGATGACCGGTTGTGCCCGTGGTGAATATGATGCTGTTTGGATCGTAGATGTTCACGTCCGCATTTATTTCCGTATCGGGGGATTTTTCAATTAAGTATTCATAATCAATAAGGTCTTTAATATTTTTTGTTTCTTGTTCCCTTCGTATTATGATGTAATTTTTTAATTTTAACAGGTTTTCTCGATATGCCAAAAGGCTGTTCAAATAACGGCTCTCAAATATTATTGCCTTACTATCTGAATTTTCCAGCATATAAAGAATCCTGTCTTTGGGCGCCAGATGATTTATCAGTACAGATACGATTCCGATTTTGGCCGTTGCGAGCTGGTATTCCATATATTCCAAACAGTTCATAGCCATTATCGCTACATGATCGCCCTTTCTTAGTCCAAGTGAAAGCAGTCCGTTTGCCAATCGGTTTGTTCTTTCATCGATTTCCCGGTACGTTTGTCTTTTTCCATCCTCAAGAACCTGTATCGTTTTTTCAGGAAAAAGTCTCAGATTGCGTTTAAATAAGTTGCCGATTGTCATTTTTTCCAGTGAATACATCTCTCTTTACTCCTTCCTGATATAGCAGTTCAAAATTTTAAGTTATTTCTAAGTTAAATTTTTATCACAGAAGGAAATGACCCTATATAGCAAAAGAATAAATGCTATTGTTATATGGCATGCCGTACGTTAGGTACTCACTTGTTATAAATGCATTTTTCAGACCTTATCAGTTAAATCGAGATCATTTCTTTTGAGTTGCCTGAGTCATAACCGGGCTGGTGCTTCTTTCGGTGCCTGTATCCGAATTATCCCTGATTTTTCTTTTGTCGATCACCCAGAGGGTAACAATTGGAATTGCCAACACAAAGGAAAGAAGTACCCCGGCTGTACTGGGCATTGCTATTAAAAAGCCAATAATTCCGATCAGGATGCGGCTAAATACTTTCAGTTTTCCGATTCCGATAAGATACCCTTCCAGGCTTGAAGCGATCAGAAGAACTCCCAATACCGCTGTCGCAATATGAAAGGAAATTTGCCAGACTGTACCTTCCTGAAGTATTAGAGCCGGTTCATAGACGAAAAAAAAGGGAATAACATAAATTACTACTCCCAGTCTCATTGCCTGTACAGCTGTTTGCATCGGTTTTGCATTTGCAATATTTGCTGCCAGGAAAGCACCGGCCGCAACAGGAGGAGTAATGATGGAGAGCATGGCATAATAAATGATAAAAAGATGCACTCCCAACACATTAAATCCGGTCGCTTCTAGTGCGGGGGCCAATCCCATGGCAAGAAAGAGATAGGCACTGACCAATAAGCCCGTCATACCTAAAATATAACAGGCAATGAACCCTAAAAGCAGAGTTATGAAGGGAATTCCTCCCGATAAATTTAAAATACCTGCAGTAAATGACGGTGCTAATCCGGTTATGAGCAATGCAGCCACAACAGGTGCCAGAGGCAAAATGATACCGATTGTATATACGAGCAAACCGCCTATTCCTTCAAGAATAGAAAGCAAGGCACCCAGATTGAATCCTGTCTTTTTAAACATTATCACAATAATCAGAAAGAGCAGAGCAGAAGCATAAAATGGAGTCAACACTTCCCATCTCATGACCAAAAGACCCCACACAAGAAATATCAGGACAAATATAAAATGCCAACCATTTTTGAAAACAGGCCAAAATCTGGGGAGCTGTTCTCTGGTAACTCCCTTGAGGCCGTTTTTGGCTGCGAAACCGTCAATTTGTATCAATAATCCAAGGTAAAACAGAATGCTAGGTATTAGGGCTGCAACCAAAATAGTGGCATAGGGGATCTGGGTCATTGTCACCATTACAAAAACCACCGCGCCCATTACCGGGGGCATCAAAACGCCGCCGGTCGAAGCGCAGGCCTCGACTGCGCCAGCATAATAATTAGGATAGCCATATCTTTTCATTGCAGGAATAGTGACGGAACCTGTTCCGGCGATATTTGCCATGCTGCTGCCGCTGAGGCTGCCGAAAAATGCGCTTCCTATCACTGCCACTTTGGCTGGACCTCCCCGGCTTCTTCCTCCAAGTATGTTTGCCATATCAAGAAAAAAGGCGCCTGCCCCGGTCCTAATTAGTATGCCGGCGAATATCAGAAATCCAAAGAGAGTTCCTCCTATAACTTTCATAGGAAGACCTAAGAATCCTTCACTATCGAACGCGACATGACCGACCAGGATTTTGAACTCGAATCTGGGTGCATTAAGGACACCGGGCAACTGATGCGAAATTAAGGGAACAATGGAAAGAACAATACAGACAATCAAAAATGCAGTACCGCCGGTCCTTCGAGCTGACTCCATCGTGAGAACAATGAGCACTGTGCCAAGAATTAAGCTCAAAAGCGGCGGATTCATTGTCCAATAGCCCCATTGAATAGGTTCATATTGAGTGGAAAAATAGAATGCGATGGAGAATATTGTTGCCGCTGCAAAATAATCATACCATGGTATATAGGATTGTGCTGTTTTGCTCGCCGGCAAAAGCAAATATACAAAAGGCATCAAAAGCGCTATTAAAATATAATAGTATTGATATTCAGTAAAATAGAATCCAAGCAATCCCAGCGAAAAGAAAAAATCTACGGCAATTAAAACCGAAAGCAGAGTGAAGATATAAAAGACAATTTGTAGTGGAAAGGGTAATTTCCGCTGAGCGGCAATATCTACTTTTTTAGAAGCGTATTGTGTATCTTTATCTTTTGTGAGCCTTTTATCCATGATTTACCGTCTCTCTTTTATTGAAACGAACATTGCCATAAAGGGGATTGAATACAATTCAATCCCCTTGGATTATCTAAAGTTTAGCGACTCTTAATCAAGACGATCTCCTTACAAGATCCCCGGCAGCTTCACGGTGTTTCTTCCATAATTTAATCCATTCTTCGTTATCGTTAGCGATTTTGATTCCGTTCTTATCTGCTTCTGCTATGGCCTTGTTCCAAGCTTCTTTTAGCCGGTCTACCTGTTCCCATTGTTTTCTGTTCCACTGTTCGTCCTGTTCGGACCATTTGCCAATTTCTTTAAGATATCTGACAGTGCCGGGATGAATCGCCATAGCTATCCCTTCGTTTTTAAATGCCAAGACCTTGTCTATATGCATATCATCTATCATAGGGTGCGCTTTCTCATAGCGATTGAAGTTCTCTGCGAAAAATTTCACAATTTCGTAGATTGCATCATCAGAAACGCCTTTCAGCGTAAATATGGGGAACGGTGCCATAACCATGGGGATTCCTTTTGCTTGCTCGACACCTTTTTTGCAATATCCCTTGTCACTTCTCGTTACTATTGTAAAGAAGCGATCCCACCCTTCTTTATCTTCCAATGGCATTGGAACATACCGAATCCCGTTCGGATTTTGAGCAATCTCATGTGTGATTGAACTGATCGGAGAACTGTATGTGCAGTCAGCTCGTCCGTCGGCAACGGCCTGGTGTATCTGAGAATAACTTCCAACTTCTACCTGCTGTACATCATCCCAACTCAGCCCGCCGAAATTAAGAATAGCTCCCATGCTTTTATGCCATGACATTGAAGCCTTATATACGGCTACTTTCTTGCCTTTGACATCCTTGACAGTTTTTATATCAGAATCGCCCCGTACCAGTAATCCATAAGGCGTCGTATTGCTGTACCACATAAAGGCGCACTCCTGAGGACCCCACTCGCGCACTGCAAAATTGTCTGTGCCATCCATTGCTGAACAGTTTTGAGATACGGCACCACCAATAAATAAAGCTCTCCCTGCTTTTATCTGACCGAAATTAACTATATCGGCAGCTGACGGTAATACTCTTACCTTTCGGCCCAGAACTTCCTCCATAATTCCGCCGTAAGCGACCGCTATGGCATGACCAGTAGTCCCCACGCCTCCTGTAGCAACCCCGATGCTGTGAGGAAGAGGATTCCCTGCTTCAGCTACGGTTACGGGTGATAAAATCAGAAAAATTGCCAGTGTAAGTGCTGCAGTAAGAAAAGATTTTTTCATTTTAACAACCCCCTTATTTTGAATTTTAGTGTTTCTTACAGCCTCAGCAATACTTAATGGATCTCCTGAAAAAAAAGATGATTTAGTATTATTCCTGAAACAGCAGGTATTCATATATATTGCCTTGCCCCTTGCCTGGCGCAGCCTGCGTGATAAGCCTTTTATGAAAGCGCCGATTTTTAATCTGCTAAAAGCCTGCGCAAAATTTTTCCGGCGCCGCTTTTGGGCAAGCTATCCGTGATTTCAATTATCCTGGGAACTTTATAATAGGATATCTTCCCCTTTGCCCATTGAACAATATCTTCCTCAGTGACTGTTTCTTTATATTCTTCCTTCAGAGTGATTACTGCCTTGATTATCTCACCCTTCTTTTTATCCGGAACCCCTATGACACCGCAATCTTCCACTGCGGGATGGCGTCTGATGAACGTTTCAACTTCTTCGGGAAATACCGAATACCCCGAAACTTTGATCATTTCCTTTCTTCTGCCGAGGAAATACAGATATCCGTCTTCATCGAAGCGCCCCATATCCCCTGTATATACCCAGCCATCAACAAGTGTATCCGCAGTTTCCTTCGGTTTGTTCCAGTAACCCTTAAAATTGCAGGGGGCATGGACTGCGATTTCGCCCATTTCTCCCAGAGGCATTATGTGATTTCTGTCATCAAATGAAACTATTTTAAACTCTTCGCCATACTGGGGAATTCCCATCGAGCCCCATTTAACCGGCCGGTCGAGCGGCATGAGTGTATCCCCTGTATGAGTTTCCGTAAGTCCATATGATGCCTCAATTATTTCTGCTCCATCGGCGATATGTTTCCTCCATCGGTCGGCAATTTCTTTTGTCAGCATAATCCCCAGAGAGGAAATCCGGCTGCGCCGAACCGATGTAAGGTTAAAATCGCCTATAGAAGGATGATTCATCATACCGATGTTCATGGGAGTCGTCGTCATGAGGAGTTCGGGTTTATAGTGATCTATAGTCTGCATAGCCAAAAGCGGATCGAAGCGGGGGAAAAAGATCTGTCCCAAACCTTTGTACACATTGCTGTTGAATTGAAGCATGCCGGCAATATGATAGATGGGGGACATATGCAGTATATAATGAGGTCCGTCTTTCTGAAAAAGCCCGTAATAGGCAACCTGACTCATGGCTGCCGTCTTGTAGATTACATTATAATAAGTATGCATTGCTCCTTTTGGCAGTCCGGTGGTGCCGCCTGTATATTGAATCAGGGCAATATCGCGGTGTAAATCGATTCGCACCTCCGGAGGTGTTGCGTCAAAGCTGCTCAATATGTCGATAAGTTCTATGGTGTCGGGGAAATATTTTCTTTCATCAAGATATTCATCCGGGATTTTGTCCGTACAGGATTCATTTAAAAAATCTCTGTGCCCTGTGACGACGATAAATTCGAGATCAACGTTGGTCAAGACCGGTAATACTGTCGACATATAGCCATCCAGGCTGATGAGGATTCTGGCGCCTGAATCCTTAAGCTGGTATTCCAATTCCCACTCTTTAAATGCCGGACTTAAAGCCGTGACTGTTGCCCCTGCCTTGAGAATGCCCATATATACGATGGCAAAAGCGGGGCACGTCGGCAGAAAAATGGCAATTCGATCACCTTTTTCGATGCCCTTGGCGATTAAAAATCCGGCAAAAGCATTCGACATTTTGTCCCATTCATCGAAACTGATGGTCCGATTAAAAAAAACTAAAGCGGGCCCGTCCGGATTTTTTTTCGCATGTGCCGTCAGGTAATCGTGTAAAGGCCTTTCCCCCATTTCAAAGCGCAACTCTCTCGGCAAATAGGACGGCCAGTTTTTATCACGCCATTTACTGTTTGAGTAAGGCGATTCTGTTAACGTCATCTGCTCCTCCCTGATATGTATGATTTCCTCAATTCGGGTTGCAATCAGCGCTTTTCCGATTCACGGACTGATTTGTGCAGGAATCTCCGATCTATTCAATTTTGGATAATGGGACTTGACCTTCTTTAATCTGAGCCTCATTCCGTCTTTTTATATACAGACTTGTCAAGAGCGCGACAGCCAGAAGAGCACCTGCAAGTGAGGCCATGAATGATGGAACGGCAAGCAAAATCCCTATTATAAATACTGCCAGGCGCCATTTCACTGATAGGACTCCAATGCCTATAATGTATCCTCCTACGGCGCTCGCTATCAAGAATACACCGGGAAACGCAGTGCACAGGTGTATCAGCGTATTTAAGACCGGACCTTGAAAAATAAGTGACGGTTTGTAGATGAAGAAAAAGGGAACAAAATAAATGGCAAGGCCCATTTTCATGGTATTTACCGCCACCTTCATGGGAGGTGCCCCGGCAATACCGGCAGCCAGAAACGATCCTGCCGCAACCGGTGGGGTAATAGCCGAAATCATTGAAAAATAAATTATGAACAGATGTGCTGCGAGTTCATTGAATCCGGCACCGATTAAGACCGGCGCCAAACTCATGGACAGAAAAATATAGGCGGCGACAAGCATCCCGGCCATTCCAAGAAAATAACAGGCAACGGCTCCCAAAATAAGCGAGAAAAACGGACTGCCGCCCGAGAGATCCACTATCCCGGAAGTAAAGGCAGGAGCAACTCCTGTGACTACCAGGCCGCAGACCACAAGAGCGATAGGAAGTATGATTGCCACCGTATCGACTAAAAGTTTGCCGACCCCGTCCAGTAAATCGAGCATTTTGCGGAAATTCAGCCTTGTCTCTTTTCGTATCATTGCCAGCACTATAAGTATGGCCGAGGCGTAAAACGGGGTAAGGGCCTCCAGCCTCATGTACACGAGTCCCCATATGAGTACAAAAAGAACAAAAAGAAAATGCCAGCCCTCTTTTAATGTCGGCAGGAATTTTGGCGTTTCCTCTTTCGGCAGTCCCGCCATGCCGTGTAAGGCGGCATAGGAGTCAACCTGAACCAGCAGAACTGAATAATACAGCAAACTCGGAATCAATGCAGCGATCATTATCGTCGCATAGGGGATATTGGTCAGTGATGCCATTACAAATGCTACCGCTCCCATGACCGGCGGCATCATTACTCCGCCTGTCGAGGCGCAGGCCTCGACGGATGCTGCATATACAGGGGAAAAACCGGTCCTTTTCATTAACGGGATAGTGATGGATCCGGTGCCGGCAATATTTGAAAAGATACTGCCGCTCAGGCTTCCGAGAAAGGCGCTGCCCATCACCGCCACTTTTGCCGGTCCGCCTCTGGTGTGACCTGCCACGGACATGGCCAGGTTTAGAAAAAAATCACCCGCCCCGGTTCTGATGAGCAGCCCGGCGAAAACCAGAAATCCGATCAGGATTCCCCCTATTACTTGCATGGGGATGCCCATGAATCCCTCGGAATCGAAAGCAAGATGCCCGATGAGCGCTTCGATGCCAAAGGGAGGACCCTTGAAATGCCCCGGCATGAAAGGAGCAATGAGGGGATAGATTCCGAAGACAAGACAGATTATGAAATAGCCGGTCCCGCCCGCTCTCCTGGACGCTTCCAGTACGAGTAACGTATAAACGGCCGCCGCTGCCAGATTGAAAGGATGAGGATCAATTGCCCAGGCACCCAGCTGCATATCGTCCACATAAAATGAGAAATATACCGGAATGACAAAGGCTAAAGCCGCTGCCAGATAGTCATACCAGGGAATTTTTCGTGGTCCCGACTTCAGTGCCGGGATGAAGAGATAAAGGAAGGGCAGCAAAAATCCCGCCAAAAGATAATAATACTGCCAGTTGGAAGGATAAAAACCTAAGAGGCCCCAGCCAAAGAAAAATTCTATCGCGAGATATATAGAACATATCACTAAAATATAAAAAACCGTTTGAAAAAACCTTCCCAGGTCACGATATCGGCTTCCTCCGGCAAGATTTTTTTCTAATCCCTCACTTTTTTTCATTCAAAAGCCCCCTTTTCTGAATACAAGTGTGGGCGGTGCCGGCGCCCTGATGCGGCACCACCCTAAGGAACTGTTATCGTATCAATCCGAATATGCCGCCCGTGGCCTCATGGGCGGGATAGTGCTTTTGTACTGATTCCAGATAGTTACCCATTCTTCATTTTTGTAATCGGCCTTGATTTTTTTCTTGTGGGCTTCCTCTGTCGCCTGATCCCATAAATCGCGCAGTTTCTTTTCGGTTTCCCATCCTTCGTTATTCCACTTCTCATCGGCGTCGCTCCAATGCCCTTTTTCTTTCAGGTATTTAACTGTACCTGGAAGGAACGGAACCACGGCCAGTCTGTCCTTGAACTTGACCGTCTCCTCAAGGGACATTTCATAAAGATAGGGATGTGATCCTTTGTATTCATCAACATTTTCAGCGAAATACTTCACAATTTCGTACACCAGATCGTCATCGAGCCATTTGTACGTCCAGAGAACGAAGGGAGAACAGACCATGGGGACTCCCAAAGAGGATTTCGGGCCTGCTTTACAGACGGCGCCCAGACAATCGGAACGAACTTCTCCAAATCGTTTCCAGCCCTCTTTGTCGTCGAGAGCCATGGGGATGTAGCGTGTTCCGTGAGGACCTTCCGCGATTTCAAATGACACCGGGCTTTGCGGGCAGTTGTAGGTGAAGTCGGCCCGGCCGTCCGCTACGGCACGGGCGCATTGGCTGTACCCTCCGACTTCAACGGTTTTAACATCGTCAATGGTCAGGCCTCCGAAGGCGAGGCAGCCCTTGAGGCCGATGGTCCAGGCAGGAGATGTAATATAAATGGCTGCTGTTTTTCCTTTGAGATCGGCCATTTTTTTGATATCGGAATCGCCACGGACGACTATGCCATAGGGGGAAGCGGTATTATTCCAAAGGATACCGACCTCCTGGGGGCCCCAGTCGGCATCGGCGAAATAATCTTTTGCAAATATAGTATCCAGTGCCATGCTCTGGCTGATTCCTCCCCCATTGAAATGGGCCCTCCTGTCCTTGATTCGCAAAAGCCCGGGTGCGGCTGACCATGACGGCATAATTCTTACAGGTACGCCGAAATGCTCCTGTAAATGGGGCGCGTATGCAACGGCCATGGCGTGCCCGTTGCTTCCAAGACCGGATGTCGCAATTCCGATCATCGGGGGTATGAAACTTTTAGCCTGTTTTTTCTGTGCTTCAGCGGAAGGATTCCACAGTACAATGGAAAATGCGAAAAACAGGAAAATAGCGAGTGCTTTATAGTGCTTATTCATGAAATGACCTCCTTTTTTACATATGGTAGCTGCTTAAAAATAAAGAATTCTGAATCTTGATTACTGTAAGTGGATAGTGTTACACTGAATTTCTGCTAAATTCATTATCCACACTGCACGGCCTCACCCCCCCTCGTTTCGGGCTGTATCACACGCACATATGAATTATCGGTGAACGTGAAATCTGAACACACTGAATACACAATACTCGAATCTCCCGGCTGCTCGATATGGAGAAAATCGCTTTTCCCATATATGATACAGCCTCTCAGCGGCGATAATGCCTCGGCTTAAAATTTGGTCGGCCAGTTGGCCAGCCGGTGTTCACTTATTCCTTTTGTTTTAGATAAGGATTGTGCCTGTCGGAGCACCCGGATAATATGAGTTCTCGTTTCCTGCGGGTCAATCACTTCGTGGATGAAATGCAGGCCAGCGGCGCCATAAGGATCAGTTCCTTCAGCCATTTTTCTGATCCTTTCTTCCTGTTCTTCCGGACTTTGTGCGGGTATTGCACCAAAAACCACGTTTGCGGCAATAGCCGGATCAACAAAGCTCATCTCTGCAGTCGGCCAGGCAACAATTGAATCCGCCCCGCTTCCCGAGCCGCACATATTCCAGTAGGCCATTCCGTAAGCCTTTCTTACGATTATTGTTATTTTGGGAACCGTCACAAGGGCCAGGGCGTTCATAAAGTTCATGACATGGGCGCCCACTCTCTTGCGTTCCGCTTCCCTTCCTACGAGAAATCCGGGGATATCCTCAAAAAAGATCAGCGGAATATTAAAAGAATCGCACAGGCAAAGAAAACTCATTACCTTTTCTATTCCGTCGGTATCCATTGCTCCTGAATTGAACCGGGGCTGGTTTGCCACGATTCCTGTCACGTGACCTTCAATTCTTGCCAGAGAAGTGATTACCGTTTTGCCGAAGAGCGGTTTTATCGGGAAAAGGCTGTTTTTATCGACCACTCTTTCCAATATTCGGTTCATATCATATGTGCGGTTGCGTTTCTCCGGCAGCAGGTCGAGAATGCCTGACATTTCTTCTCCCGAACCATCGGGCACGGGAGCGAAAGGCGGAAGTTCTTCATTATGGCATGGCATATAACTCAAGTAGTCTTTGATAATCTGAAAACATTCATCTTCATTTTCCGCAATTCGGTCAGCCATACCTGTTACTGTTGCATGGAGCTTCCATCCTCCGAGCTCCTCATCGGTAATATTTTCTCCCAGAGCTATCGATACAATGCGCGGTCCCGATACACCCATAGCGGTTCCTTTAACCATGACAACGAAATCTGAAAGGCAGGCCTTCCATGTCGGTGCACCGTAACACTTGCCCAGAACTGCCGAGACAAGGGGTGTAGTCCGCACACGGCTCATACTTTCTATAAAAGTGTTTTTCCCTCCGCCCCCATACGATGCAAGTCCGGCCGATCCCATGATATCGGGCATTCGGGCGCCGCCTGCTTCTCCTAAATAGATTATGGGAAACCCATGCCGGTGTGCTGTTTCTCTGATATCTCTCTCTTTCCGTGAGGCGATTCGGCTTGAGGTTGCCCCGAGAACGGTGAAATCAGCTGAAATTATTCCTACAGGCCTTCCATTTACCGTACCGTATCCTCCCACTTTGCTGTCGGCAGGGCTTTTTTCAGCCATTCCCGGCATATCGGAATGGTTGAGCATTCCGACTTCAGAAAAAGAACCGGAATCCAGTAACTCATCAATCCGTTCACGAGCGGTGTATTTGCCTTCGGCATGATGTTTGGCCACTTTCTTTTCACCGCCCATCATCAAGGCTTTCTTTTTACGGTTCCTGAGTTCATCTAACTGCTTTTCAAACGGCATTACATAATCCTCCTTGATACAAGTGCAAATTTCTGTTGGTAGTAAAGGAGCATTCACAGCGAAGGAGGGAACTGTATGGGGGAACATGGAGAATTTTGCCGGTCATATCCTTCTTTCCGTCTGTTTGGTGCTTTTTACGAATTTAGTTTTAAGTATTTGCGGTACTTACGTAAAAAAAGCTTTGTGCTCTTTTTTTGTTCTTTGCGGCACGCTCAATTTGATGATGGAATACATGGATTCCCCCCCCTCAGACCTGATTCGGCATCTCTCAGGAATAATACCAGATTTTACTTTACACAAGTAGAAATGCACGCACTGCTAAATGTCTGGCTGCAATGCGGATACGCCCGGCAAAAAGAAGGCTTTTTCTACACCATCCTTTTTTAAGTTATTAAAAATGTCTGAAATCCATTTTCTTGAAAATTCATGTTGAGAATCGTAAATGGCAGCGAAAAAGCAACGGCTGTATTCCAATCTTTCTTTTTCCGAACCATGCTTTCCCCCTGTTAGAAAAAGAAAATGGTGTCAATGATGATAAAGTATCGGGTTTGTATGGGGGAAAACCCGGTAACCGGCTGTGCTCTCTGTCATTCAGGGATATGAAATTTTGCCCGGTTCAGACCTGTGTCTCGACCGTGCTCGAAAGAAATCTTTCTTCCTCTCCTCGTGCCATTTCATATGTATTCGCTTTTTGGACTTTTAGCTGAACCACCAAAATGAACCGTGAATCAAAAGAGAGGATTTCCCCGGTGGTCAAAATTTTTGTGAAATGCCTTTTGCTGCGATAATTCCGGAGATGGCTGCTCCTACAATACCCCGGCTTTTTCCGGCGCCATCACCCGCCACGAAAATGCCCTCAACATCTGTTTCCAGGTTGCGGTCAGTGGGGAACCGTGTATCAAAAAATTTTATCTCCGGCGCGTACATGAGACTGGAGGGATGAAGAATACCTGGAACGATCTTGTCAAGCTTTTTAAGTGATTCCCATATGTTATCAATTATTCTTGCCGGCATGCCGAGCGTTATATCCCCTGGAACGGCCCGATAGGTAGCGGTAAGCGAATCGAAGTGGCGAGTGCGGCTTTCAAATGTCGCTAAAGAACTTCTCCTCCCTTCTCTGAAGTCTCCAATCCGCTGCACAATAGGTTTTCCGTCGCCCAGGAGATGAAATTGCCTGGCTATCATGCGCCCATATTCGGTTGTATCCGAAAAGGGTTTAGTAAGGGCAACGGTATTGATGACTGCGAAATTCGTATTACCGGTTTTGCGAGTGGAAAAAGCATCACCGTTTACCAGTTTGAAGTTGAAATAGTGTTCGGTGCGAACACGGCCGCCCGGATTGGTACAGAAGGTTCTGACCCTGTCATTATGACGGGCAGTGCGAAAAATGAATTTCGGATCATATACGATTTCGGTGACAGCGTCATAGAATTTATTCTGCAGCTCGAACCGGATCCCTACATCAATCGGACCGAACGTGTGAGTGATCCCCAGCATATCGGCCATATCGCGAAACCAGTAAGCTCCGCTCCTTCCAGGTGCGGCGAGAATGACATTTGCCGAATAGGTCGCCTTTGGCGCGGTTTGTATGCAAAAACCGCATGTAGCCTTCTCGATTGAGAGAACTTCCGCTCCGGTAATAAGTGTGGTAAATGTGAGGAAATTTCTCAAATAATCGACAACAGCCTTCCCATTATCTGTTCCCCAGTGCCATTGCTCCGGCGCAATAAACTCGACACCGTTATCCTCAGCGATATTCTTTAACGATTCTATTCTGTCATTCATCCCTGCAGCTGTTACCTGCCGGCATTGCGGGAACCCGACAAAGATTTCTTTGACTTCTTTAATGAGATCTCGCGCAGAGTCTTGATTTACCGAAAGTTCCGCCAGATCAATTCCGATACGGTAATCGAAATTCAATTTTCCGTCATTAAGAAGTCCGCCTGCAGGATATGGGTTTTTATCGATTACGGCAAGTCTCTTTATTCCGAGGCGCTCCAGCTGAATCGCTGCAAAAAGCCCGGCGGGACCCGATCCGATAATAATGACATCAAAATGTTCATGTGCCATATAATGCCTTTCGAATCATACAGAGATAATGAAAAAGTATCTGCCTTGAGAATAATCAAATAAATTATACTTGAAGGTGCTTTCTATCAATAGACTTATTTGACAACTTCGACCACGGGTCTTAGCGGGCACACCGCCTGTAAATCGGAAATCAATGGGCCTTGCAATCACTTAGGTAGAACTTTCTCATACCAGTGCGGCCGGCATGAGGAGCTTTTTAGGAAGCCGTTTCAGAATTGAGTCTTCCTGCTTTTTGCGAGTCCAGTATATCCGCAAAAAGTTCCTCAATATCATTTGAGTCGGGTAATTCCTGCCGAATCCGTAGAAAAATGCTTCGTTCATGGGCAAGTTTGCGAGTCGGAACATAATAGAGGTCATAAAACCATGTTGCTATCATGATAAGAAAATCAGCGAGAGTTGATAATCTTTCGATTGAAACGGAACCGGTTGCAAGAGCTTCGTGTATGACTTCGGGAGTTACCTCCCTGTTGAGGCTGATGTGAGGGAGCATATCTGAAAGATCACTGAAACCGTCAGAAACCAGGGAACCCAATGTGAGCTCCATTATATCAAGCTTATCCGCATCTCTTAGTACTTTCAGCAGCCAATTCCGGCCGGATTTGAAGGGTATGTCGGTTTTACTGCGATTGTGGTATTCCACGGCGTACAAAAGCTGCGTTCGTTCACCGGAAGGAAGCGGCAATAAGATATCTTGTGATTCCAGGATAGCCCGTCCTGAAATACCGTGATTTACAGTATCGGTATCCCGAAATGATCCGAATTTGCTGAATTGCGGGAAACGGCCCACATCGTGTACAAGTCCGGCGCTTTCAGCCAGATTCTGTTTGCTTTCGGAAGCACCTGTATCGGCAGCGATTTTTCTTGCATTCGCGGCAACCCGAAAACTGTGTTTCCTTTTCAGTTCCAGCATGGGATGCAGCAGATTATTTTTTATTTGATATCCGCTTACGTACGTTTCAAACCACTGTCTGAATAATATCAGTTCTCTTTCTGTCATAAACTTTCGCCTGGAATTGAAGAGAATGCACTATTTGACGGTTTCGAAGAAAGTTCCGATGTCTCCAATCGGTACATAATGCGACAGCCAATTTTCTCCAATTTAAGAGTCTGAAGTTTGGCCGCAAATCAGCTTTGCTTTTGGCCCCTCATTGTCGATTTGAAGAACCTTCCCGGCGAGCGCCGGGCGCAACACTCGAGTTGGTCGAGGAAGCCTCAATGATTCATAATTAAAAAAGGTCTGAGCCGGTCAAAACCTCATACCCTGAATCGGAAATGCCTAAGCCCAATTCGGAAATGGCGGTTATCCTTCTCGTGAAAGCCACGGACGTTTATCTTTGCCCACTCGTTGCGATATGATCTCGGCGATCCAGTCGAACGGCAGGTCGTCATAGGCTGGAAATTTTTCAAGGTATTCGATGTAGGGTTTACCAGCCAAATCTGTCTCGGGGAGGACGGCATCTGATGATCCTTCGAATTCAACAGTAGGAAGGCCGTTCTTTTCGCAAAGCCCCTTGTCGAAAGTGGCGGCGGCACTTATCCATTTTCCGTTCAGAAAAAATTGATTGTATCCATGCCGGGGGAATATATTCGACCCCATCGCCTTGACAATATGCTCCGGCACCCGATGATTTCTAATTTTAGCAAAAGCCATTCTGCTGGGAATTCCAGTTGCCCTCGCCAGAGAGGTCAGAAGAACAGCTTTCTGTACACAGTATCCTTTTCCCCATTCAAGAATCCGAGAAGCCTTGAAATCTTCTTCAAATACTGAAATCATGAAGAGATTGTATCTTATAGAATCCCTCACAAAATAAAAAAGCTTTACTGCTTTTTCAGTATCGCTCAGGCAGCCTGCCGTTATTTCTTCTGCGCGTCCGATTACTGCCTCATGGGCCGATTCGATAGTAAAAGTCGGCTGTAGATACACTGACATGTCTTCTTCTCTATGCCCCGAATTCATTTCACTTCTGCTCCTTTTCAATTAAATGAAAACACTGTTGCGTGTTGCGCGGAAAATATCGATGATTTATTTTGCATTCGCATGAAGTGTAGGTATAAGCAGGGCAACAGTCAAGCATTTTTGTGAAATGAACGATATTTTCAAAAATTCCTCTTTTCTGAAGCTGCAATAGCGGCAATTGCCGGGGAAAGCTTCGCGAGACGCAGCATGGTCGAAACAGGTCTGAGCCGGGCAAATCTGTGAGTCGGAAAATCAATGAGCTCTCGCATTCACTTATTCAGCAGTCCATATGCTGCATTGTGCTTCATTTTTAATCCTCATGGTTTATTTAGCGGCAGAATTCCCTTTCTTTCATCGATATCGCCGGGGTAGGCCACTGCCTCCTGCGTCCGTTCGCCCGTGCGGATGCGGATGACTTCCTCTACAGGATAGATGAAGATAAGCCCGTCTCCCGGTTCACCGGTACAGGCGGCCTTGCAGATGGCTTTAATGGTCTCTTCTACATTTCTTTCACTCAATACGATATTGACCTGTGTTTTAGGGAGCATATCCACCTGATAGGTGCCGGACCGCCCGATCAGCTGAATGCCACCCTGGCGGCCGTGTCCCCGTATTTCGAAGATGTTCATTCCCTTGATGCCTATTTCGTTAAGGGCATCCTTGACATCGTTGATTTTGCTGTCGCGAATGATCGCTTCTATCTTTTTAAGCATCTTTGTGTCTCCATAAATTATCTGAATGTTATTGATAGGCCCTCTCTCCGTGGGAACTTATGTCCAGCCCCACTTCCTCCTCCATCGGGCTTACTCTCAGGCCGATGCTCGCATGAAGAAAGCGGGCAATAATGTATGTTCCGCCGAAAGAAAAGACGATAGTGACAGCGATAGCAAGGAGCTGAATCATGATTTGTCCCGGATTGCCGAAAAAGAGACCGTTCGCACCTGCGGCATTGACGGCGGTTGTCGCAAAAAGACCGGTGGCAATCATGCCCCAGATGCTCGAAATTCCGTGACAGGCCCATACGTCAAGGGACTCATCGAGACTCCGCCTTTCTCTGAATCTCATGGCATAATAGGAAAGAGGCGCCGCAGTCACGCCGATGCACAGGGCCGCAAGCGGCGAAACAAACCCTGAGGCAGGCGTAACCGCCGCAAGTCCGACGATCATCCCCGTGGCGATTCCGAGAGTTGAAGGCCTTCCGTCGAGCCATGAAAGAAACATCCAAACTAAAGCGGCGGCAGCCCCCGAGGTGTTGGTCGTCAATAGCGCATTGACGGCCACGCCGTTTGCCGCCAGCGCACTGCCGGCATTGAATCCGAACCATCCTACCCAGAGCAGTCCCGCTCCCAGCACCGTCAAGGGAATATTGTTCGGTTCCATGGGAAATTTTTTGAATCCCTTGCGCGGACCGATCACCAGGGCAAAGGCAAGGGCCGAGAAGCCTGCCGCGATATGAACGACTGTACCGCCGGCAAAATCCAGGACCCCCATTTCCCTCAGCCATCCCCCTGCCCCCCATACCCAATGGCAGAGCGGATCATAGATCACGGTGGCCCAGATGAGGCTGAAAAGCAGAAATCCCTTGAATTTGATGCGTTCCACGAATGCGCCTGTAATAAGAGCGGGTGTGATGATGGCGAACATCATCTGAAAGGCGGCAAAGAGTCCCTGGGGTATCGTTTCGCTGTAGTGTGCATTGGGAAGCGCATCGACGCCCAGAAGGCCGGCGAAATTCAATCCCCCTACAATGCCAAGGATGTCGGGACCGAAGGAAAGGGAATAGCCGAAAAGGACCCACTGCACGCCGATGAGAGCCATAAAGGCCATGCTCAGGGTCAGCGTGGAAAGAAGGTTTTTCCGGCGCACCATGCCTCCGTAAAAGAGAGCAAGGGCCGGTGTCATCAAAAGTACCAGAGAACAGCACACAAGAACCCAGGCGGTATCGCCTGCACTGATCGTATCCATAATAACCTCACTTTTCCGGACGAAACCGTATTCTGAAAAAAATGTTGAGAATACGGTTCGCCTTTTGTTTTTGCCTTTATCAACCAAATGGTTGGATTTGAGGCCTTTCTTTGGGTTCCATTGAAAGCAATAGGCTTGCCAGGATCGGCCGGATGACATGAGAATTCTAAAATCTGTTTGAGAAGAATGAATGCTAAGTATTTGCAATATATAAATAAAAATTTATTAACAATTCCGGTGCTTGATGCCCGGATATCGGACCATTCCCCGGTTCGGCATGATTCTATAGGTGCGGTGTCCTCGAAAAAAACAACCAAAATGTTAATTCACAATGTTCAAAATACTGAACGGTAGGATCTCGCCATGTAAATTAAAGAGAGTAAGACATGCCTTTTTGTCAGTCACATCCCGGATAGAAAACGAGTCTGATCGAAAACGAGTCTTGCATTGGTAATTTTGTTATTTTAATATTTCAGACCTCATGGGATGAAATAAATATTTTGCACCGCAGGATATGTAGAGTTTGAACAAGTCCCTACAATATGGTAGTATCACTAAAATCTTGCAGAAGGTAGTATTGACGGTTTCATGAAAAAATCCATATGCTGCATTGCGCTTCTTCTCCGTCACTGCGTCACATTCCTGTGTACGCCTCATCCCCGTGCTTGCATCCGGAGCTTTTCACGAAGCCTTGTCATAATCGAGTTTCTGTGGTGTAAGATCGACGGCAGGAAACTTTTCAGATCTCCGGATAAATCCGTAAGTATACCCCAAGTTATAACCCCGATACGTGAAGGATAAAAATGGAAAAGATGAAAACAGCGATGAAAGAACCGCAGTTCAACCGGGAGGTAAAAGAACTTTCCCTTCTCTGGGAGATAAATAAGGTCCTTGGGCGAAGCATGGACCTTCGCGAGGTTGTGGGGCCTGTCCTGAACGCCCTGGCGGAAAAGATGGGAATGTCCCGCGGGATGCTTGCTCTTCTCAACAGGCGCACCCGTGAAATATGGATAGAAGCTGCACACGGCCTTTCGGAGATTCAGAAAAAAAGAGGCCGGTATCAGATCGGGGAAGGTGTGATCGGAAAAGTAGTTGAAACAGGACAGCCGATGATGGTCCCCCATATTTCCGATGAGCCGCAGTTTCTCGATCGCACTGAATCCCGTAAAGGCCTGCAGAAAAAAGACATATCGTTTATCTGTGTTCCGATTAAAATAGGGACTGAGGTGATCGGCACGTTGAGTGCGGACAGGCTCTTTGATGAATCCATATCGCTCAAGGAGGATGTACGACTGCTTTCGCTGATTGCTTCAATGGTTGCGCAGGCTGTAAAGCTGCGGCAAGAAAATCAAGAAGAAAGGGAGATATTGATTCAGGAAAATTTGCGGCTTCAAAACGAATTGAAAGAACGTTTTCACCCGGCGAATATCATTGGGAAATCGAAGGGGATGGAGGAGGTGTACGGGCTTATTGCCCAGGTTTCGAAGACAAACGCCACAGTGCTGATCAGGGGAGAAAGCGGCACCGGCAAGGAACTCGTCGCAAATGCAATTCATTATAACAGCATGAGAGCGAACAGACCTCTGATAAAAGTAAATTGTGCGGCACTTCCGGAAACCGTTCTGGAAAGCGAGCTGTTCGGACATGAGAAAGGCGCTTTTACAGGTGCCATAGCGGAGCGCAAAGGACGATTCGAACTGGCATCGGGCGGCACCATTTTCCTGGACGAGGTGGGCGATCTGCCCCCAATGGTACAAATCAGGCTTCTTCGAGTATTGCAGGAAAGGGAATTTGAAAGAGTCGGCGCCACATCGACGACCAAAGTGGATGTTCGGGTTATTGCCGCAACGAACAGAAATCTCGAAGAATTGATCAAAGAGGGAAAATTCAGAGAAGATCTTTATTACCGCCTGAACGTATTTCCGATATATATACCCCCTTTACGGGGGCGCAAAACGGATATACCGCTTCTTGCAGATCATTTTGTGGACCGGTTCTCGCGTGCGAACAACAAACGTATTCAGCGTATTTGTACACATGCCCTCGATATGCTCATGAGTTATCATTGGCCGGGTAATGTGCGTGAACTTGAAAATACGATTGAAAGAGCCGTTGTAGTGAGCAATGAGGGTGTCATATACGGATATCATCTTCCTCCTTCGCTGCAAACTTCCGCCTATACGGGAACTATTCCTTTCGGAACTCTTCAGGGAGAACTGGATAATCTGGAAAGAGATCTGATTATGGACGCATTGAAGGCAACACGTGGAAACATGGCTGAAGCGGCAAGAATTCTCAAAACAAGCGAAAGGATTATCGGTTTGCGGCTGAAAAAGTACGAGATTGATTTCAAGAGATTTCGTACCTGAAGGTTGGTATTGCTGTTACCCCCTACCAAAATGTAATTTTTAAAAATCCTCTCTACGTCACCATGTAACGTATTATCAAAATATTTCCTTTAGTATCATCATGTTACAAAGATTTTCAAGAGCCGTTATTTCTGGCACTGATGTTGCGTATCTCATCAAGAGACAGCAAGAGGCCGGAAAAGCCGAAAAGGAGGAGGTATGATGGAAAAGAATAAGGAATATGTATTGAAGGAAGTAAAGGATAAAAACATTCGTTTTATCCGTCTCTGGTTTACCGATGTCCTGGGCATGCTGAAGAGTTTTTCCATATCCCCCGAAGAACTGGATCTTGCCTTCAGCGAAGGGATGGGCTTTGACGGATCGTCCATTCAGGGATTCGCCCGGATCGAAGAGAGCGACATGATCGCAAAACCTGATCCCGGTACCTTTTCCCTTATTCCCTGGAGGGAAAACAGAGGAATGAATGTGGCAAGAATGTTCTGCGATATACTTAATCCGGACGGAACTCCCTATGAAGGAGATCCGAGATATGCTTTGAAACGGCAGCTTTCAAAAGCTGCTGAAATGGGGTTCAAATTTTATACGGGTCCCGAGCTTGAATATTTTTACTTCAAAAGTGATACCGGAGCGCCGCAGATTCTCGATCGAGGCGGATATTTCGATCAGACGCCGCTCAACGTTGACAGCGATCTCCGCCGCGATACGATTCTCGATCTCGAAAGCATGGGCATCAAAGTTGAATACAGTCATCATGAAGTTGCTCCAAGCCAGCACGAAATAGATCTCCGCTACAGCGACGGTCTCACAATGGCCGATTACGCCATGACCTACCGCCTGATTGTAAAAGAGGTGGCCGCGAAGCACGGGTATTACGCCACATTCATGCCCAAACCCCTCTTCGGGCAAAACGGAAGCGGCATGCATGTGCATCAATCCCTTTTTAAGGGTGATGAAAATGCCTTTTTTGATGAGAATGATAAATATTACTTGTCTGCTATCGGTAAGAGCTATATTGCCGGCTTGCTCAGGCATGCCAAGGAGATCTGCTGTGTAGTCGCACAGTGGGTGAATTCCTATAAACGGCTTGTTCCCGGATATGAGGCGCCGGTTTATATTTCCTGGGCGCGCAGAAACCGTTCCGCCCTGGTACGTGTTCCCATGTACAGGCCGGGAAAATCGCAGGCAACGCGGATGGAATTCCGCTGTCCCGATCCTGCCTGCAATCCGTATCTGGCCTTTTCCGCCATGCTGACAGCAGGTTTAAAGGGAATACGGGAGGGATATACACTTCCGGATCCCATAGAAGAAGATATTTTTGAGATGGGTGTTGCCGAGCGGGCAGCCCGCGGAATCGATTCGCTGCCCGGCAGCCTGGGTGAAGCGATTACCTATACGGAGAAGAGTGAAGTGGTGCGGGAAGCGCTGGGCGATCATATTTTCAATAAGTTTATTCAAAACAAAAAGATTGAATGGGACCTGTACAGGGTACAGGTGAGCGATTACGAACTGGAGAAGTATCTTCCGATACTATAGGGAACATGAAAGTTCTTTTCATTGCTCATAACGAATCTGATGGTTCGTCCCTGACATGGGATTTCATGAGATTTCACGGAGTAGAACTTACAATCGTGAATCCTTTCCCGGGATGCGTTATGCCGAGAGACCCTTCCGGCTTTGACGGAATTGTGAGCATGGGCGATAAGGCTGTGGAAGGCTGCGAAAATTTTATGGAAGAGGAAATAATTCTGCTGCAGCTGGCGCTTAAAAATACTACTCCTGTTCTCGGCATATCGCTGGGGGCCCGTATTCTGGCCCGGGCTTGTCATGTTCCTGTAAAAAATGATTTACGGCGGCACGCTGGCTGGTCGAGGATAGATCTCACCCGTGAGGGCCGCAGGGACATACTTTTTTACGGGCTTCCTTCATCGATGAATTTTTTTCATATACAGGATGATTCGATTGAATTGCCGAAGGGAGCGCTTCACCTTGCCAGATCGAATGAAAGCCCGGTTCAGGCCTTTCGATACGGGAATGCCTACGGACTTCACTTTCATCTCGACGTGACGCCGGGCATGTTGGTGGAATGGACGGAAAAGACGGCACAACGGGAGAAGAACATCAGGCACTTTGAACAAATGGCTGCCGAGCTCGAGATTCAGACGCGGGCGATTTACGGAAATTTTCTCTGGCTCATCGAAATTTGCAGCGTATAGGAAGAAAAACAGTGAGCGGCAGCTGACTGGCAACAGGGAGTGTATAAAAAATGTGCGGAATTGTCGGTATCGTCAACACGGACAGAAAAATGATAGACGGAAGCTACATAAAAGAAGCAATCCGTATCCAGAAAGACCGGGGAAACGGCCTGGGAGGCGGCTTCGCCGTCTACGGGGCCTATCCGGAGAACAAAGACAAGTACGCCTTCCATATCATGTACGAGGGCGATCACAACAGTCCCGCCGTTGCGAGAATTGAGGATTACCTGAAAACCAGGACCGTCATCTATCAATCGGAACAGATCCCGGTCTATCCCAACAGGCGAATCCCCCGGGGGCCTTACATGAAACGGTATTTTCTGAAGCCCATCGAGGAGTTCATGGCCCCGGAGCAGACGGAGGAAGATTTCATAATAGATATCGTCATGCATATCAATCGCATGAATGACGCCTTTGTCGTGTCCTCGGGAAAGAATGTCGGTGTCTTCAAAGGCATGGGATATCCCGAAGATATCGGCGATTATTTTCGAATCGAGGATTACAGGGGGTATATGTGGACTGCGCACAACCGTTTTCCCACCAACACGCCGGGATGGTGGGGCGGCGCCCATCCATTCACGATTCTGGACAAGGCCGTGGTGCATAACGGTGAAATCACAAGCTACGGCACGAATGTCAGATGGCTCGAGATGTACGGATATTACTGCCTCCTTCAGACTGATACGGAAGTCATTTCATATATCTATGATAAGCTTAGCCGCCGCGACGGCCTGTCCGAAGGGGATGCCTGCTGCGTGATGGCCCCGCCGCTCTGGGAAGAGATCGACCGGACGAAGGATGAAAAGAAGCGCTATCTTCGGCAGACCTACGGATCGGCCATCGTGAACGGCCCCTTCGGCATCGTGCTCACCCATAAAGAAGGTGCCATCGTCCTCAACGACAGGAACAAGCTTCGGCCGGTGGTCTGCGCCCAGGCGGGGAATACCTACTATGCCTCTTCGGAGGAATGCAGCATTCGGTTCCTGTCTTCCGACGTCGACAGAATCTGGTCGCCCAGAGGAGGGGAACCGGTGCTTTTGCATCTTGCCGCCGAAACCGATCGGAAGGTGCCGTCATGAACGAAATGAACCACAACTGGGATGTCATACCGGAGTTTCATCCCGAATTCGACCTTGAACGGTGCGATTATGAAAACGGCTGTTCCGAGTGCGTGCGGGAATGTTCCTTCGGGGAAATCTCGCTGAAGCCTGTAAAGGGGAGAAACGGAGCCGTTCAGTACAGGCCCTGGGCGAATCTGTCCTCCTGCAACGCCTGCCAGCGTTGCGTCAAGATGTGCCCGCAGAGGGCCATTCACATCGTCCAGAGCCCAATGTACACGTCGCACGGTTACTGGACGAGGGAACATGTGGGCAATATCTGGCGGCAGGCAAAATCGGAAGGGGGCGTGCTGCTGGTGGGGAGCGGCGCCACGGGACCGCAGCGGCGATATTTCGATCACATCATGTTCGATGCCTGCCAGGTCACCAACCCCTCGATCGACCCCCTGCGGGAACCGATGGAGATTCGACGCTATCTGGGAAGGAAACCGGATCACTATGGGGGAGAAATAGGTCCCCAGCTCAAGCTCGAGATGCCCATCATGTTCGGCGCGATGAGCTTCGGCGCCCTCAACCTGCGCGTGCACGAGGCGGAGGCAATCGCGACAAAGGCGGTCGGCACCTACTGGAATACGGGGGAAGGCGGGTTTCACGAAAAATTGAGGGGCTACGGCGCCAACACCATCGTACAGGTCGCTTCGGGAAGATTCGGTGTCAGTGAGGATTACCTGAAATCGGCCTCGGCCGTGGAGATCAAAATAGGCCAGGGGGCGAAGCCGGGCATCGGGGGCCACCTGCCGGGAGAAAAGGTTTCCGAGGCCGTATCGAAGACGCGCATGATCCCAATGGGAAGCGACGCCCTTTCACCGGCGCCGCATCACGATATCTATTCTATCGAGGACCTCCGCCAGCTCATCTATGCAATAAAAGAGGCGACGGAGTACAAGGTGCCCGTTTCGGTAAAGATATCGGCCGTCCACAACGTGGCGCCGATCGTCAGCGGCGTGGCGCGGGCCGGCGCCGATATCATCGCCGTCGACGGTTTTCGAGGCGGCACGGGGGCCACACCGCTCCAGATACGCCAGAATACGGGCATTCCCATTGAGCTTGCCATTTCGGCGGCCGACATGCGGCTCAAGGATGAGGGAATCCGCGATACCGTAAGCCTCGTGGCGTCAGGCGGCATCCAGTCGTCTTCGGACGTGCTCAAGGCGATCTGCCTGGGAGCGGATGCCGTCTATGTGGCGACGCCGGTCCTTGTTGCCCTGGGATGCAACATGTGCCAGCGCTGTTTTACCGGTAGGTGTCCTTACGGCATCACCACCAACAAACCGGGACTTGCCGAGCGGATCGATGTGGCGCTGGCGGCGGCAGCGCTTACAAATCTGCTTTGCGCCTGGGGAGAAGAGATAAAGGAACTGATGGGGTCGATGGGAATCAGCGCCATCGAGGCCCTGAGGGGAAACAGGGACAGACTTCGAGGAGTGGCCTTGAATGATGAAGAGCTGAGAATTCTTGGAATAAAGCATGCCGGGGCATGAGATGATCACTATTAATACAGGCAATCTATATTATAAAACGGTAAACAGGCAGATCAGGGAATCGCTTTCCCGGGGTGAGCGGGAAATCGTCCTCACGGGGGTCCTGGGGCAGCGCTATATCGGCGGAGGAATCAGCGCCGATGCGAAATTCGCCATCCACGGAGTACCGGGGCAGGACCTCGGTGCCTTTATGAACGGTCCGGAAATAAGGGTCTATGGCAACGCCCAGGACGGCGTGGCCAATACCATGAATGCCGGAAAAATAGTGGTCCACGGGAAGGCCGGCGAGATACCCGGCCATTCGATGCGCGGCGGCAAGCTCTTTATCGAGGGCGATGTGGAATACCGCGCCGGCATCCATATGAAGGAGTATCTGGAGCAGATCCCGATTCTTGTCATCGGAGGGACCACCAAGGATTATTGCGGCGAATACATGGCCGGCGGACGGATTGTCGTGCTCAATCTTCAGAATCGAAAGGAATCGCCGGTGGGAAATTCCACTGGCACGGGCATTCACGGCGGCGCCATTTATGTGAGGGGTCAGGTGGCGCTTCACCAGCTCGGCATCGGCGCCGTCTTTGCGGGAATGGATGACGAGGACCGCCTGTTTCTCGATCGAATTCTCGAAGAATATGCCGCCGAATTCGATCTCGATCCGGCAAAGATCGGCAAAGGTTCCTTCGTTAAAATTACAAAAAAGGGGAAGCGGCCGTTCGGGAAGCTCTATACGCCGGGCATGAACGTAAAGGATGAACCCCCGCACCATTTCAATCTGACGCCTCCCTGCGCCGCGGCCTGTCCCACAGGGATTCCGACTCCTGTATTTCTGAACCTGATTAAAGACGGAAAGCTCAGGGAAGCGCAGCTCCTTATGGATGAATATTCGCCCTTCCGCATGGCCGTCTGCGGTACCGTCTGTCCCGCCTTGTGCATGGAAGCCTGCAGCAGGAACATGATAGACGGGCCTGTGCGGATTCAGGACATGGCCCGTGAATATTACCCCGATTTCGATCCCGTTCTTCCGAAAGAACTGCGGCCGGAGAAGGTATCCGTAATCGGCGCAGGTCCGGCAGGGCTTTCCGCCGCCTGGCAGCTTGCGCGCCGCGGGTACGCGGTCGAGGTATACGAAGGAAGGGACGATCTCGGCGGCAAGGTGAGAAGCGCCATCCCGAGAGCCAGACTGTCCGACGACTGCTTGGGGCGCGATATGGAGCGGATACAAAAGCTCCCCATTACCTTTCATCTTGGAACGTTCGTGGATAAGGAATCATTCGCCGGAATCGTTAAAAAGAGCGATGCCGTGCTGGTTGCCGCCGGCGCACATAAAACGAAGAGGATTCCCTATCCGGGAGGCGACAGAATAGTATCGGGACTGGACTTTCTCGTTTCCATCAATGACGGAAACGCCCCCGATCTTTCGCGGAAAAAAGTGGCCGTCATCGGCGCCGGCAATGTGGGTATGGATATCGCCTGCGAGGCCTGGCGGCTGGGGGCGACGGCGGTCGCCGCTCTCGATATTCAAAAACCGCTTGCCTTCGGCAAGGAACTCGAGCTGGCCCGGGAACTCGGGACAAAAATCCTCTGGCCGCAGATGATCGAGCGTCTCGATGACACAACAATCTATTTCAAGGGGGGCGGCTCGCTCGAGGCGGATGTAGTCTTTTTCAGCATCGGCGAAGCGCCCGAAGCGGGCTTTCTCGGTGATACGGTTTTCCTCGATGAACGGGGCTATGTGGCGACGGCGGAGCATTCCTTCATGTCGAGCAATCCCAAAGTATATGCCTGCGGCGATATCCGAAGGCCCGGGCTCGCTACCGATGCGATAGGACAAGGCAGGCTCGCCGCCATGGAAATACATGCCATGCTCAAGGGTGAGACCTTTATTTATCCCGCAAAGATACCGGTTTCCAAAAAACGGGTTCATACCGTCTATTTCGAAGACGGCCGGTCGGAGATCGACAGATGCCTCAGTTGCGGAACGTGTATTTTTTGTGATACCTGTGTCGAGCATTGCCCTCAGGGAGCGCTTTCCCGCAACGGTGAAATATTCACTATCGATACGAATACATGTACCATGTGTTATACCTGTGTGGCCGTGTGCCCGCGGGGCGCCATGCAGCCGGAATTTATTCCTGCGGTCGGAGAACCCGCGGGATAGAATCGAAGCGGCCGATGTGCGATTCAATTTATTTTGAGCAGTATGATATGATTGCTGTAGGCCTTGGACATTAAAGATGTAAAATGACGGCCTGCAGATGCAAGGGAGGGTGCCCGAATGTTGCGAACCAAATATATCTTTGTAACCGGTGGAGTTCTTTCTTCTCTTGGCAAGGGGCTGGCTGCGGCGTCTCTCGGTGCGCTTCTGGAATGCAGGGGGCTCAAGGTCAGCAATCAGAAGCTGGATCCCTATATAAATGTCGATCCCGGCACCATGAATCCCTTTCAGCATGGCGAAGTGTACGTAACCGACGATGGTGTGGAAACCGATCTCGACCTCGGGCATTACGAACGGTTCACTTCCTGCTCCATGACGAAATGCAACAACCTCACCACGGGACAGGTGTATTTTTCGGTCATTTCGAAGGAGCGGCGGGGCGAATATCTCGGCGGGACCGTCCAGGTCATCCCCCATATCACGAACGAGATCAAGGAGTGCATACGAAAGGGGGCGGTGAATTCCGATGTGGCCATCGTCGAAATCGGCGGCACCGTAGGCGATATCGAAAGCCTTCCCTTTCTGGAAGCAATACGGCAGTTCAAGAACGATGCGGGAAGGCAGAATGCTATTTTCATCCACCTGACCTGGGTGCCGTACATCAAGACGGCGGGCGAGGTAAAGACGAAGCCCACCCAGCACAGTGTCAAGGCGTTGCGGGAGATCGGCATTCAGCCGGATATTCTGCTCTGCCGCACCGAGGATTTCCTTTCGAATGAAATAAAAAAGAAGATAGCTCTTTTCTGCAATGTCGAAGTGGAATCGGTGTTTACGGCCAAGGATGTGGAAAACATCTATGAAGTGCCTCTGGTTTTTCATAAAGAGGGTCTCGATCAGAAGGTTGTAGAGCTCTTGAATATCTGGACGGGACAGCCCCGCCTCGATGAATGGGAGCGGGTGGCGGAGAAGATAAAAAACCCGGCAGCGGAAGTGACAATCGCCATTATAGGGAAATATGTGGATTGGACCGATTCCTACAAAAGCCTCAATGAAGCGCTGATTCACGGTGGCATCCCGAACGATTGCAGGGTAAAATTGAGATTTGTCGATGCGGAGGCTATAGAGCGGGAGGGGCTGGGAGGCAAGCTGGAGGAAACAGGGGGAATCCTGGTTCCCGGCGGATTCGGAAAGCGCGGAATAGAAGGAATGATCCAGGCAATTCAATACGCCCGGGTCAACGGCATTCCCTTTTTCGGGATCTGCCTCGGTATGCAGATGGCGGTGGTCGAATTCGCCCGCAGTGTGTGCGGTTTTCAAAAGGCAAACAGCACCGAATTCGATCCCGAAACTCCTTACCCTGTCATCGATCTTCTGCCCGAACAGAAAGAGGTGGTCGATCTTGGAGGGACTATGCGCCTGGGTGCGTACCCGTGTCTCATCGAGAAGAATACCCTCGCCTTCGAGGCTTACGGCATAAGGGAGATAAGCGAGCGCCACCGCCATCGGTATGAATTCAACAACGAATACCGTGACGTGCTGGCCGGGCACGGGCTCGTCGTCAGCGGTTCTTCGCCGGATGAACGGCTTGTCGAAATTGTGGAGCACACCGGTCATCCATGGTTTCTCGGATGCCAGTTTCATCCCGAATTCAAGTCGAAGCCGACAAAACCGCATCCGCTTTTTTCACGATTTATAAAAGCTTCACTAGAAAAAAGCTTGCGGGTGCAGATGGCTAAGGAAAAGATATGAGCAAAATAGGGAAAAAAAGTTTTTTAGATATATTTGATCGATTGGTTAAAGGCGGTGCAGGGAAGTTTTATGCAGCATTTACAATGCGTATACACGTGAGAGTGTATGTCGGGCGGGACGTTCACCGAGTGCCTGATGATTCCATTGTTTTTTTCCCGGTTCGGCAGGATGTTCTTTTTTGCGGCCTCGCAGGCATTCTTGCCTGGAAGCGAAAGGATAAAACCTGTTCTTCAATTATTGATGATCTTGAAAAATCAATTACTCTTGTTCTTGAGAAAGGCCTGAAAAAGATTCTTGATCTAAGCCTTAAACCTGAAGAATATCTGGGGGATGCCGAAAATCAAAAACGGCTTGATGACACGCTTTTCATCCTCCGGGATACGGATCTTTTTGAGGCACTGTTCAAAGACGGCCGTTTGGCGGCGACATTGGAAGATCTTTCTTCCAGACTCGGCAGTTTTGTTAAATCGGAAGAAATTCTCCTCGATACAAATGCCGATTTTTTTTCTACAGGCCAACTGGAGCATATTAATAGACAGCTTAATCAAATCAAGGATTCTGCCTGGGCTTTTGAGTGTGATATTCTGTCGGCCATTCCACGTGTAAATGAGTTGAGAACGGTAAATGCAATGAATCCGGCTGATGGTGAGATTGGTACCTACAGAAAACTGGATTACCTGCTCAATAGCATAGACAGAATAGAGGTACGGGGGAGAGATTCCGCAGGGATTGAGATTATGCTCGACTTCGAAACGAATGAAGACTGGCGATTATGTCATGAAGAACTGCAGAAACGAGGGCTTTACAAGGAATTCGAGCGGCGGTCGGTTCAGGGGGATCTTTTAGACGGCACAATTCGCCTTACATTACCCGGGTCCGGGGGCAGTCCTCTTTGTGCCTTTGTATATAAAACCGCTTCAGTTACAGGGGAGCTTGGAGAAAATACACGTTATTTAAGGAAGGCCGTATCTTCCGATGCAATATTGAATCTGGTGCTCGGGAAGGCAAAGGGAGCTAAAGCATTCATGGCCCATACACGATGGGCTTCAGTAGGCGCAATAACCATTGAAAATTGTCATCCAGTCAATAACTTCGTAGCTTTTTCCGGTTCAGGGCAGCCATACATTCCTGAAAATTACCCGTTCTGCAAGTCAGGCGGGTGGTGTATTGATGTAGTATTAAATGGAGATATTGACAATTATTCTTCATTACGGGAGGCATACGAAAGAGAATATGCGGGCGAAATCGCCCATTCGGTAAGTACAGATACCAAAATAATTCCGCTGCAGATAGAGAGGTATCTTGCGTGCGGGCATTCACTGGCAGAAGCGTTCCGTCTGGCTGTCAACGATTTTGAGGGATCCCAGGCGATTGCAATGCAGAGTACGCTTGAGCCGGGAAAAGTCTTTCTGGCTCTGCGCGGAGGCGGTCAGTCTCTTTATGTGGGGCTATGTGATTCTCATTATGTATATTCTTCGGAGATCTACGGCCTTGTGGAACTCGTGCCGGATTTCATTAAGATGGATGGAGAAAATGAGCGTATTGCAGGTGATTCTTCTACAAAAGGTCAGATATTTATTCTCAACAGCGGTGGCAAGGGAGGCATAGAAGGAATTGAAGCGTTTTATTATGACGGGCATTCCTTTGAGCTTGCCGATAAGATACAAAAGGCCGAGATCACGACAAGGGATATCGATAGAAGAAATCACCCCCATTATCTTCTGAAAGAAATTCTTGAAGCGCCTCTGTCTATGAAGAAGACTATGAGAGGAAAGTATCGGATACGAAATGATGGCGGAACTCCGGAAGTAATCTTTAATCTCGGAGAGGATATAGTCACCGATAAATTGAAACGTGCGCTCGCGGAAGGCAGAATAAAGCGCATCTTCGTAATAGGGCAGGGAACGGCTGCTGTTGCCGGAGCAGGTATTGCTGATGCATTGGGATTCTATCTTAAAAGCACATCTATCCGGATAGGAGCTATGAGGGCATCCGAATTAAGCGGATTTCTTGCGGAGAGAGATTTTCGTGACTGTCTTGTGATAGCAGTGACTCAGTCAGGAACGACAACCGACACTAACCGGGCCGTTGCAATGGCCCGCAGGCGGGGGGCACATCTTATTGCCATCGTAAACCGGAGGCAATCCGATATCACCCATATGGTCGATGGGGTTTTTTATACAAGTGACGGTCGGGATATCGAAATGTCGGTGGCCTCTACCAAGGCGTTTTATGCTCAGGTGACAGCAGGGTATATACTGGCACTCTTTTTTGCGTGTCATATGGGAACCGTACAAAAAGAAGCTGCATGGCGAAAGCTGAAAGATCTGGAACGCTGTCCGGATTTGATGAAAAAGGTGATTGCAGCACGGGGAGATATCAAACAATCCGCCTGGGAAATAGTGAAGAAAAAACGCTACTGGGCCGTCGTAGGAAGCGGACCGAATAAGGTCGCGTCGGATGAAGTGAGAATCAAGCTGAGCGAGCTTTGTTATAAGACGATATCTTCCGATACGGTGGAAGACAAAAAGCACATCGATCTTTCATCGGAACCTTTTATTTTGGTTTTGGCAGCGGGAAATCCTGAACCGGTCGTGGGAGATTTAGTCAAAGATGTTGCCATATTCAAAGCTCATGCTTCATCTGTTGCCGTTATTACAGAAGAAGGAGAAAAAAGATTCGAGGGAATTGCCGATGGAGTTATTGAAGTCCCTGCTTCACGTTATCCCGTCTCTGTGATACTCAACACGCTGGCAGGTCACCTTTGGGGATACTATGCCGCATGCAGCCTTGATGAAGAAGCTTTGCTGTTCCGTAATTTTAGAAGCGAATTGAGTAAAAGAATCATAGCCATGGAGACTGCCGGTGCACGCCTTTTCGAACAAGTTGAAGACCCGGATTTACGAAGGAGCATAGAGGTTTTTTCTCTTGAATTTCATGAAAGAAAAGACAGAGGTTTTTTGTCTGCGTTAAGTGCCGAAAGTGCCGCTGATATTGCTTTGCTGCTGAAATATGCGTCCGGGAAGCTTCCATTGGAAGATTTCTGGACCGATTTCAGAGGAAAGCGGGTCTCATCATCGCCCATCGATATGCTTGATATCGCAGTCGGACATGCCATAGACGAATTGGCGAGGCCGATTGATGCCGTTCGCCACCAGGCAAAAACCGTCACTGTCGGTACCAGCAGGAAAGAAGAGATTCCGAAAGGTGCGGTTTCCGATCTCATGCGAGCTCTGGGATTTTCACTCGAAAATATGACCGGAAAAAATGCCACGGCTTTGCAGCGGATCCAGAAGGCAGTGCAGGGTATAAAGGGATACACGCTTTATACTGTGGAAAATCTTGATTTCGAGGGTAAGCCTCAGGAAATATCTACTATTTCAATTACCGAAAGAGGAGGTATTTCCACGACTATGATTTCAAGGATCGAAAAAAGCCGAAAACTGATGGGGACCAAAAGGGCAATTGTCAGCACGGGAGATGTCTATGCCGGACTGGGAAAGTCAGATGGAGCGCCTTTTGTAATAATACCTCTTATCAACGATAATGGGATAACAGGAAAAGTTCTTCTGGCGCATGTGGATTTCAATGATACGCTCAGTATAGAAGAAAAGAAAGAGATTCTGGGAGAAAAGTTCAACAGGATTATAGATTTTGTGAGCGAATATAATGTTTCCTGGAGAGACAGCCTGGTTGAAACCTGTTCGGCGGCAACATTATTAGGGGAAAGCGCCGATATAATAGCCCGCAAAATTGTCGGGACAATCGGGATGAAAAACGGGTTCTGAAATGATTTCAATAATAGATTATGGTGCGGGAAATCTGAAGTCGGTCGCACGTGCTTTCGGTTATCTCGGGATACGCTGCCGGATTACCGCGAAGCCCCGCGAAATTTTATCATCAGATAAAGTAGTTTTTCCAGGAGTCGGTGCGGCAGCTTCGGCAATGCAGACAATCACATCGCGCGGTCTCGACTCGGTTATCAAAGAAGCGGTCTATTTGAAAAAACCGTTTCTCGGTATATGTCTCGGGGCACAGATAGTGCTCGATTCGAGTGAAGAAGACAGAGGTGTGCCTTGTCTGGGAATCCTTCCCGGAGCAGCACTGAGATTTCGGAACAGCCATTTAAAAGTGCCTCATATGGGATGGAATTCCATAGCCGTTCTTCGCCCGCATCCGGTATTGGCCGGAATTGACCGCAAAGACCAGTTTTATTTCGTCCACTCCTATTATGCTGCATGTGCTATATCGAGCGATGTAATTGCTGTAACAGCTTATGGAATTGAATTTTCGTCTATTATCGGCCGGGACAATGTAATAGCCGTCCAGTTTCACATTGAAAAAAGCGGCCCCGCGGGTCTTCGTCTGCTCAAAAATTTTTCCGAATGGAATGGAGTTGTCGAGCCGTGTTAAGCAAGCGAATTATTGTCTGCCTTGATGTAAGAGCTGGTATGACGACCAAGGGCATCAAATTCGAAGGGAATATTGATATTGGTGATCCTGTCGAAATGGCGGTCAAATACTATGAAGAAGGGGCTGATGAACTTGTTTTTTATGATATCACCGCCTCTCACGAGAAACGGAATATAGTGATCGACGTTGTGAATGCCGTAGCGGAAAACATTTTCATTCCCTTTTCAGTGGGAGGGGGACTTCGCACTCTCAAAGATATGGAAGCGGTATTACAAGCCGGTGCCGAGAAGATAAGCGTGAATACGGCGGCCGTTCTGAATCCGGAACTTATAAGGCAGGGTGCCGGAGCTTTCGGAACCCAGTGCATCGTTCTGGGAATGGATGTCAAAAAAGTGCCCGCTCGTTCTGATATTGCTTCGCATTACGAAGTAGTGATAAATGGGGGGCGAACGTATACTGGCATTGATGCCCTGGAGTGGGCGAAAAGAGCCGAAGATATGGGGGCCGGCGAGATTTGCCTGAATTCAATTGATGCCGATGGAACAACGCTAGGTTACGAGCTGGCATTGACTTCCATGATATCAGAACGTGTCTCCATCCCGGTAATTGCATCGGGTGGCGCGGGAAAACCGGAGCACCTGCGTGATGTTTTTGTTGAAGCGGGTGCTGATGCGGCTCTTATTGCATCAATGGTTCACTATGGAGAGTATCGTCTGGCCGAAATTAAAAAATATCTGGCAGCAGAAGGCATTTCTGTCCGATGCGTTTGACTTCTGTGCGATTTCACATGGATTCTTCCGTAAAGTATCAAATTACTTTTTTCTCACAATAAGGGATTGAGAATGCCTCATAAAAATGCTATTTTCTCTCCATGCCTATTTATGAATACGAATGCAGTTCCTGCGGGACAATAGTAAGCACGCTGGTCAGGGGATATGATGATCCTGACGGGCTGGTGTGTGAATCCTGCGGATCGAAGGAGTTACGGAGGATTATTTCGAAGGTGAGTTTTCATCTCTCACAAGGTGACAGGATTAATTCTTATAGGACCGGATCCGAAAAGGATGATAATTTTTACAGAGACTCGAGAAATATAGGGCTTCGAGCCGAGCAGATGCTCAAGCACGCGGGAGTGGAACCGAACGATGCCTTTAAATCAAAGCTGGAAAACCTTCGTTCCGATCCTTCACGTGTTTTGAAAGAATAATCATAAGCTAATCTCTGATGAGTTGAATTTCGGTAAGCACACCTCCCGTAAATATCAGAACAGTATAAAAACCATGCTCGGGACCATAGACCCATTTTTCTATGACAAGCTCTCTGTTCCCACGTGTCGTTAATGTATAACCTATGACATCCTGTAAAACGGGTTCTCCGCATTTTCTTATGACATCGAACCGGTGATCCCCTTCCCTGATGAGATTCGTACCGCACCTGTACGCGTGGGAAGACCCCGCCATAGTTATAAAAAAACAAACTACGCACATCACATACATTTTGATATGACGGACCATGTCTTGTCCTTTCCATTCTTTTTTTATTGACGTTTCATCGATTCGCTCCGGCCTCATATGAGAAGAGAAACAGACCTCCTGCAACACATGAGTGCGCACATTTGCCCACTACAACCAGAACTTTCCGGACTGACTGATATGAAAAGGATTTCAGCTGGACTGCACACAGGAGATTCGAATATGCGCTTTGGTCAAAATTGCATGCTGGAAGAAAAGGTATACACCAGAAAAATAAATGTCATTTTTTAAAAATCAAATTATTTAAATGATAGATAGAAAGAGTTTTGCTGTCAAGATCGTAGTTATACGAAGTATGTCAATGGTCCTGCTGTTCTCAGGAATAAATGGAACAGGCGCCACATTCCGTGCAATCACTTTGCCCGAACCTCAAGGATGCCACTGAAGATTCCATAGCTGCGTTAGAATCTTCAGTGGCTCACTACACTTATTCTGCCTTTACTGATATTTTCTTGGGTTTTGCTTTCTCGGCCTTCGGAAGCTTGAGACGCAAAACTCCATTTTTGGCGGACGCCTCTATTTTTTTATGATCGATTACATCAGTGAGAGTAAAGGACCTTCTATAATCTCCCATATTATACTCGGCATGAATTAAACGGTAATTTTTCCGCAATGGAGCCTCTACTGTTCCCTTGATTGTTAACACGTCGTTTTCGAGATTTATATCAATTCCTCGAGTGTCTACGCCGGGCATATCCGCCGTAAGAAGCAGCATATCATTATCTTCCACTATATCGACCTGCGGAATGAACACAGGCCTGTTTCTCAAATTTTCAGTTTCAGATAACGTATGCTCCTTTTTTACTTCCAGGTCTTTTTCTCTATCTGCCATAATGACCACCTCCTCCTTATTCTGCCTTTACGGTTATTTTTCTGGGCTTTTCTTCTTCAGCCCGTGGAATCTTTATGGTCAAAATGCCTTTTTCATATATCGCTTCTATCCTGTCTTCTTGTGCATGGAATGGAAGTCGGATTTTTCTTTTGAACGCTCCATGGGGCCGTTCCTGTCTATGATATTTGCCTCCCTCCTTAAGCCCTTCGGAAATTCTCGATCCGCTTAAATCAAGCACGTCACCCTCTAGGGATATATTTATATCGCCGGGGTCAATGCCTGGAATCTCGGATGAGAGAATTACATCGTTTTCACTCATCCACATGTTAATTGCCGGAAAACTCTGAAGGTAATTTACAGTTTGTCCTGTCAGCAGCCTATCCATTTCCTGCTGCATTTGATCAAGATTGCGCCAGATATCCGGCATCCAGTTTACATCGTGCAACCCTGTCAACCACATAGTTCGATCCTCCTTTCTCCCTTACGCTCAACCTTTTGTTATTACTGTTTAATTATTAATTTACTATTTAATTAAGCATCGTTTTCGACTTTGTCAAGGTGGTAAAAGGTAAGATCTTTCAAGCAGCGAAATTATCCCCGAATAAAACAGAAGAATGACAAAATTCCAACGTAGTGGTTGTGTGTGAGGTTACGAAAATGTTGCTTTCAAGCCCTCTTGAATGTCAGGAAGGGTATAATTGATTCATTCTTGTTCCCTCCAGTTCCGTCATATGTAATTGAGACAATTGGAACACCGGTTTTTTTTTGTATTCTGTCAGCCATTGCTTCTGTAACGAGGGAAGGACAGCAGAAGGCCGGACTGGTCTGTACAAAAAGGGAAATGTCTGGATGATTTTCAAGTAAATAAAAAATTTTGAGTATATTGTCCATAGACTCTCCTGTATGTTCTATTCTCAGATTGTATTCAGAAAGAATTTTTCGGGATGGCGTATCATACGCAGGTTCAGGAGTTTCTATTATCTGTTTGAAGTATTTGGTATAACGTGTTTCCATTTTTGTGAGGAGGGAAATGAGCCCCCCGGAAGAAAAGACTTCGAGAAAACGTCCTTCATACAGCCATTTTCTGAAATAAGGGCGGGCAATCATTTTCACATAAGAACTGTAAGGGGTTGTGACAACCTCTCCTCCGTGATCTTCTATAAAATGAATAAGATTTTGATTCATCACATCATTATCACGCACGTAAAGATCACCGAAAATAGCCACTTTGGGTCGCCTGATAGCGCGGTTTTCGGTTTCAATGGATTTAAACCGCAAGACGGTTTCAGCGACTGCCTCTTCTTTCGAGCATTTGCCAAGGAAGGCATCACTAAAAAGATGAACACTTTCTTCAATTATTTTGTCGGTAGTGCCCTTCAATTTTTCATACGGTCTTATCAAGCATCCCATTTTCCTTACGATGCCCCCAAACATGAACGCAAAGTAGGCATTCACAGGTATTCTGACAGACAGGTCCGACATAGAAAGTCCCCCCGTGTATACCTGTGCCTCTTCCATGCCGTGCCCATGAGATTCTAAAATGTATTTTATGTGACTTTTAAAAAGCCTGAGGTTGCATGGAATAATGGAATCCATCATCCAGAGCGCCGTGTTTCCTGGATCAAGATCGTATTTTTCTATATAGTTGATAAATTCTGATGCAATTATATTAAGCGGTATGCACTGCCCGGTATTTAATCTCAGACTTTTTTGAATTATTGATTCGCTTTCTTCCATAAGTCTTGCATCTATTCCGGCTTTGCGCAAACAGACCATGAGAAGCCTGAGAGAAAGATTATCCCAGTTAGGGAACAAAAGCGTTTTTCCCTTAAGTTTTCTTACTGCAGGCACAACTGTTCTCCGGCGGCCTGCCGTAGCAGTCTTTTGCGTTTTTTCCAAATGGTTCTTGAAGGATCTTGCTGCGGCTTCAATTCTTGTTTCATACCCCACGCTTGAATCATGCTCGTCCAGTTGCAACATCAGATACGGTTTCCCGGCCGATTCCATTATTTTTTTAAAGTACTCGATGACAAAAGAATCCGGTGAGCATCTGAAGGATGTAATCAATACAGGATAGGAAAATCTTGAAATACCGATTATTTGGGCGGCTTCAAGGATTTTTGCTGCATAATGCCAGTGGAATTCGTTGAGTAAAGGTTTGATGGGTTCCGTCTGTCTCCCGTCGCAGGAGAGCATATCCTGATAGAAGATTTTAATGCCCATGGAAGCAAAAATATCGGGAATCCCCTTGTTCATTTTATTATCAAGAATAGTATATGGTCTTCCAAGAAGAACGACATGGAATTCTTCTTTTCCATCTGTTTCTTTTATATATCTCTCGCGCATCTTGCAAAGACATGATTCCTTGTGGGCAATAGCTCGATCATACGCTTTGGAGACTTCCAAAAAGCTTGGCGGATGCGAAAAGAGAGGTTTGAAAGTACGATACAGTTCTTTTTTCACATGCAGCCGGCTGTAGCGGTAATATAATAAGGGCGCAAGAATCCGGCCACGCCTGTTATGCGACATATTCTGCGCAAGTGCCGGTGCGAATTGTGAATAATAACAATAGTTGCGGCGTATGTCCGGAGTATTCGTTTTCTGTTCCATGTAATATGGTGTAAAGACAAAATCGCTTTTATCAAGAAGATAATCGACATGGCCATGGAAGGCGGCCATAGGTGCGCAGAATTCTGCTCCGGCTAATCTTTTCCCGTTACTTAAGGCGGTTTCACATACTTCACTTGATACTGAGCGTATTGCCAGTTCCTTAAAAAAAGTTTTCCAGAAAAACGTGTCCTCTCTTAGATATAAGGCTGCAGGAATTCCGATTGTAATATCCGATCTGCATTCGTATATCTTTGATATGTCAGTAATGTTTTTACGTGCCTTCAAAAGATCGAAACCTGAAGTATTGTTATTGATATATCTTTTGGTTTCATAATCTCTTCCACAAAGAAATCCATATGCTGTTTTCCTGCCGTCGATTTGCGCAACAGTGATTTTGCAGTGATTTGTGCAAATGTTACAAATTTCCGATTTTACCGGTATTTTTTTTCCGATAAGATCTCTGCCCCTGAAAGCTGTCTTGCTGATATTCTGATCACGGAGCACGAGTGCGACGCCAAGGGCTCCTGCTACATGACAATAGGGGGATACATGAATAGGCTTTCCCAGCCTTTTTTCGAAGGCAGCCACGAGGGCTCTGTTTTTTGCAGTTGCGCCTTGAAAGAGGATGCACTCCCCCATGCTACTCTCTATGGCCACTTTTGTGAGATAGTTTTCTGTAATGGAATGAAGAACTGACGCCAGTACCTGGTTTGTAGAATAGCCCAGATTCAAATAGTGATTGAGATCGCGTTCCATAAAGACGGTGCATCGGTCGGACGTGACGGGAGATCGCTCGTTTTCCGTCCTGGCAGAATATTCGGAAAGAGGGCATCCGAGTTTTTCCGCCTGCTCTTCGATGAAACTGCCTGTTCCGGCGGCGCACACTGTATTCATTGCGCAGAAAGTCACCATTTGATTCGCAAGAGTTGTGAATTTGGAATCCTGCCCGCCGATTTCTATTATGGTATCCGCATCGGGTCTTATGTGTAAGGCCGCCCTTGCGTGAGCGCTTATTTCATCAATAACGCAGTCCGCTCCAATTATTCTTCCTATGAGCTTTCTCCCGGAGCCTGTCGCACCGGCGCCAAGAAAATGCAAATTGATGCACTTGCTCATTTCCAGGTCGCGTATTGCGGCCATTATTTCCTGAACGGCATCAATCGGTTTTCCAGCTGTTTTTGTGTAAAAAGCTGCAAATATGGTTCCGTTTTTAAGTAAAATTAAAGCCTTTGTGCTTGTAGAGCCGATATCTATGCCGAAATACGCTTCAAGATCTTTTCCGGATTCCTTATGCTCGTAAACATCCACTTCTATTGGCCACAAAAGGGGTGAGTCCGGATTTTGAAATTCATAATGCTCGGCGTTTTTAAAAGCCGGGTAATGTGAAAGTGTGAGTTTCAGCGGCGCATTATCATAGTGAAAGCGATCAGTATCCGGGTGCATTAGATCCAGGGAACTGAAATTGTAATTTTTTTTCGATCGTCCGGATTCGTCCGAAAGCAAAAACGCGGCACCCAGAGCTCCAAAAAGATGCGCGCGGCTGTCTGCAATAATTTCTTTTTTTAAGATTGAAGAAATGTGATTTACTACTGCTGAATTTTTAGCAACCCCGCCGGCAAATATAATGGGAAGAGATAGATTGTCTTCTGTGAATAGAGTATTTACGATATTCTGTGCCAATCCTCGGCACAACCCTTCACATATCGCTGCAAGTGAATATCCTTCCTGCTGCGCATGCACCAGATCGGTTTTTGCGAAAACGGCGCACCTGGAAGCTATCCTGGGAATTTCGTCTTTGTTCATAAGCGCGATTCGGGCCAGTTCGGCTGCTCCTGCAAGGTTTAGTCTTCGCGCCTGCTGGTCAAGAAAACTTCCTGTGCCTGCAGCGCAGGATGTGTTTGTTTTATAATTTTTGTAATTCCCTGATTCATCAAACGTCAGGAGGCCGAAGCGCTCTCCCCCTACAAGTAAAATTGACCCGATTGCGGGGAAATAATGGCGGCATGCGGCTATTACCGCAATGCGGTTATCGTATTTCCGGTCAATAGATAAATGAGAAGGTGTTGACGATGTTGCTCCCAGGGCCATCGGAGCCGCATTGTCAAAGGATGAGAAAATTTTTTCGAGAGTATGGCGCACGTCTCCCTGATGAAAAAAGTATGCGCTGTCTATGATCTTTTTTGTCGGATCGATCAAGACTGCCGAAACAGCAACAGATCCGACGTCTATTCCGAGAATCTTTCCCGCAGCAGTCATTGGTATCTTGCCGATCCACCCTTTCTGCTTGAGAGATTGACAATGAGTCTGCATCCGCCAGCTGGACTTTAAGAGGCAGGATTACGATTCGGTATTTTTTATTGTACGAATCGGGGCCTATCCTGTCAACAAGAGTGCTCACTCATGGGAAACAGCAGATTTCAATAAAAAGATTGAAAGCTGTTAATTTGTATTAAATCAAACAGTTAACTATTTCACACTTGCCCTGGTCCGTTGTGGTATATTTTTTGCGTTTAAAGTATTTCAGAATTTAGCCGATATCTAGTCGCAGAAATACAATCATATCAATAATTTTCACTGTACTTAATAAAAGAAACGCCTTTTTAATGATAATCGAATTTTTGCAGTATTCACATATAGATGAAACGGGAAAATATCCCCTGTGAAAATGGTGAACAGTGATGTCGGAGAGAGCAACTCAATATAATGTGTCTTGCCGCGTAAGGGATAACATTAATAGATCGAGTATTCCTGCAGCCGAATCTCAGTCTGAAAGGATACGGAAGGGCAGAATGTCCATCCAGTTATGGGATGAGTGGTTGCGTGAGGCTGAAAAGAATATTGAAACGTATATGTGGATTGTCATGGGAATTTCAAGTCTCTGCTTTGCCGGAATAATCTTTTCTGTTTCTTTTTGATTCCGAGTCACCGTAAATCTAAACGCAGTTTCCCTGAGCACGTTCCGTGCGTCTTTTCAAATCCGTTGAAACGAAAATAAATAGCATTGTCACATCGAATATCAGAAGTTTCAATTGCGCAATTGCGTTCTTTGATTTATACCAGACGAGCGTAAATGTTCTGATTTTTCAATCAAGGGATCCAATGCAGTGGAAGAGAGAGGGAACGCCAAATGAAAATTGCCGTTATTGCATCACCTTATCCAGTCGAGGAAATTCCCACAGTTCCGCTCGGAATATCCTATGTGGCCGCCGCGTTCGCGTCGGCGGGTGCAGAAGTGCAGATTTTCGATTTTGTGATTAATTCTTACAGCCCTGAAAAGCTAAAAGCTGAGCTTGACCGGTTCGATCCCGATATTGTAGGCGCCAATTCCGTCACGTTGAACTTTAAAACGGCTGCCGATATTATAACCACCGTTAAAGAATATAATCCGGATATCATCACAGTGATGGGAGGACCGCATGTCTCTTTCGATGTAATCAACACGCTCCGGGAATATCCGGCAATCGATATGATCGTAATAGGAGAAGGAGAACGCACAGCAATTGAACTTGTATCTAAATTCAGAAACCGGAGTTCATGGAAAGAGGTGCGGGGCATTGCCTTCAGGGAAAACGGAAATATCGTAATAACGGAACCCCGTCCTTTTATCGAAGATCTTGATGCACTTCCTCTTCCGGCCCGGTATCTCCTTCCCCTGTCTCGCTACAGGGCCCTCGGATACCCTCCCAGTATAATTACCGGACGCGGTTGTCCCTACTCCTGCATTTTTTGCCTTGGACGCAGAATGGTAGGCAAAAAGCCCAGACAACGCAGTGCGTCGCTTATAGTTGATGAAATCGAAGAGATTTTATCCTATGGCTTTAGTATGATAAATATTGCAGATGATCTTTTTACTGCAAACAGGGAAAAAGTAACATATGTCTGCCGGGAAATAGATAGAAGAGGGCTTAAGTTTGTATGGACAGCTTTTGCACGTGTAAATACGGTGGATAAGGAAACTCTTGAAATTATGAGCAGTAGCGGATGCCAATGGATCAGCTTCGGGCTTGAGTCGGGAAATGCGGAAATGCTAAGAAGAGTCAAGAAAGCTGCAACGCTCGATCAGGCTCGTCATGCAGTAGGTTTGTGTAAAGAAGCAGGGATACGCCCCCATGGTTCTTTCATAGCGGGGCTTCCCGGGGAATCGCCGGAAACCCTTGAGGAGACAATTGCATTTGGAGAGGAACTGAATATAGATTACGGTTTCCACTTTCTTGCGCCCTTTCCCGGAACGACCATAATGGAGAAAAAAGAAAAATATGATATTGAAATCCTTACATACGATTGGTCGCGCTACGATGCGAACAGTCCGGTAACAAGGACGTCGAGACTTTCGTCCGATCATGCGTGCGAAATAATAGGTCGTTTCAATAATGAAGCGAACCGTAAATGGCAGCAGCTGGAAAAAGGATATCTTGAAAGGACGAATTCACCTGAAGATGATCTGCGTGTGGCAGGCAGTTATCGATTGAAGCTTGTACTTGAGATACTGACGAATGACCTTATAGAGCGTACCGGAATAATTAAAGGTGCAAACGGGAATAGGCGTTATGCTCAAAATGTTCTTGAACAGCACCTTTGCACTAAAACCGGATGCGATGCCGAGCTGGTAAGGACGACCGTTGAATCTTTTGTAGGGCAGGGTCTGATCAAAACCAGGAGGGCAGGAGATGGTCTCGAGTGGTTCTGGACAAGAAACAACAGAATAGAAAATTAGCACATTCCTTTTTTGCCTGTGTGATTTTCAAAAATATCGCATGAGCCTGTAATATTAATAAATTACAGAAACCAAATATAAGAACCTGGTAGTCAGTGAGGAGAATATAATGAATCGTATTGGTAGATATCTACTTTTTTTTCTTTTCATTTTTTTATTTGGCGGTTGCACTCCCATGAATGTAAATACTGTGAAATCGCCTCACAGTTACCAATATTCTCTCTACATTGTTGGGGTTGAAGGAGAGCCTATAAAGGAAGCAACGGTAGAATATACGATAAGTGCCGGTGAACCCCGGGTGAAAAGCGGCAGTAAGATAACGGAAGCGGATGGAATTTTCAGGGAAACTGTTGTTTCGGAAGAGAGCAAATCGCAATTGCATTATCGGATATCCAAAGATGGATACTATTCTCAGGAAGGAGACCTTAGCTTTCTTTTTGGCGATAAATATTTTGCTATGCTGTCCGAATCAGCTGAAATAACCCTCGTTCGTCCCGCCGATTATTTTGCAAAAGATTTTGAGGATACAATTTCCGGTTTGTCAGCGAATTCCAAAATTAGAGAAGTCGTAAATGACTTAAATAACGGAGAGTTGACCTTGGAGGCTCACTTAAATACCCAGTCAATTGCGCGTATGCCGTTTGGGAAAGATACATACCTTCGTTTTTCTTTCTCATCGAAGATAATCTACAATTCTTCCTATTACAATGAGCTTCAGCTTGCGGGCAAGTTATTCGAGAGCTCGGTAAAGCCTTTTATTGTTTCCCTGCCGGATTATTTCAATGAAGAAAAACTCTTTTCAGGATATGGAATAGCGATAGAGGGGTATTTGAGCTGCCTGTGCGGTGACGATGCTGAAATTACGACTATCAAATATTTATTTATGATTCCCTCGCACACACTCGAAAAATTTGTTGCCGGAGACATTTGGGAACAGCAGTTGCTGAAGGAGTCAGTGATATTGATGAATGGAAAAGCAATCCAGTTGGATGTGCAGGAGTCTGGCGGAAGATTGCATTCCTAGCGGAGTTATCTTGCGCGGTGCACGGGCAAAAAAATGAAGCCTCCGATTTTTTTGGCTTGACAATAGAACAAATGTTCTATACGTTAGGCCCATGAAAGAAAAACGAACTCTTCAATCAGTACACAAAAGTCTTATAAGCTTTTTTCGCGAAAATCGGCGGATGCCTTCCTATGCTGAAATGCTCGATCTCATTGGAGTCAGATCGAAAAGTGTCGTCAATTTTTGGGTACGCAAACTTATTGAAGCCGGCCTGCTCGAAAAAGACCCAAAGGGGCATCTGTCGCTTGCGAGGCGTTCCTTTGCCATACCGATGGTAGGTTCGATACAGGCGGGATTTCCTTCTCCCGAGGAGGAAAGTTTATGCGATATCATTTCCATGGACGAATACCTTATTACGAGACCGGAATCGTCCTTTATATTGCAGGTTAATGGGGATTCTATGAATGGAGCCGGCATTATTGAGGGTGATCTGGTAATTGTTGAAAAGGGGAGAGATCCGAAAAACGGGGATGTGGTCGTTGCCGAAGTAGATGATGAATGGACGATGAAATATTTTAAAAAAGAAAACGGACGGGTGATCCTGGAAGCAGCAAATGCGAATTACCCTGCTATTATTCCTCAGAGGGAACTTCGGCTTGGAGGCGTTGTTACCGCTGTGATCCGGAAATATCACCGGTGAGCAAAAAAATAGGAATCGGGTGATAATTGCATATGGACGAAAAGGGTGGAAGTGATGGAAACAACCGTTGCAATATCAAAAGTCGGAGTCAGTCGAAAGCAGACAGCCGATAATTTTAGAGAAACATCGCTCCTGGGAAATCTGTGCGATCTCATCGAATTAACTGATTGGGATGAGCGGCTCTGTGGTACAAAATGGGTTGACAAAATATGCTTCATTGTCATTGTTATCTCCATTTTCTTCCTTATACCCGTGGTATGGTCAATTTTTTTTCAATAAGCATTCCTGGAAATCCGGATCGGACAGTTCAATTTTGATTGGCTCGCGCATAAGAAGAATTCTTCACATAGACATGGATGCCTTTTTCGCAGCCGTCGAAGAAAAAAGACGGTCGGAGCTTGCAGGAAAACCGGTAATAATAGGAGGCTTGGGCGATCCTTTAAAAAGAGGTGTTGTGTCGACTGCGAATTACAATGCACGCACCTATGGAATTCATTCCGGTATGCCTCTGAGGACCGCCTATAAACTGTGCCCTCAGGCCGTATTTCTTCCTGTGGATTACAGTGCGTATTCTGCCGCTTCGGAACTTTTTAAAGGCGTGCTGAAGGAGACAAGCCTTCTCATGGAGGATGTAGGAATCGATGAAGCCTATCTTGATATTACGGAAGTAAAAGAATCCTCTGAAAGAATTGCGGGAAAAATAAAAAGGGGAATTTTTGAAAAAACAGGATTGACCTGTTCTATCGGAATTGCACCCAATAAGCTCCTTGCAAAAATCGCCTCCGATATGGAAAAGCCTGATGGTCTCACCATTATTCTGGAACACGAAATTACAACTTTCCTTCGGCCCCTGCCGATCAGAAAACTTTACGGAGTCGGTCCAAAGATGGAAGGCCGATTGAAAAAAGCGGGAATAGAAACCGTAGGACAAATCACAGGGATTCCTCTTGAACGTCTTATATATGAATTCGGAAATTCATACGGCCGATACCTTTATTGTGCATCGAGGGGAATTGACGAGACTCCCTTGACGACTCACTGGCAGCCTAAATCGTCCAGCCGTGAAACTACATTTCAGGAAGATGTAAAAAATTGGCAGAAGATTGCCTCGACGCTGGCACTGCTGACTCGGGGAGTCGTTAAAGATATAAGGAATCAGGGCTATTGCGCAAAAACAATCACGTTAAAGATCAGATTCAGTGATTTTAAAACGTATACTCGATCCCTGACGCTTCCGGCATTCACAGAATCTGAAAAGGAAATAAGGGAAGCGGCATTCTCCTGCTTGAAAAGAATAGATCTCAATAGAAAAGTCAGGCTGATCGGAGTCAGAGCGAGCAATCTGGTACGAAAAAACCAGTAACCTGTCATTATCCCATATCCGGCAATTAAAGTTTTCAAGCAATTGAAAATATTGGATAAAAAAATAATTGTTTTCTCCTCAGATTTTTGTTGACAAGGGCGCCGATTGATTGCATTATCGGTGAAATTTTCATCTGCATAAAACGCTCTTTAAGAATAGTTGATACCTGACGTACTCGTACAGCTTTTCTTTGCATTTCTCAAAATGGGCCATTTAAACAGAATGGGCCCGACCGGTCACAATCTCAAAATTTGATACTATACAACGGAGACAGAATTAATGGAACAATTGTCATTTGATCTTGATCAGGATTTTGAATTTATATTCAAACCCAGGCTTTCAGGTCACCTTATCAAAGCATACTATTCAGAATTAATAAAAAAGCAGGAGTCGGGAATTTTATTGACCGAAAAAGTGCAAAACGATACCTTTGATGAAGTTTTGAAGCGCTTTCAATAAATATGACTGCGTTTTTCAAAATAAAGCGCGTAAATGTGTTCTTCCGGTTCGCTTTTTAAAGGGCGATCGGGTTTTTGAAAAAAGGATTGGACGGTTGATTCCCGGGAATGGGTGAGAGCAGCTGTATATTTGTTTTTCAGTAGTTTGATGAATAATAAAGAAGAAAAAAATGGGGCGGCGCATTGCTGCCCCTTTCTTTTATATTTATAAACGCAGTTTGTCAGCGATATCCTTCAGGTCAATACTTTCAAGAGTCTGCCGGGTCGGTATTCCCGTTTTTATGTTCCACCCCATAAGCTCATAATAATCATCTTTCATCTTTTCCAATTCGAATTCAGTGGCGGTGATCTCGGGCATCGGCTGACCTCCCGGTTTCAGGCGGCCGTAATATGCCTTGGAAACTCGGTCATCTTCGCGTGTCAGGCCGCAGTTGCAATTGAAGGCCCTTTCCAGTTGGTGCATTCTCATGCCGGCCGAAATCAGCATATCGGTATGTACGTGGGTACCTAATCCCCATGTCATGAATTCGGCTAAAACATCAGCGTTTACCGGTAGCCCTACAAATGAGGTCATCCACGTGCAGATGCCTGTAATATCGGCAAGATCTGCTCGTTCTTCATCCTGGCGCACCAGTTCGGCCTTTCCTTTTGTAGCTCTGGGGTCAGCGGCTTCTCGAATTCCGACCTCTTTTTCCGCTCTGTCCTTATAGCGCGTGATTGCTTCTTCAAAACCGGTTTTGTCATCGATGAGAGCAAACCTTCTGGAGGTCACGCCGTCTATAAAAGGTTGAACCTGCGCATCTTCTCCTATGGCGGATACCGCGGAGCCAAGCATGAGTGTCTTGAGAGGTACAATATGCATGTCCGAGGGAGATCCTTTTGAGATGAGCAAATATTCCCCTGCGCCTCTTCCTATCTTTTCGGCCGCTGCCGGAAGTCCGTCTGCTAGCAGATCCCCGATTCCTTCCCGATAACTCATTTTCTTTGCCATCGATAAAATCACCTCGGGGCTGCCCCATTCCATTTTCAATCCGTCTGTATCTTCCGGTGTAATTATTCCCTTTTCATCAAGTTCCATCAGCCAGGCTATTGCATTGGACAGCGATCTTGCATCAAGGCCGTACCGCTGGCACTGAACAAAGGATTTCCAGAAAATCATAAGATCCGGGTTCCTGAGATCCCATGACAGATCCCCGTAAGGACTGCACTTCGCTGTTCCCGCGCCTGCCCCTGGAATATCGTATGAATCGAAACAGGCGACAGGGCATGCAAAACAACCTACCCGATTAAACAGATATTTCTTCAAGAAATCGGCTTCGCAGATATTTTTGCACTCTTCCGTCGCATTGCCCAGGAGGTCGTATAACCCGCGCATTTCCCTGTCATGGATTCTTGTGAGACCGTATTCATGAAGATCGGGATAAAATTTAGCCTGTCGTATGCTGTCAAGAAGCTTTCCACACCCTTTCAGAAACTCTTTGGGCTTTGCAATTTCGATTCCCTTGGTCCCTCTTACCGCAACAGCCTTCAGGTTCTTTGATCCCATTACCGCACCCAATCCCGTCCGTGCGGCCACATTGCCCGTTCCTGAATTGATGGACGCATATACCACAAGCTTTTCTCCGGCGGGACCGATAGAAACAACTTTTGTGGCCATATCCCTCAATTCTTTTCGTATAACAAAGGGCGTTTCATATGTGTCTAGCCCCCAGAGATCAGAGGCATCGCGTATTTCAACGGCTTCATCTCTGATTGAAATGTAAACCGGTTTCGCAGCTTTTCCTTCTATCACCAAATGATCATACCCCGCATATTTCAGTTCCGGTCCGAGATATCCTCCCATGCCTGAATTTCCGAGCGCTCCGGTTACCGGTGACTTAGCGGTTACATCCGTCCGGCATGATCCGGGGAATGACGTTCCCGCCAGAGGTCCGACACCGAACAAAAGAAGGTTTTCGGGATCGAAAGGTTTGGTTTCTTTGTGAACGCTTTCAAAAAGAAGTTTCAGGTTGACTCCTTTTCCTCCGATAAAACGAGTTATGTAAGGCTCTATCGGTTCGTGGCGAATATTCCCATCGGTCAGATTAATTCTGAGAATTTTTCCGGCTCTTAGATATGCCATCATCGATCTCCTTCCGGTGCCCGTTTCATGATCAAGTCTTCCGCATCTAAAAGAGCGGCCAGCCTTTCTATCCTATAAGTGTTATCCGCCCCCATGTCATCTCCGATGGTCAGGCAATGGGAATGGCACAAAATTACACATTGCGGGTCTCCGCCACACAGGTCGCACACCAGAGGTATGTGTGTTTTTTCATCCAGGGTAATGCACCCTGCCGGGCAGGCGTCCACGCAGTTTCCGCAGGCGGTGCAGTTTGCCTCATCAATGATTAAAGGTGAATCCTTCCCTACGCGGAAAAGGGCTTCAGTGGGGCAGGCCTCGATACAAGGAGCATGACTGCATTGCTGGCATACAAGAGGCAAAGATGTGACCAATCCTCCTTTTTCCCTCCTGATTACGTGAACTGCCGACCTGAACGGATTGCATTCCCCAAAATGAAAAAGGGAACAGGCAACCTCGCAAGTTTGGCAGCCGGTGCAGACGGAAGGTTCTATGGAAATGAATCGAGACATGTTCAATCTCCTTTTTCTGTTCGTTATAACAGGATCAGCTACGCCGTTCTTTGACAGGAATCTGGTCTTTTAACTTAAAATTAGAAAGTTAAGAACAAATATAGAAAAAGACACTATGGCATGTCAACATAAAAACTGAATCGAAAATGTGTTGTATTGCTCAAATTTATTGACGTCCTGAGCTATGCGCAATATATACTTGTGTACGATAAAAGTCGAAATTACGTGATGTATTTTGTATCATTTTTTACATCTCAAAAAGGAGGATGGCGGATGGAAAAAGTCAAAGTTATTATCTATGGAGTAGGTGCTATGGGATCCGGAGCAGTCAGATTGCTTGCGGGAAAAGAGTGGGTCCAGATCGTGGGAGCAATCGGGCATAAAAGAAATATAGGTAAAGATATCGGTGAAGTGGCAGGTATTGGGCGAAAACTTGGAGTCATTATATCTGATAATCCCGGTCAAGTATTTGGAAGCACAAAGGCTGATATATGTCTTCATGCAACAGGTTTTACTACGGAAGAGGATGTATTCGGTCAGATTCTTATGGCGCTTGATGCCGGATGCAATGTGATCTCGATGGTTGATACGAGACTTTTCTATCCGTGGGAGCATTGGCCGGAACAGGGGCGCAGAATTGATGAAGCAGCCAGGAAGAACGGCGTTACATTTTTGGAAACAGGCGTAAATCCAGGGTTTACAATGGATCAGATGCCCCTTCTTTATACAGGAATTTGCGGAGCCATCGAAAAAATAACAGTAAAAGAGGCGGCGGATATGGACCCGTTCGGTACTGACGTATTGCAATATTTACATATCGGGTTGCCCCTTGATGTATTTAATGAAAAATTAGCTGATTCATCGGAATATTATGCAGCGGCAAAACCCTTCGATGCCAGGGTTGATATGATTGCAGATGCCCTGGGATGGAAACTCGACGAAGTGAAAGTCACTGTGGAACCTATCGTATCGGAAAAAAGGAAAGTAACGAGATTTAATTTTGTTATTGAGCCGGGCATTGTCTGCGGAATCAGGCAGATGTACAGGGGAAAAATGAATGGGAGGGTGGCTGTTGAAACTGATTGGATTCTGACAGTATTTCCCGAAGAAGACGGAATACAGACGGGTAATTTCATCACGATAGACGGAGATCCCAGCATGAAAATTACTATCAGCGGACTGACGGAAAAAGGTGATGTAGTCACCTATGCCCGTTTTGTCAATTGTATTCCGCAGGTATTGCAGGCGAAACCCGGCCTGGCCACTGTCATGGATCTCCCTGTTTCAACCCTTTTGAAGCCCTGAAAAACAATCAAAATGAGAATTCCTCTTTATAAGAGGGATTCTCATGTCTTTTTAAAAATGATCTCTGCCGGGGTGTTACTGCGTGCCTCGGGCTCAGGAAAATATCTATAATTCGATAACTGTTCCTGCACCTCCTTGAATAAATTTATCGGGGAAACTCGATTCTATTTCCGCTTTATACTGCGTGCAATGGGTCGCGCACACAAGATCCAGGTTCTTCAGCAGCTCGAATTGTGAGAAACCATGCAAGCCTCCCACAAGAGCCTTCACTTTTCCCAATGGACGAACTGCGTGCAAAATTTCCTGCACACCTGGATGAGAACATCCCGTGATTACCACAGTGCCTTCTTCAGTCTTTACAGCCATCGATTGTTCAATATTTTGCAATTCACCTGTGGAGTAGATCTTATCGTGAATTTCAAAAAAATTATCGATTCTGATAATTTCTCCTGCTCCTGAAATACTGGAACATGAGGAGGGAATATACACTTTGATTTTACCATCCCTTTCTTTAGTAAATTCGCTGAAACCACCGGTATGATCCCAGTGATCATGCGATATAAAGATTTCGTCCACTGATTCAGGGGATACTCCCAAACCGCGCATATTGTTGAGAAGTATCCTACCATTTGCGCCGGTATCGAAAAGTATTTTTCTTCCTTCCTTTTCCACGATACAGGAAAAACCCCAGTCGGCTTTTAAATCTCGTTGCCGGGACTCATTATCGTATAGAATAGTAACCTTCATTATATCCTCTCCCTTCATAATAAATATTATCGGCAATTTGATAGAAATGGCTTCTGCCCTTTTGATTTATGCATATTACGAGCCATAACCACTAAATAAAAGAAAAAGGCAATTGAATACTGCAAGGGAATAACAATAAATTTCAGTGTGGCGGACATGTTACTTTTTATACAAGGTGCGCCTGTGCTGATAACAGCCGTTTAAGGGGTTGCATATCTGCAATGGAATCGAAAAAGTATGAAGTGCCTCTCACAAATTATTTTGGCAAAATTGCATAAAAGTATTTACAGCGCATGTTATTTTGATATAAAAGAAGAAATTTTTTTCTTCAAAAATAAATTTTTTCATTTTGATAAAAAAAATTAAATTTACAATAGGCTGCTATTAAAAAAAGGCGCTTTGCCTTTTTTGGTAATCCCTTGAAATGGGAATATAACTTTTTTTACTTATATCCGGTTACTTATTAATGGATTTTACTGAAAACTCTTACCGGGAAAAAAACAATGAAAGTGAACGCATCAGGCGCCGCAGGTTTCTGTTATGCCTGTTTTTGACTGCGGGGCTTTTTGGGCTCTCATGGGAATCATCACTTCATTCTTCGTCGATTCCGCCTGTAAATCCGATAGAAAAGAAAGAAATAAAAACGGCAGTTGTAAAAGATAATTGTGCAAAACATGTTCGAAAATCGGACATTGTCTTTACTCATTCAATTGCCGCCGATGAAACCTTAAGCACCATCTTCAATACATACCAAATCAGCCAGAAAGTCATGTATCAGATTCTGTCCGCCGATGAGGCGCTTCTTGCTCTGGATGTTCTCAGGCCCGGTAACACGCTTACCTTTGCAATCGATCCCGAGACTGAGGAACTCAAGAGTATGGAACTTCGTATTCACCCCGGGAAACAGGTGCTGTATACTCGAGCAGATAAAGACACATTTGATTGTGAAGAGATAATTATTCCCGGAGAATGGAGGCAGGAGCTTCTTACAGGCAGTATTTCCGACAGCTTTTATGTCTCAGCTCAGAATGCAAATCTGACCAGTACGGAAATAGGTAATATAATAAATCTTTTTCGTGCTCAGATTCATTTCGCACGTGATATGCGATCGGGTGACCGTTTCCAGGTAATTAGAAGCCGGCACTTTGTTGACGGAACATTTACGGGGCAGAGCCGTATTGAAGCAATTCGAATTTTCAGAGGAAAGCGACTATATGACGCCTATCTTTTTGAAGACGGCAATTACTATGATGAACATGGAAAAAGTCTGGCCCGGGCCTTTCGGCGATATCCCATGGAGGGAAGTTACAGAATATCCTCTCATTTTAATCACAGAAGGCGCCATCCGATAACCGGCCGCATTGCGGCTCACAACGGTGTTGACTTTGCAATGCCAACCGGGACTGCGGTTCTCTCTGCCGGAGACGGCATAATAACCCGTGTTGTCAATCATCCCTATGCCGGCAAATATGTAGAAATCCAGCATGGAAGCCATTATACCACCCGTTATCTGCATCTGAGCAGAATCTTTGTCAAGCGGAGACAATCGGTCAAACGCGGCGACCGTATCGCTCTGTCAGGAAATACAGGCCGCTCCACCGGAATGCATTTGCATTACGAACTGCATATCAACGGGCGTCCGGTAAATCCCATTACAGCAAAAATACCGGTTGCCAGCGCAATTCCCCGGAAAAAGACTGAAGAATTCAACCAGTGTGTCGAAGAAGCATTGGCAGTGATGAAACATGCATCGGCTGCAGTCGCATTGCATCGCTTCGACGGGCAATTCTGGAAAAATTCTTTTGTCTTTTGAACGATATCGTTTTCAGAAATCACTATACTCTGAGTTCGAGCGGCTGCTTCCGGTCCCCCTCAACGCTAAAAACTTAAAAGCTCATTATGCCGCTATTCGTCAGTATAATTGAAAGTAAGTGCGTTTTCCAAATTCACTTACTTAGAAGTAACTTATTTTCTTTTTTCATCAAATTGCGCTTCATCCTTGCGCGGAATTACAGCGAGCACAAGCCTGTAGTCATCGGGGATAATATTGCGGATAGTAAAAACTTCAATACTGGGAAGTTTGGAAGATCGTATTGAAACCCTTATCTCTATATCTCCAATAATCTTTTCCTTTTCCTCGCTTGACAAATCCGGAGTTTCTTTCCCGTAATTATAATATTCCATTATCATTTCTTTTTCATGAATGATCCCTGCCTTGACTCTGCCCCCTTTTGCCACAACATCCGAACAATCAATTAATTCAGGGCAATGGTGAATTCCTTCAAAAATCATATCCGGCTATTCCTCTTTTTGATGGTGATGCCCCGTCTTTTCAGGCGGGGCATAAAGTAAATTACTTGAAAAATGGGTTCAATGCATCATTACCTACTTAAGGATAGGTTCGGGTGGCCAAGGAGACAAGTCCTTGAATTCTTTACTTTCTTTCCATCCCTCGATATTGCAGACTCGTTTTGCTGCCGCTTTATATCTTTCCCAGTCCGCACCGGCATACAGGGCCATCTTCTGTGCAGCCAGAGAGCCTTCGCCATGTATGGCTATATTGTCATGGTTATGCCCCGACATGTCCTTTATCATTCTTATTACTTTCAGCCTGTCTTCTGTCGGGATACCGCTTTTTCCGGCAAGAAACTTGTCAATATAAGGTTTTTCTTCCGGATTCTCCCAGTCTTTGTATGAAAAAACGGTGCTTACAAGGCCACCTGCAATATCGCACATAATTTTTGAGGTTTCAAACTGATCGTTGGCAAACATAAATTTTGCGATATTTGTATACACGAGATTAGGAGCCGCTAATCCGATATCGGGGAAGAAATCCGGATGCTCGCACCCTGCCCGTGCCATGGTATTAATGATCTCGGCGTGAGCGGCAAGCCAGGCGAGTTTTTCCTGTATATGCGGGTATTTGTCAATTCCATTGTATTCAGCTATCAAGGCAGCTGCACCTGCCGCCTGTTCCGTAAAAACTACTTTGTGGCAGGTGCCGAAAAGACGGTGAAATACACCGAAAGTCCAGGCAATGTCTCTTGAAAACTGCCATTCACCGCACATAAATACCCTGTTCCAGGGTACGAAAACATCATCAAACACAATCATGCATTCGCTTATTCCACCGTAAAATCCGCTTACAGGCCAGTTCCAAAGTGCTTCCTCATCTGTTTCCTCGTAGAATCTGGGGGAGGTGAAAAGTTTAACCCCTTCGGCGTTCAGAGGAGTTGCGAATACTACGGCATAATCTTTATCTTCTTCACGGTGAGCGCGGCAGGGAGAAACAATAATTTCATTCGCTCCCGGCGTATCGCTTATGTGCATCTTGGCACCTCGAACGATAATTCCGTCTTTTTGGCGATCTACGACTCGCACATAAAAGTCCTGATGCTGCTCCTGTGCAGAGGGGCGGATACTCCTGTTTCCTTTCACATCAGTGATTGCTCCTGTGATCGCGGGATCGTTTCTTTTAAGGTGTGTTCTGTAATCTTCAAGAGCATCGGTATAATGAGTTCCCAGTTTTTTATCCATCCGGGCAGCGACGACACCCGCGGCAGCCAGTGCATCCGGACCCATGCCGCTGATGATACCTCCCAATTTCATGCATTTAATATACAAATCTCGTCGCCTGAGCAAATCTTTCGATGTCTGAGGCTGTTTCCACAGAAACATGACTCTGTCATTCTCTTCTTCCATGGTAATAAGATCCCGCCATTTGGGATCATTTGCCAGTGCATAGCTTTTGGCCCGGTAATTGATTGCTCCCTTCATGTGAGGATGTTTTGTTATATCGGGTATCTTTTCCCCATTAAGATAAATGATCCTGCCATCGCGCAAACTCTCAATATACTGCTCGGGTGTTCTGATCATAAAGTCTCCTCCTTTTTGCATTCTGATATTCAAAAAATCGATCCATCAGCAGAAATTCGTTCAAATAACGGAATATTAAGACCGGCTTCCCTTCGGATTTTCACCTCCTTCCCTTACAAATTGTACAAATTGGGGACGGGTTCACATTTCTCACATTTCAACAGAGCTGCTGTAGAAGCTGTGGCAGTGTATTCATTATCAGTTGTAAAGATGAAGTATACACAAAATGTGAACCTGCTTGAATGCATAAGAAACGTTAACGGAGAAAGCTTTCAGATGCGTTAAATGTCCGATACCCTATGGACCGGCTGTCTGAAATGCCACGAAGGATATTCTCACGGACACACCATACTATATTGGAGTGGACATATACAAGAGATCAATTCTTTTTGAGGGCAAAAAGAGTGGCGAAACCAGGAATCTGGTAGAAATGTGAACCCGTCCCCGATTTTTAGAAGGCTAAAAAAGACCACACCCCCTGCAGGGTGCGGCCTTTTTTTAAGTATGTTTTTACTTCTTGCATCTGTCAAGGTTTTCAGGAAGCGGCGGCATGCAGTATCTTGCGGGAATGATAAACATGTTGCCGATACCGGAAAGCTCTTCAAACCACAGATTCGGATAGATGTATTCGCTGGCATAGCAATTGAAATAGGCCTGATGATCACAAGCCCGCATCGTATAGAGCGCACCCTGATATTCGTACTCGTCACCTTCCCACACGGGGATTATTTTTTCGGCATCAGTGCTGCCAGCCCTCTCGACGACGCTCAGGAGCCAGTAGGTATCGGCCAGGGTTTTTCCTATGGTGCCGCCTGCCCACTTATAAAGAAGTGTATTGTAAGGTTTTTTCCAGCTTTTCCAGGCGTTGTTCCAGGCCATGCCAAATTTCTGCTCGTCCGGCGTCGCCATGACGCTCATGAACTGATTCACATGGAGGAGGCCCTTCGTTCCCTCGGGACCAACTGCGGCAAGCCCGTTCGGTTCGTCCATGAAGAGATTCACAAAAGGGAGCTTCATTCCTAGATCTCGGGACTGTTTCAGCAGGTTTCCTGCATCGGGCAGCCAGTCTGCCGTATAGACGCAGTCGGCGCCGGATCCCATTATTTTGGTAATGTAGGGGGCAAAGTCCTTCATGAAAAGAGGATGGTACTCTTCACCGACTATTTCTGCCTCCGGCTTGTATTTTTTCAGGCCCGCCTTGAATCCCTCCGCCATTGCATGGCCGAATGAGTAATCCTGGCAGAGGATATAGAATTTTGTTTCCGGCCGTGACGCCATATAGTAGCCGGAGGCAAGGCCATGCATGCTGGTGTTCATAATGGTCCTGAAGGTATACCGGTTGAAGTTTGGTGCATCCATGAGCTGATCCGAAAGAGCAAGACAGTTCATGAATATTTTCTTGTATTTTTGAGCGGTGTTCTGGATCACCAGTGCCAGGTGGGTTCCCGAAGTACCCCAGATCAGGTCTACATCGTCCTGAAGGCAGAGCTTCTCAACCTCTTTTTTGGTGGCCACAGGCGAGCTCTTTGTATCACCTTTCAATAATTCAATTTTTTTCTTATTGCCATCGACAAGAATTCCCCCCCGCTTGTTGATATCATGGGCAACCCATGTATTCACCGCCCAGAAGAGTTCACCGTTTCCGGCGCCGGCGCCTGAAAAGATTTGCATGATGCCGATCTTGATCGTGTCTCCCGTGGGATTCACAAAATCATTTGGATCGAAATCGGACATATCAGAAAGTTTATTGACATCGAATTTAGCATCTGCGGCTGTTACCGAATGCGTCATTATCCCAGAAAGCAAAAGACAAAAACTACAAATGACGATCAGCATTAACTTTTTTAATCTGTACTTCATATGCAGTTCTCCTTTTTGTCCACCTATGTTTGCAGGGTAATAATAACCTTTTTCGATTCTCAAACTGCCGGTTGAATATGGCCGAAAGCAAAGCCCTCCTTTCTATTGGTGTATAGTCCCAAGGATTATATAACCTGATTCCTAGGCTTGAAAAAGTATACATCTCTGAAAACAAATGTCAATTCTTTTGGCATACTTGTGTCAGGAGCAAATAATATGTCCGGAGTTGTAGCACGTAATCTGTCCGGGCATGCTTTCACCTGGAGATGGCGGCAAGACGGCAAGGAAATGTGAACCCGTCCCCGATTTTTCATTGATAAATTATGCTGGTATTTGCAGGGTTAAATGGTTATAAATAACGTTTATTGGTGATTTAAGGTCATTAATCGTAGTTCGAATGTTATAGAATTTGGAAAGGAGAGTAGTTCACATGAAGTGGTTTTCCAGAAAATGGCTTTTGGTAATGGTGGTACTTTTCGTTTGTATTTTAGGCCTTTCCTTACAGGCCGCGGCTGAAGATAAGGTTCTTCAGATGGCAACTACGACAAGTACCGATAATACCGGGCTCCTTGACTATCTGGCACCGACCTTTAAAGCCGACACGGGGATCGAGCTGAGGTGGGTTGCAGTAGGTACGGGAAAGGCCCTCGAACTGGGAAAAAATTGCGATGTGGACGTTCTGTTCGTTCATGCGCCGGCGGCGGAAAGGAAATATGTAGAAGCGGGATCAGGAACCGACAGGCGCCAGATTATGTACAATGATTTCATCTTTATCGGCCCCAAGGCGGATCCGGCAGGGATAAAGGGGGCATCCGTGCAAGAGGCGCTCAAGAAAATAGCCACGAAAGGCGCCTCCTTTGCAAGTCGAGGGGACAACTCCGGAACGCACAAAATGGAAATCGATTTATGGAAAGCCGCGGGCCTGGCGGTGCCGGACAAGGAATCCTGGTATATACAGACCGGCCAGGGGATGATCAATACCATCAACATCGCGGCAGAGCGGGATGCCTATACCTTGACGGACCGCGGAACCTTTATTAAGTATGAGGCAAACTGGAAGGGGAATTCCCCGCTTGTAATCCTGGTGGAAGGCGATGAAGCACTTAGAAATCAGTACAGCGTGATCTCCGTCAATCCGGAAAAATGCAAGAATGTTCGCTATGAATATGCTCAGGCATTCGCACACTGGATCACATCAAAAAAGGCTCAGAAGATGATTGCCGAGTTCAAACTTATTGGCAAACAGCTTTTCACCCCCAATGCCGCGACAAAATAGTGTTGAGAATGCATGGATTATATCTTTAACGGTTTTCTGAAGGCGGTAGAGCTTCTTGCAAGCGGTAATCCCGAGACCTATTCGGCAGTGTTCACTTCTCTGAAGGTCACGTCGCTTTCAATTGCGTCAAGTCTCATTGTGGGAATTCCCCTCGGTTTCATGCTGGGGTATTTCGATTTTACGGGAAAACGGCAGGTGCGGGCAGTGGTGGATACGCTACTCGCCCTGCCGACTGTCGTGGTTGGCCTTCTGGTGTATGCCTTTATTTCACGGCGTGGCCCTATGGGCGAACTGGGCCTTCTCTTTACCATCCCGGGTATCGCTGCCGCCCAGACGATCCTCATAACTCCGATTGTCATATCGCTTACGGCCACGGCCATAGAAAGCCTGGACCGGCGTCTCGGCATGACTCTGATTGCACTGGGAGCCAGGGGAAGGCAGATTATCGTTGCAAGTCTCCTCGAAGCCAGGTATGCGGTCCTGATCGCGGTCGTCACGGCCTACGGCAGAGCCATTTCCGAAGTCGGGGCTTCCATGATGATCGGTGGCAACATCAAGTGGCATACGCGTACGATTACGACCGCAATCGCGCTGGAAACAGGTAAAGGCGAATTCGCCCTCGGAATTGCCCTGGGAATAGTGTTGCTGTCGCTTGCCCTTTTTTTGAACTTCCTGCTTATGTTTCTGAAGCGGAGAAGGATCGCCTGATGGAATCGCGCCCCCTTTACGAGCTTGCCGATGTAGTCTACAGATATGGGGATCACTTCGAACTCGCCGTACCGAATCTTTCCATCCCGGCCGGTTCGTCGATCGGGGTTACCGGACCCAACGGCGGTGGAAAGACAACCCTCCTGAAACTGCTTTCTTTTATCGAAAAACCGTACAAAGGGACAATATTCTTCGACGGCCGCAGAATCCGGGAACAGGATCACCACGTCACCCGTGAAATCACCATCCTTTTTCAGGAGCCCTACCTTCTGAAGCGCACGGTCTTCGATAATGTGGCATACGGGTTGAAGGTGCGCAACGAAAGAGGAAATATCACAGCAAAGGTACGGGGGGCACTCAATCTTGTAGGCCTTCCCTACACTGTATTTGCAAAGCGCCAGTGGTTCGAGCTGTCGGGAGGCGAAGCGCAGCGGGTTGCCCTGGCTTCGAGGTTGATCCTCAATCCCCGGGTCCTGATTCTGGACGAGCCGACGGCCAGCGTCGACCAGGAGAGCGCGCTGCTTATCAATGAGGCGGTCAGGAGTTTTAGGGAAAAATACGGAACAACATTGATAGTGGCAAGCCACGACAGGATCTGGCTCAGCACCGTTACAGACAGTATTATGAAAGTTCGAAAGGGGCGGCTGGAATCATTCGATCCGGAAAATCTGATTCCCGGACCCTGGATACACACCGACAACGGCCTGCATACGAAAGCGCTTTCGGACGGCCGGCACATCAAAGCGCTGTCACCGCCCGGGAAACAGACAACGGGTTATCTCCGGCCGGCCGACATCGTCGTTGCAACGAATTGCCCTTCGGACCTGTCGACACAAAATATACTTGAAGGCATCATCACCCAGATGACCTTCGAAAACAATGAAAAGGCGGTTTTCCTCAGCGCGTCAGTGGCCGAGCTTTCTCTTTCCTGCAAACTGACCCAAGCGGCCGTGGAAAAATTGCGGCTTTTCCCAGGAAAAAAGGTGTGGCTTCTCTTCAAGGCCTCGTCATTCAGGTGGCATTGAAACCGGAGAAATCGGGAGAAATCGGGGACGGGTTCACATTTCCTGCATACTCCATCGTGGCAACTGTCAATCTATCTGCTACGAACACTTTGCGCATGCTTTCCGTCTAATATACGCGAAATGTGAACCCGTCCCCGATTTCTCAGAGTATTCCTCATTTGATTGTAAGGACGATTTGGCCTGCGAGGTAAGCTTTTTATGAGAACATTAACTTATTTTATCTTTTATCTTTTTCCATTTCTTCGAATATGCTACCGTAAAGTGCTTTAAAAAAAGAGGCTTTTTCCTTTTTTATATTTTCGCAATGCCGTGTCTTCATGCGGCCCAAAAGTGATGCATTCTACATTATAAAAAGAGGGGGGACCTGATGTACAGCTTTGAATTGTCCGAAGAGAAGAAACAGTATCAGGAGCTGGCGAAAAAATTTGCCGAAAATGAAGTGAAACCATTCAATGAAAAGTTCGATGATGACTGGAACAGTCATGTTTATATGTCAATTGTACTGAAAAAAGCAGCGGAACTCGGATTCATGGGTTTACCTGTAGATCCGAAATACGGAGGGTCGGGAGCAGACGGCATGACGATTATGGCTGTACTGGAAGAGCTGGCCGCTGTCAACGGCGGAGTAGCCTGTGTGATAGGCGATACATGGTTCGCCCAGACGCCGATCGTGATCGCCGCCAATGAAGAACAGCGCGAGCGGTTCCTGCGTCCTCTCGCATCCCGCGAGGAGGCTAACCTTGGCTGCATCTGTATGACCGAACCGGCTTCAGGCGCCGATATCGAAGACCCCAGGATGAAACTTCGCACCGTGAAGACAGTTGTAACGGAAGAAGCAGATCACTTTATCATAAACGGTGTCAAGATGTGGCCGAGTAACGCCGGAATCGCCTCCCATTACGTTGTCATTGCCACCACAGATCCCAAACAGGAAGAGAAAGGGTCATGCATCATTGTTGTCGAAGAGGGAACGCCTGGGCTCACTTTCGGAAAAATCGAACGAAAAATGGGAATGCCCGAAGACCAGAACCGGGAAGTGGTATTCAATAATGTGCGTGTCCCGAAAACCAATCTCCTCGGAAAGATCGGCGACGGCCAGCGGATCCTTCAGACGACGGTGGCATACAATCGCCTGGGAGCGGGCATGATCTCCGTCGGGATGGCCCGGGGTGCCTTCGAATATGCCCTCCAGTACTGTAAAAGCCGGGTTGTGGGAGGCAAGGCGTTGATAAAGCACAGTCTTATTTCAGCCATGTTTGCCGATATGGCCACCAAGATAGATGCGGCCCGCCTGCTTGTCTACCGTGCCTCGTGGGCGCTCAAGAAACGCGATCCCAACCGGGCCCGCTATTCCGACATGGCAAAGGTATACGCGACCAATGCCGCCATGGACGTCACTTCGAACTGCGTGCAGGTTATGGGCTCCTATGGCTACTCACGGGAATATCCCGTCGAGAAGTACATGCGCGATGCAAAAATCGTCCAGATCTATCTTGGCCCCAACGAATTGCTCCAGCAGCTGATCGGAGAGAGCTTATAAGATGCTTCTGGTGCACACCGAATAGTACAAATTGCAAATTGGGGACGGGTTCACATTTCAGGCATACTTCATCTTCGCGAGCTACGACAGCCGTCTACATGCAGCTTTTCTAATATATGCGAAATGTGAACCCGTCCCCAATTTGATGCGTATGGAATGGTTGTTGGGCTAAAAATCCATGCTTAAAAAATCTTGACAAGATTTGGACAAATGTATCAATACTATTGTGTCCGGAATACGAGAGAATAATTGAAGGTTGCTGCGGGAAAAACGTGAGGTGCAGGCATGAGATTCAATGGCATGAATTTCATTATAACCGGCGCTGCCCAGGGCATTGGCAGATCGATTTCACTCAAGCTGGCCAGGCAAGGCGCAAATGTTGTGGTGGCCGACCTGAATGAATCTGAAGCTCTGAAGGTAGCCTATGAAATTGATTGCATGGGTAAGGCAGCTCTTCCACTGAAGGTTGATATTACCGATACCGAATCAGTTAGGCACATGGTTGCAGAGACGATTGAGAAATTTCAATTTATTGATGGACTGGTTAACAATGCGGGAGGAGATCAAATCGGTTTTTTCCTGGATACCGATGAAGAAATATGGGATCAATTAATCTCTCTGAATCTGATGGGTCCTATCCGTTGCTGCCATGAAGTGCTGAAGGTGATGGTCCCGCGGCAACGAGGGAAAATAGTCAATATAGGTTCGGACGCTGCAAGGCATGGCTCCATAGGGGAGGCGGTCTATTCCGCGGCAAAAGGCGGAGTGATTGCTTTTACTAAATCTTTAGCGAGGGAAGTGGCCAGATACCAGATAAATGTAAATTGTGTATCACCGGGCCCTACAAAAACAGCTCAGCTTGAACAATCTCAAGCAATTTTACCCGGATTGGCCGATGCACTGAAAAAATCGATCCCTTTGAAGCGACTGGGTGAACCCGATAACATTGCAGATGCTGTGGTCTTTCTTCTATCAGATGAAGCAGATTACATAACGGGTCAAACTGTAAGCGTGAGCGGGGGCTTGACCATGCTTTGAAAAATTATTCCCTTTGATGGGGGATTGCATTTTTTACGGAACTTCGATACCGCAGACAAGATGCAGTTGCTCAGAGGGAGGCGGTACTTACCTTTTCTGATTGATCTTGGATGACTTTTTCATGATCATTAAACTTGATCTCGTGTCTTTCTTAAAGAAATGTGAACCCGTCCCCAATTAGTTGCAGGTGATGCGTCATCCTATATATTTTTTCCCTATTATCGAATCGACTACAAGTTTGATTATTGTCACGAAATTATAGGATTTGTCGTTTTTTATATATTTACGTACTATCGGGTCCGGGTCATCTTCCAGGTGCTGTAAGAGAATATTCAGTCCATGCTTTTTCTCTTCCAGATCCTCAACAATTATCATACGCCCCCGGATGATTAATGATGCATAATCATGATTGCATTCACCCTTCAAGTATCCATGATCTTCGATTATTGTTGCGCATACTTTTTGATTTTCTTTTATATACTCGAGTTTATCGCCATCATGTGCACAATGAAAATAAAAGCTGTTGTTTTCAAAATCAAATCCATAGCTTAAGGTAACAATATATGGGATGTCATCCTTCGACAGTGCGATTGTTGCATGATTTCCTTTTGTGATTATTGCCTTAATTTCTTCGGCATCGATAATTTCATTTTTCATTCTCTTCGGGTGATGCAGGTCCATATCGCCTCCGTTTCTGGTTTATGGGGACGGGTTCACATTTTTTTTTAACCCGTCGTGAGAAAATGAGCGAATTCGTGCCTCATTAACAGTTTCATTGTAATGCAATAATAAAGTCGTAAACTGACAAGGATTGCGCATGCATTGCGAACGGCCGTCCTGCGACATGATACTACATATGAGCCATCCTAATATGTCGCATATGGGGATGTCCAGAACAAAAATGGACTCTGATAAAGCTTTTCTGTCTTGATCGGTTTTTCCCGAAATGGTAGTAATTACTCTTCCCAAGCAAAAGAAGATGCCAGTGATGATCAGCAGAACGGGTGTCTTGTAAAAATGAATGAATAAGGAGAAGGAAATACATGCCTCAGATGGATCTCAATACACTGTTTTCATTGAGCGGAAAAGTTGCCCTGGTGACCGGAGGATCACGGGGTATCGGAAAAATGATCGCTCAGGGGCTGCTTCAGGCAGGCGCAAAAGTATATGTGACGGCGCGCAAAAAAGCTGCCTGCGAAGAGGCGGCAGAGGAACTCTCGGCATTCGGTTCCTGTACGGCGATTTCGGCAGATGTTGGAACCGCCGGGGGCCGTAAGGCGCTTTTGAAAATGTTCAGCGAAAAAGAAGACATGCTTCACATCTTGATCAATAACGCAGGAACGAATTGGGGAGAAATGTTTGACAAGTATCCGGACGATGCCTTTGATAAGGTACTGAATTTAAATGTGAGTGCGGTATTTTCAATGACGCGGGATTTTGTTCATCTCCTTGAAAAAGGGGCAACGAGGGAAGATCCGGCGCGGGTAGTCAATATCGGTTCCATGGACGGCCTTCATATTCCGACAGTGTCCCGCACCGGTACCTATGCCTATACGTCGAGCAAAGCGGCAGTCCATCATCTCACCAGGAATCTGGCGGTTGCTCTCAGTCCGCGTTTTATAACCGTCAATGCCATCGCTCCCGGATTTTTCCCGAGCCGCATGACCGACTTTGTATTCGACAAATACCTGCCGGATATAGAAGAGAACAGCCTCATGAAACGCGCAGGAAAACCGGAGGAAATGGCGGCAGTGGCTATCTATCTTTGTTCAAAGGGAGGCGCCTACACCGATGGTGCGGTAATTCCGGTGGATGGGGGAACATCAGTCAACAGCCAACATGTGAAATTCTAGGTACAGAACAATTATATGACCATTTCTAAAAGGAGATTAATGACAAAAAATGAGTGATTTGAAAAAAGCATATAAAACTATTATGGATGATCATTTTCCCGAGACGATGACTGTCACCTTCGGAAACCAGACTCTCGCATACCGTAAAAGAGCCTGGAAACTTGAAGAAGGGGGAGCACTGGTTGAAAAAGGACTGCGCTACGGTGAAAATCCCGGCCAGGAAGCGGCTATGTATGAGCTTGTAAACGGCAATCTCGTACTGGGCGAATGCAGCTTCATCGAGCCGGGTAGGGGGCTGGTAAGCGCGATTGACGAAAAAATGATGCTGCAGCCAGGCAAACATCCAGGTAAAATAAATCTGACTGATATCGACAACGCCCTCAATATACTCAAGTATCTGATGCAGAAGCCGGCGGCGGTGATCGTAAAGCACAACAATCCCTGCGGAGTTGCCTATGGGTCGACGCTGGCGGAGGCATACAAACGGGCGTTCCGCACGGACCGCATCGCGGCGTTCGGCGGCTGTGCAGCGCTCAACAGGCCCATCGACCGGGAAACAGCGGAACTGATGAGCAAAATGTATCTGGAAGTGGTGGCCGCTCCCGACTATGTCGAAGGCGCTTTTGATATTTTAAGTAAGAGAAAAAACCTGCGCATTATACAGATAAAAAAGATCGACCAGCTAGAAAAATACAAAACGTTGCGTTTTGTCGATTTCAAGTCGATGATCGATGGCGGTATCATCGTTCAGCAATCTCCTGTCAATAGTATATACACGAAAGAGGATCTGAAGCCCGCTTCCTGTGAATACAAAGGACAGTCCTACAATATCGACCGGCTGCCGACCAATAAAGAGTATGAAGACCTTCTTTTCGGGTGGTTCGTTGAACAAGGCGTGAGCTCAAATTCGGTGTTGTATGTGAAAGACGGCTGTACCGTCGGTATCGGAACGGGTGAGCAGGACCGGGTCGGCGTGGCTGAGATCGCCGTATACAAGGCATACACAAAATATGCCGATCTGCTCTGCTTCGACAGGTACGGAATCTCATATAAAGAGTTTGAACTTGCCGTTGAAAAAGGTGAGCGCAAGAAAAACGATCTTACAGCCATCGATGAGGAAACCAGAGAGGCGAAGGCCGGGATTGCCGGCGGGGCGATGATTTCTGATGCCTTTTTTCCTTTCAGGGATGGTGCTGATGTCGGAATTAAAAACGGCGTGACAAGCATCGTACAGCCAGGGGGTTCGGAACGGGACTTCGAAACCATTGTCGCATGTAACGAGGCCGATCCGAAAGTCGCCATGGTATATACCGGACAGAGAGCATTCAAGCATTAACATGAGGCATGTGTATTAATTTTAAATATGGGGCAGCAGACTCAAATACTCGATACTTAAGCTCTTTTAAGCTAGTTCAAGGCGGGAGGATTTCATAATATGGTGATTCACTTTTCTTCCTGCGGCTTGACAAAAAATTGTAACGGAGTGAAGCTGTAAGTGTGCTTTTGAACAGACGGAAACAAGGGGGATCAGGAAATAGAAATGGAAACTATTTCCCCGTTTTTAACATTTCTTATTTCACTGCTGATTATAATGGATCCCTTGGGTAATTTACCCTTTTTCCTGATGTTTACAGAAAAGAATACCCCATCTGAGAGGAGGAAAACGGCAGCGCAATCATCTTTTATTGCCTGCCTCATCCTGATTCTTTTCTGTCTGACGGGAGATTTAATTTTACAATTCTTCAGAATCGGACTGCCGACTTTTCAACTGGCCGGTGGTTTTATCTTTTTCATATACGCACTCCAGATGCTGCGTTTGATTCCGAGCGTGTTAAAAACAAGCACCGAGGAAGAAAAGGAAGGCATCGAAAAAGAAAATGTGGCCATGGTTCCTCTGGCAACGCCCCTGCTGGCCGGTCCCGGAGCTATCACGATAGTTCTGGCCTGGCAACAGAAAATGGGAGATCCTTTGAGGATAGCATTGTTGATTCTCGCCATCGTAAGTTCATGTGTAATCGTCTATCTTGTGTTTTATTTCGGGCAAAAAATCAGCGGGTTTTTAGGTGTGGGAGGGACCCGTGTTGTTACCCGCCTTATGGGCCTGTTACTTGCAGTGATTGCCGTGCAGTTTATGGTGAACGGTCTTCAGCAGATCCTGGTGCATTAAACTCAAAATCGGGGACGGGTTCACATTTATCAGCAAAAAATTACGGCCTCCTCGTTGACCTGCGATTAGATCTCCAGACTACTTCACGGTAACTGGTTAGATAATTCGGACCTCTCCTCTTTGCAATGGAAATGCATTGCAAATTTGTATACATTAAAAAACTGGAGATTTTATGAAAGGAGGATCCGCCATGAAAAAATATATAACAGCAGCCGTGGTGATCATTCTTCTTTTTGCAGTTCCCTTTTCGGGGGCACAGCAACAGGAAGAACAGAAAAATGCTTCATTAAGCTTGATCACAGCGACGCCGGAAGAAGGGTTTCAACTGGCCATAACACTTTCCAGAAAGGGAGTGACGGAGACGCAGCCCGATATAGAAGTGCTGAAAAAACTCAGACCCGCGTATGCTCATGATCCTGGCAGCCTTATTGCAGCGTCACAAGTTGTTGCTATTCATTTCCAAACAATTGCCGCAGCCAATGATTACTGGCGAAAAAACCGGTAGCTTTCTTTCGAATTCAGCATCGCTTAATCTCACCTGTTTTGACAATGTGATTTTCGAAAAAATCCAGCTCCTATCGATATCTCTTTACTTGAGAATAACAACCTCAGAATGTTCTTGGCAATTGGCCTTTAATCACTTTTCCTCCGGCATTTTTGGGCAACGCGCCGACGAACACGATGTATTCCGGAATTTTATATTTTGCAAGTTTATCGGCGCAGAAAACCTTGATGTCATCAATGGCAGGAGCCGTACCGGGGACGGCGACGATTGCTGCAGCCACTTTTTCGCCCATAATATCGTCGGGAACGCCGTAAACGGCTGCCTCCAGGACCTGAGGGTGCAGGTACATTACATTTTCCACTTCGACGGGGTAGACGTTTTCTCCGCCACGGTTGATCATATCTTTCTTCCGGCTGGCTATGTAGAAGAACCCGTCATCATCGATGCGGCCAAGATCGCCTGTTAAAAACCACCCATCGCGAAATACTTTCTTCGTTTCCTCCGGATCTTCGTAATAGCCACTTGCAACATTGGGACCCCTGACGGCAATCTCGCCGATGCTGCCCCGGGGCAGTTCTTTCATCTTTCCGCCTACAATCCTGGCTTCGCATCCCAGACTGGGATGGCCGACAGATGTTGGATGTTCGATGCATTCGGCATCAATGGCGGCCAGAGATATAGATGCTTCCGTCAGCCCGAAGCCGTTAAAGAATTTTGCGTTCACGAAAGTTCTGCGCATCTGCGCCATTAAATCCGGAGACATGGGGGCGGCACCGAATCCGGCGATTTTGATGGACGCCATATCATATTTCTTCACTTCATCCGTCCCAAGTAAAATGCGGTAGATGGCGGGTGAACCCACCAGAAAATCGATTTTTTCATTTTCCACCAGTTGCAGGAAGGCCTCAATATTGAGGGCGCTCAGCATAATGACGGCGCCCGCCATACGTATTGTGGGCAGAAATTGTTCTTGTAAGGCCATAACGTGAAACATGGGAGCGACAATCAATGTTTTGTTCCCGGTGGTCGCGGCGCCCGCATCGATCACGCCGAGCATTTTCATGTACTGTTCGAGACGCAAGGCACTGTGGATAAGATTACGATGGACAATTTGCACTCCTTTCGGGTTACCGGTTGTTCCCGATGTGAATAAAATCGTGTGGACATCCTCCTCAGTGCAGGCAGCCGGCAGGCACGTGCCTCCTTTTCCCCACAGATCTGCGAGGAAGCAGCTTTCCACTTTAAAAGGAATGAAGTCGTCCAGCTCTTTATTCCAAATTTCTCCGTCGACTACTGAGGCTTGCGGTTTCGTCAATTCCAGCTGATACTGCAGCTCCGGTTTAGTAAGCCTCGTGTTGAGAACTACCGATATGGCGCCCAATTTGGATATTGCCAGAAAAGCGGCGGGAAACGCATCGTCATTGCGCAGAAAAACGGCGACTCTGTCACCTTTCCGCACACCGCCCACTCTTTGAAGATGTGAAGCCAGTTCATCAGCACGGCGATCAAGATCACGATACGTAAGCCGGACATCGCCATATACGACTGCTTCGCGCCCAGGGTACATGCTGACGGTTTGTTCGAACATACCGTAAACTGTGTGCGGCCGGTCAGGGTATACGTTTATTTTTGCCGATCCGATCTCTTTCTGCTCAAAATTTAATATTGTTTCCATGCCAGCCTCCTGCTGAGTTACGTTTTTCAGCGCTGATTGAACCGCCGTCCCAGCATGGCGCCGGCGATGTTGACTCTTTGAATCTGCACTGTACCGCCGGCAACAGGCCATCCCCGGCTGTCGCGCAGCATGCGTTCAACGGGATATTCTTTGGAATAGCCGTAACCACCGAAAACCTGAAGCGCCATATCGGTTACTTCCTTGCCGATTTCATTGGCAAAGCATTTGGCTACAGACGATTCGTAAATTGACGGGATGCCTAACCCGGCATTGACTGCGGCGCGGTAGATAAGCAGTCGCGCGGCTTCCACTTTCATCGCCATGTCGGCAAGCAGGAACTGAACCCCCTGAAACTCGCAGATGAGTTTCCCGAAAGCCTTGCGCTCCTGGGCATATTTTTTTGCTGCCTCCAGAGCGCCCCAGGCGATGCCCAGCGACATCGTCGCGTTGCCGCACCGTTCAACATCGAAAGCCTGCATCAGAAACGCAAACCCGCCTTCCGGGACGATGAGATTTTCCTTTGGAACGAGGCAGTCTTCAAAAATGAGATCGCAGCTCGGCATGCCATGAAGCCCCATGAAAGTTTCCTGCTTGCCGAAAGCGAACCCCGGTGAATCTTTTTCAATGACTATTCCGCCTATTCCCCTTGCACCTTTCGTTTCGCCGAGGCGAACGTATACCATGTAATATTCCGACTGGCCGCCTCCTGATATGAATCGCTTTTGTCCGTTGACGATATAATGATCACCTTTCAGGATGGCGCGGGTGGAGAGATCCGTCAAAGCCGAGCCGGCTTCCGGCTCAGTCATGGCAACAGCCATCAGTTTTTCACCTGTGCAGGCCGGCGGGATAAAACGCTGTTTCTGCTCTTCCGTACCGAAAAGTTCGACAACTCGCACGGGTCCGACGCTTGTCTCAAAGACAGGCATTGCGGCAATGGGGCTGACCCGCGCCAGTTCCTCAATAGCGAGAACGGCATCGAACGCCGTCAATCCTGTACCGCCGTATTCTTCGGGAAGTGTGATTCCCAGAAGCCCCATGTCTGCGTACCTGGAAAGAAGTGTATGGTCCAAACTTGCGCCATTATCCTCCCATTCCGCAATCATGGGTGCTAAGCGCTGATCAGCAAAATCGTGTACTGACTGTTTGAGCATCTTTTGCTCTTCACTCAATTGAAAATCCATGGTTTGATTCTCCTCTTTTTCTTTCAATGTATGACCTTTAATTTGTACGCAACACTGCCTGCACTGAATGAAAAGTTTACAGCACACTGCTTCTGTTCGCTTTCCGTTCGCCGCTGCCAATAGAGGCGCCGATTTATTGCACGTTAGAAATCGCTTCCGATTCTGCAGCGGCAACTTCTTCCTGCGGCCTCATTTTCAGGACTGCTGCGCCGGCAGCCGCTGCAATGAGACACAGAGCGATATAAAGTGCAAAGGCAATATCGTAGCTTTTTGTCATATCGTAAATAAAACCGGAAAGTGGAACACCTACCGCCGTGCCGAGGGTTGTGAATATGTTCAAAAAACCGTATATGACGGCAAAATGCTTCTGGCCGAGTACTTTCGCCGTCATGAGGGGAGGCATGACAGTGCGGACGGCAATGGAAAACCCGAACAGAACATTGAAAACAACGGCGATCAGCATCCACTGAGCACCAAAAAGCAAAACAATCGAGATAATAAGGCCCGCCATGCATATAAGATAACTTTTCAGAAGCCCCAGCCGGTCCGCCAGTCCACCCGTCAGAATCTTGCCTATAACGAGCATAACCATGTGCAGGGACATAAGCGTTGCTGCCGTTGCCGAGGTGAATCCAATATCGGTCAAATAGGGTACAATATGATGAAGCACTCCCATATTGGCGATTGCGATCAGCAGGATCACGGCGGCTATAAGCCAGAATGCGCTGGTTTTGAACGCTTGTGTGGCCGTCACACCTTCCTGTTCCTCCAGTGTTTGCCGCTTCAGTGCTGACTCGCCTCCGTATGGCAGCACACCTTTATCGGAAGGTCTGGCCCGCACAATGAAGATAGCCGTTGGAATGGACAGAATGCCGATAATGATACCGAACGTCAGATAGGCAGCCTGCCAGCTATACTGAGTGATGATCCAGTCGGCCAGAGGATTGAATATCATGCCGCCGACACCGGTGGCGGCGAAAACAATTCCCATGGCGAGGCCTCTTTTTTCTATAAACCAGTTGGTGATCATCATGGACACAGGAATGATATGGGATCCGGCGCTGCCGATGCCCAGAAAAACAGCAAGAATATAAAATTGGGTGAGAGTCCGGCATTGCGAGAATAACGCGAAGCTGGCGGCCATAATGGTTGTGCAGATTGTCATTATAAGGCGGATATCATACCGCTCCAGCAGTTTTCCCATAACGGGCGCCATCACCATCATTGCCAGTGCGGCAATTGTGAAATAAAGCGTAAAACCGCCTCTGGTGAAATCCAGAGATTCCGAAACCGGCTTGATGAATACCCCCATGGAATTCATTATAATTCCGATGCCTGCAAAATTAAGAAAGAAAGCACCTAAAACAATCCACCATCCATAGAAAATCTTTTGCTCCGAATCCATGTTTTTTCCCTCCCGTGGTCTGTTTTATCTTTCTGTATCTGGAATCATTGAACGCTTGCTGGACCTTTCCTCGACTTCTATTTCCTTGCGCGCACGACGAAGCCATTTCAAGTACATTTCATTCTGGCTTACGCCGAGTTCCGTAATCAGGCGAACATACGTGCCGATATTTTTCCATCGTGTAAGGTTCGCCTTACGGCGCTTCAATTGATCCTCAAAAATTTTGATCTGTGTATCAAGAATTTCTATGGCTGCGTTCTTGTCACCAAAGCCGAAGAAAGCGAATTTGAGCAGAAAGGCGTCTCTGATGAGCATGGGCTTCAGGGGGGGAGAGGTAAGCCACTGCATGAATTCATCCCTGCCTTTTTCCGTTATTGAATAGAGTTTTTTACGAGGGCCTCCATTGTCAGACGGTGTTACATCTACCATGTCAATCAATCCGCTGTTCTTCAATTCCTTGAGACCGGGATAAATCTGGCCAAAGTTAATGGACCACATATGGCCGAAATTATTTTCTATGTGGGTCTTGATCCGATAGCCGTGCATGTCGGAATAATTTAAAAGGCCGAGTATAGCGTATTTGATAGACATGGAATTTCCTTTTCTTTCTTTTTCCATGACTATATATATTTTATATACGTGTCAAGCAGTAATTCGAAAAAATTTGGCGCATTGCGCAACCGAATGCGAAAATGGCTGGAGCGGTGCCTCGCTATCACCTTTCTTTCATTATCGCCTCTGATCATGTCGTAGCGGCTGTGTCAATTTCAGTGATGCTGTTAGCATCCTTTGCGAACGTCGGTACCAAGAATTCCTTCCCGTTCAATTTCTACGTGCTGCATTTCGAAAGGAATGTTCTCGCCGACCCGTTTTTCCGGCAGAGGCGGGGGGATGTGCAAGGCTGCCGATTATGGAATAGTTCAAGCCAGCCCGTGGTATACTTTGATGTAAATTCTGGAATATAAGCGGGCTCCGTTAATGAAACGGAGCCCGCCAGCCGTACATGTTACCTCTTCCAGGTAAAACCTGTATTATCCTTTTCTTCGATCCCGGCAATAACCTTCGCTGTCAGTTTCCTGTCTTCAAGATCAGAGATACTTGATCTCCTATTCCAACCATGGTTTTCCTACGGGGAGCACGTCCCTTCCGAAGACGTCGGCAAATATGAGATGCGCCATGACGTACCACGCACTTAATGCACAGAGCATCAGTTCGTATCCTGCGACCTTGTTCATGACCGGATATCCGAAATGGCCGATATCCAGCAGGATAAATCCCACCAGAAGCAGGGTAAAGGTTATCGCCAGGGCACTGTTGATCCGCATCGATCCTACCCACATGATGGCGGTGTAGATTGTCCAGCCCACCAGATACCAGCCGATATCAGTGGTAGACGATTTGTAGACTCCATAGTGGTTGAGGATGAGGATCAATGACAGACCGATCCAGAAAGCGCCATAGGCCGTAAAGGCGCTGTACCCGAAATTATTGCCGGTCTTGAGTTCCTGCAGGCCGGCGATCATCTGCGCGAGGCCGCCGAACATTATTCCCAGGGCAACAACCGGTCCGAGGCCGCACCATCCCACATTATGAAACTGCAATATCAGCGTCGTCATTCCGAAACCAGCGAGACCAACAACTGCCGGATTTCCTGTCTTCTCTTCAGCCATCGTTTCTTCCTTTCTCAAATATATCTTCTTTGTCTGCCATATCCTGTCGTCTGGCCATTTTTATAATGGCAATAATCGAACGTCCAAAAGGGTCCTTACTTGCACGAGGATATCATCACAATTCGTTTCCCATGAGATCACCTCCGCAAGCTCATCCCGGAAGATCTCCTGGTTTGTTTGAATACCCTCCCAGGTACCGCTCCCTGTTCCACATCATTGCGCTTTTTCTCCATTCCCTTTTCTTAGCGGTTAAAAGATATATTTTAGGTACTTAAGAGCGCTATGGAGTAACAAACTACTAACCTCATAATGATTTCTTGTCAAGGGATATTGCCATGAAATTTTCAAGCAGCAATGATCTGATGGTTAAACTTCCTGAAATAACCCTTTCTTCTGCCGCCCGTCAGCCTGAAGCATATGTCCTATCTGAAGATCCTTGTTTGCCCATATTTCGTTAAGCCAGGTCTGGAACCGTTTCCGGTATTCGCTATCGCTGGTGTAATCTCCGATGAGAAAGGAATCAACAGGGAGGGTCTGAACGCGGACCTTGATTGTTTTTATTCTTCCTGAAAGAAAATGCCAGAAGCTCTTGTAACCATGGGGGTACACGATGGTTACATCAAGAATCTGGTGCAACCGGTCTCCCATGGCCTGCAAGACGAAAGAAGCTCCTCCCGCCTTCGGTCGAAGCAGGTTGCTGTAAGGTGAACTCTGCATTTTATGCTTTTCCGGCGTCACCCGCGTTCCTTCCACGAAGTTCATGATAGACACAGGCAGGGTCTTGAATTTTTCGCAGGCCCTTTGCGTGGTTTCAAGATCCTTGCCTTTCAGGTGAGGATATTTGTTCAGGAAGGCCTCGGAGTATCGTTTCATGAAGGGAAAGTCCAACGCCCACCAAGCCAGTCCCATCACGGGAACCCAGATCAGTTCTTTTTTAATGAAAAACCTCATGAAGGGAATCCGGCGATTGAAAATGCTCTGCAACACCAGGATGTCCGTCCATGACTGGTGGTTTGACATAACCATGTAGCATCCATCGCGGCGGAGATTATCCGCTCCGTCCACTTCCCAGTGAATCAGATTCACCAGTCGGCTGTTTATATCATTCACGGCGATCCAGCTCTCGGCGATCCAGGTGAGTATTCGGGAACAAAAGGAACGCCACCAGGGGAAGGGGACGATCCATTTAAAAAAAGCAACGACAAAAAGAATCGGGCACCAGAAGAGTGTATTTGCCGCATAACCCAGAAAGGATATTACACCCCGAACAGGAGCGGGTATGAAACACATTACCATTGATGGACTGACCTCCGACAAGTCTGATGTGGAATTTCCGCTTGATGCAAAGGAAAAGATTCGTAAGGCGGGACATTCCTTTTAAAACATTGAGATAACTCATAGGGTAATATCCATTGTCTGTCAAGTAAATCCGGCAATTATCATGTATAGAACAAAAAATTATGAACATTAAAGCGGCGTATGCGTGTGCGAGACGCCATTTGATGGGACCTTCCCGTCACATTGACTTCAACATAGAAACGAACCCCGTTGACCCCATATCGGCCATTCCGGTTAAGGCGCGACACAGGACCCTCGCCGGGAAGAACTGAATGCGTACATTCAAGCTTCGGGAGACGATATTATTGATCAGGCATTGCGACTTGCCCTGTATTCCGGAGGTCAAAGGATGGCGCAAGTATTAAGAGCGGAAATTCAAGATTGGGATCCCGCACACAAAGATCCTCCGCCTTGTGCATCCGAAAGGGAAAAGAAAAGAACTGAGGGAACACTTGCTGCTACTGGCGCCGATTGCCGCATTCACTGCTGCCGATCTGGTAGAACGTTCAAAAGCGGCACAGATAACGTATCTGTTTCCATCGGCAACAAAAAAACACCGATTCATATCAGCATGCCGGGACCAAGAGTTGCAGAAATTGATCCTGCAACAAAAAAGTGGAATCAAAGTTAAGCCGCTTTTCTGTTGTTCCTCCATTCCATCTCGTAATAAGCTGGAGATTTATAACCATTCGTTGAATGCTTTCTCTTTCGATTATAATAAATTTCTATGTACCAGAAGAGAGCCTTCTCAGCCTCAGCCTCGTTCTGAAATCTGCAATGATGAATAAATTGGGTTTTAATGTCCCCTTCGGGGATGGTTGAAATCCCTCGCCTTTAGGCGAAGAAAAGTTTATAAATGTCGCTATGCGACGTTATCAAGTTGGGGCTCATACAAAAACTGATTTAAAAGTTCACATCA
>JALNXD010000007.1 GCA_023230565.1 Syntrophales bacterium
CTGGAAAAATCCGCAATCCCAGACACTCTGCATGAGCACAAAGAGGGCCGCAAAAAAGACCAGCGTCGGCCAGTCGATGTGGCGGGCGATGGCAACGCGCCTGGGGCTGAAAAAGATGATCGGTGCGGCGGCAACAAGGGCGATATAGGTCAGCTTGAAATCGGTGGTTGAATCGAGAAACACGAGAACGATTTTCACCGCCACCATGAGGGCGACAAGGATGAGCGCCGCAAAAGAAAGGCGGGCAAGAGCGGGATCCTTGATCGTTTCGGGACTGTGCTGCAGGGGATTCCGGCGGAAATGCCTTCCGTTGATGCATCTCAGAAGAAGGTAGGCGATCAGCAGATTGATGATCGTTGGAACGAAGAGATGCCGCAGGAAGGTTACGAAGGGATTGGCGATATTTCCGTGGATGGCAATGAGCAGGTTCTGCGGATTCCCGATCGGGCTCATGACGCTTCCGATCGTAATGGAGAAGGCGAGGGCGAAGAGAAGAAGCCGCGGCGCGATATTGTGCTGTCTGGCAAGGTAGAGCATGATAGGGGTGCCGATCACGGCCACCGTGTCGTTCATGAGAAAGGCCGAGATGCCTCCCATTCCGAAGAGAATGGCCAATATCAGGAGATCGACCGATTTGACCCGCCTGAAGAGCTGATAGGAAAGCCAGGCCAGAGACCCGCTCGCTTCAAGGGCCTCTCCGACAATGAACATTCCGAAGAGAAACAGGATGACATCGATATCGACTGCCTTGAGAGCGCCGGCAGGCGAAATCGATCCCGTCGCAAGCGACAAGAGGGCGCCTCCGAGCATGATCTGCCATATTTTTATCTGAAATCCACCGATGCGCCGCAAGGCGATCATCACAAAGACAACCGCCACAATCACAACAGAAATCATATACCGGTAGCCGGTTCAACCTCACCCTTGAAATTCGATCCGAGCGGCGGGATCACTACGCCTTCTTCCGGATAAAGTCAATACAAATATTTTGCCTCTACCCGTGCGTGTTCATCGCAAACTTGTGCCGCAAAAAATTCCCCTTTTGATCTATGTCAAGGCGCCTTCGCATTACGTGCTTATAATCTGTGTCAAAAGAGCGGATAAACCGCATCCATACCAATCAAAAGTGAAGGAGGAACAGATGTTCTGTTATCAATGCGAACAAACGGCAAAAGGCGAGGGGTGCACGAGAATCGGCGCATGCGGAAAGCAGGAGGACGTCGCCGCCCTGCAGGATCTGCTGATCCATATCGTAAAGGAACTCTCCCGGATTGCTGCGGAAGGGCGTACGGTCAATGTGACCGATGCACAAATTAATCGTTTTACCTGCAAGGCCATTTTTTCGACCCTGACCAATGTCGATTTCGATCCCGGCCGCTTCGTCGAACTGATCGGGGAAGCGGTCGCGAAAAGGGACGAGCTGCGGGCGCGTGTCTCAGCAGCGGGCGGCAGTCTGCCGCATGCGGACGGGATGATCCGGATTCCTCCCGGCGCGACACAGGAAGAGCTGATTACAAAGGGTGAAAGCGTCGGATTAAAATCGGATTCCTCCGTCGATCCTGACATTCTTTCCCTGCGGGAACTCCTGATCTACGGAATCAAAGGGGTTGCCGCCTATGCGGACCACGCCGCCATATTGGGCCGGGAAGACGAAGAAGTCTATGCCTTTATTCATAGCGCCATGGCCGCGACGCTCGATTCTCATCTGACGGTCGATAAGTATCTGAATCTCGTTCTCGAATGCGGCAGGATCAATTTGAAAACCATGGAACTGCTCGATGCCGCCAATACGGGAACATACGGCCATCCGGTCCCCACAGTCGTGCCTCTGGGAGTGAAAAAAGGCAAAGCCATCCTCGTTTCGGGCCACGATCTGAAGGATCTAGAAGAAGTCCTCCGGCAGAGCGAAGGTAAGGGGATTTATGTGTATACCCATGGCGAAATGCTTCCCTGCCACGGCTATCCGGCACTTAAAAAATATTCCCATTTCTACGGCCATTACGGTACGGCATGGCAGAACCAGGCCAGAGAATTCGATGCATTCCCGGGCGCCATACTGATGACGACCAATTGCATACAGAAACCCCGGGATTCATATAGCGACCGGATTTTCACCACCGGCCTCGTCGGCTGGCCCGGCGTCACCCATATCGGAGACGGCGATTTTGCGCCGGTCATCCAAAAGGCCCTTGAACTGCCGGGATTTCCGGAGGACCGGGAAGAAAAAACGGTGACCGTGGGATTTGCCGGAAACGCCGTGCTTTCCGTCGCCGATGCCATCATAGAAGCGGTAAAAAGCGGGACCATTCGCCATTTCTTTTTAGTCGGAGGCTGCGACGGCGCCAAACCGGGCCGCGACTATTACACAAAATTTGTCGAGCAGGCGCCGCGCGATTCCGTAATTCTGACCTTGGCCTGCGGAAAATTCCGCTTCTTCGACAAGGACCTAGGCGAAATCGGCGGAATTCCCCGTCTTATCGATATAGGCCAGTGCAATGACGCCTATTCGGCCGTTAAAATCGCCGCGGCCCTTGCCGAGGCCTTCGACTGCACCGTGAACGACCTTCCCCTGTCGGTGATCCTCTCCTGGTACGAGCAGAAGGCCTGCGCCATACTTCTCACCCTTTTGTACCTGGGAGTGGAGAATATCCGTCTCGGGCCGAGTCTTCCCGCCTTCGTCTCGCCCAATGTCCTGAATGTGCTGGTGGAAAAGTTCGGCATTTTGCCCATCGACACGCCGGAGAACGACCTCGAGGCGATTCTGGGATGAATTCATTGCTGTTTATCAAGGATAGAGTGGATGTTTCCGAGAAGCACGGGGCAGAAGAAAACTTCTTATTCTTCTGCCCCTGATCGTCGATTTCAACCGCGTCATGCATCATACCAGGTTGTTCAGGCTCGAATCTTGCGCAAAGCACATCCTAATAAACCTGATTGTAAAGATCGAGCACCTCCTGTGGGTCGTTTACCGGCCGCGCGTTAAAGAGCGACGGCGTATCGGCGATTGCGTGGAATGCGCATATGGGAAGGCTTTCCTCGGGAACCCCGACATCTCGCAACCGCATAGGATGACCGGCCTTCTCCATCAGGGCCTCGACGGCATCGGCGGCTGCCAGCGCCGCATCCCTTTCGCTCATGCCATTGGTGTCGACCCCCAAAGCCTGGGCCGCCATGGCCAGCTTATCGGCGGCGAAATCGACATTGAACCTCATCACCTTGGGAAGACAAATACCGCAGGCTGCGCCGTGGGGCACATTGTGAAGTATTCCCACCGTGTGGGCCATGGCATGGGCGAGCCCCACCTGGGCGATCGTGAAGGCCCATCCCGCCATGCTTGCGGCGATCTGCAGATTTGCGCGGGCCTTTTCATCGTGTCCGTTTGTGATCACCTTGGGCAGATTCTGCACAATCAGCCGTATTGCCTGAAGGGCCTGTCCGTCACAGATGGGTTGCGCCATGATACTGGTCAGGGCCTCCACGGCATGGGTCATTGCATCCATGGCGGTGGTGGCCGTAAGACCCGGAGGAAGGTTGATCGTAAAGCGAGGATCAAGAATCGCCGTATTGGGCGTGATCCGCGGATCAACGATGTAGACCTTCCGGCCCGCTGTCTTGCTCTTGATGACGGCCATATTGGTCACTTCACTCCCCGTGCCCGACGTGGTGGGAATCACGATATGCGGAGTCTGCGGTTCCAGAAGCCGGTTAATGGCGATATAGTCATTGGCCTTGCCACCGTTTTTCAGGGTCACGCAGACCGCTTTGGCCGTGTCGATGACACTTCCACCGCCGACGCTGACGATACAATCCGCGTTCAACCCGCGAGCCATTTCCGTTGCTTCATCGACGATATCAAGGTCGGTATCCTGGGCAATGCGATCGAAGACGCCGACGCAGAAACCGACCAGGGAATCCTGCACCATCTTTGTGAGTCCCGCGTCCCTGACACCGGGATCGGTCATGACCAGCGCCCGTTTACATCCCAGATTGACAATTTCCTTGTAGATGGAAGGCAGGCAGCCGCGGCCCGATATGATGTTGGTGGGGCAGTTGTACTGGACGAAGGCGATCTTTGTTTCATCGTTGAGGATGCCCATAGTGAAATTGCTCTCGGTGGCGGCGTAGGCATTGACATGCATTCTCTTGATCTGCGTGTATTCGGCCAGCCCGCTGGTTCCCAGGTCGCGCCCTATGCCGGACTGCTTGTAGCCGCCGAAGGGACAGAAATCGCCGAACGAATGATAGTTGTTGATCCATACGGTTCCCGTCCGGATCCGCCGCGCAAGCCGTTCCGCCCGCGCCGTGTTGTTCGAAAACACTCCCCCTCCCAGGCCGTAGATGGAATCGTTCGCAATTGCCGCCGCCTCTTCGTCGTCGTCAAACTTGATCACGGAGACCACGGGACCGAAGATCTCTTCCTGGGCGATGCGCATGGAGTTCTTCACGTTCGTGAATATCGTCGGCGCATAGTAATAGCCACCCTGAACTCCTTCCGCTTCGATCCGTCTCCCGCCGGTGATGAGTTCCGCCCCCTCATCCTTCCCTATCTGCACATATCTTTCGACCGTGGCGAGTTGCTGCGCGCTTACCAGCGGACCCAGATGGCTGGTTGGGAGCAGTTGATAGCCGACACGAAGGGCCTCGGCGCGCTTCTTCATTTTTTCGATGAATTCACCATAGATTTTTGAATGGACCAGGACCCTGGTGCCCGACTCGCAGATCTGCCCCTGATGAAAGAAGGTGCCGAAGACGGCGCCGTTGACAGCCAGATCCATGTCGGCGTCGTCAAGAATAATATTCGCGGATTTTCCTCCCAATTCCAGCGCAATCTTTTTTACGGTATCGGCGGCCATTTGCATGATTTGACGTCCCACCGCGGTGCTGCCGGTAAAAGCGATTTTATCCACGTCGGGATGGGTACAGAGTATTTTGCCCAGTTCCCCTCCGGAGCCGGGAACGATATTGATCACTCCCTTCGGGATGCCCGCCGCCTGCGCGGCTTCGGCATAGATAAGCACGCTTAATGGCGTGGCTGTTGCCGGTTTGAGTACGATTGTGTTACCCATGACAATAGCTGGGGCAATCTTCCAGGTGGCGATATATAGGGGATAATTCCAGGGTACGATCCCCACACAGACTCCAACCGGTTCCCGCCAGATGAAATCGCGTCCCGGGGAAAAAATATTTCCTGAAAAAGGAATTTCTTCTTCCCACGGGAAGGAATTTGCCGCATAATACGCGAAGTTACGCAGTGTTCCTGATGCCAACATACCCCAATATTTGCTAAGTCCAATCACCTGGCCGGCATCCATGGACTCGGTTATAGCCAGGCGCAGCGTCTGCTGTGTCACCTGATCGGCGAAATCATAGATCCTGTCCGCACGGTCCCGTGGACTGAGCCCGCTCCAGACGCCGCTGTCGAAGGCGCGCCGGGCAGCGGCGATGGCCGCCTCCACGTCTGCCGGCCCCGCTTTTGCCACCGTGGCAAAGGGGACGCCTGTTCCGGGATCGACGGATTCAAATATAGCGCCGTCCTGCGCCTCTACGAATTCGCCATCGATAAACAGTTTATAGTGGTCCATTGGAAGCCCTCCTTTTTTGAATTATTCCTTTTATACAAAAATCCATCTTGATTCATTTTCGGAAGTACATAAATTTGTTGAAGATAATGTGTCCCGCCGGGAAACGCCACAGCGGAACAGGACGACAACCAGCCTAGAAGACCGGGTGCGTGTAGTACACTTTTGGATAGAAGGATCAGTGCAGCTTCCATATTTCTCCGCTATGCATACAGCAGAAAAACGGAAATCACCTTTTGCCAGGGACAATTCACGTTTGAGAAATGCGGTAAAAAGCGAATACACTGTAGCGAAAATATAATTGACATGCAATGACTTTTATTCGCCCTTCGCTTCTCTTTTAGTCAGTTTTTTTCGCTTTGTCTCTTTCGGCGCGACCCCCTGGGCCCCCTCCCAGAGCCCCCTCAAAAACTCGCGGGCGTTTGCTCCCAGCGATCGGATGCGATATCCGCCTTCCTGGACGACGATCGTAGGAAGACGAAGCGATCCGATTGCGTATCCGTTTGCATGAAAATCCTTCGGCAGAAGATCCCAGGTCCCCGTCGGATCGCCCCTGGCCGTATCGAACCCCAGGGCGACTATAAGGAAGCGTGGCTTGAACCGCCCGACTCTCTTCAGCACCCGGTCAAGGACTTTTGCATATTCTGCGCCTTCAAGCTTTTCAGGAAGGGCATAATTGACATTGAATCTTCTTCCCGCACCTTCGCCCCGTTCACCGGGAAATCCGCTGAAATAGGGGTAGGCGAATTTTGGGTGGCCGTGAATGGAAATTGTCAGTACGTCCGGCCGCCCGTAGAAGATCTCCTCGGTTCCGTTCCCGTGATGGTAATCGATATCGAGGACAGCCGTTTTCCCGTAGAGGGAAAGAAAATGCGCCGTCACGGCGGCGGAGTTGAAATAGCAGAATCCGCCGAAGGCGCTTCGCTCCGCGTGATGGCCCGGCGGGCGCACCAGGGCATAGGAGAGGCGATACCCTTCCAGAATGGCCTGGGCCGCCGTGAGGGCGCAGTCCACGGCCCTTTTGGCCGCAAGATAGGCGTTGCGATTGAGCGGGGTAAAGGTATCGATGCAGTAGTAGCCGGCGCGTATTGGCATCTCTTTGGGGGGGCGGGCATTGTTTCGAATGGGAAACACGTAGGGATAGACGGAGGCGCCCGGCTTCAGAAGCGCGCACATCCGTTTGAAGTACTCCACATACCTGCCCGCGTGCACCGCCTTGATGTGGCGCTCCGGAAAGTGATGGGGCTTCATCCGCTCGAAAAGATCGAGGTCCTTTATACCTTCCAGTATCCGGTCGATCCGCACCGGCGCCTCCACGTATCCCCGCTCGTGGACATGGTGGATCAGGTGCTTGTCATTCACCACCAGGGCGATCCGCTTTTCCAGCGAGGGGATGGAATGGATCGGCGCCGCGGGCGCGGCCTTTGCATACCTTGGAGGACGGAGACGGACCGGATCATCGGTGACCGATTCGAGAATCATGTCGATATAGCCGGGCGGGCAGGCCCTGCCGTATTTTCTGGTGAGAATGGCCCGGATGATGGTGCGCAGAAGTTCGGCGCCAAGGGATATGTCCCGCCCCAGAGGATCAAAGACAAGATAGGGGGGGCAATCGTGTTCCGGTTTGAAGGGTGTCGCATAGGCCGTGCCCTCGATAGGATAGGCGCTGTACTGCTCGTAAAATTTCAGCCGTTTTCTGCTCTGTGCCAGTTCGGCCGGATTTCTGCAGAGCCTGGGATCGTCGGGAAGGCATTCGAAGAAGAGCCCGATATTCGTGAGCATCGCCGCCTCTTCCCTCACCCGTTCATAGAGGGCGCCCCCCACGCCCCTGCCGGCCCTGTCGGAATCGACGGAGATGAAGTCGAGATAGCAGAACCCCAGATCGGGGGCATGCTGGAGGAGGGCAAACCCTTTGACATCCCTCTTTATATCCTCGGCAACGAAGAGAATGGAGCGAAAGCGGTATTTGAGGGGATCTCGCAATTTTTTGGCGGTCTTCTCTATGTCCTCTTCGCTTAATCCTCTGAAGCGGCTTTTCATAATCCCCTTCACCTGATCGATCGACCGCTTGTCCCGGGGAAGGGTATCGTCATAGATGCGTCGAATGCGAAACATGTGCCTCCTGCCTTTTTTTCGCGGGGCTTCGCCCGTTGCCAGTCCCCTTGCGTTCCCTGCCCGATGCTTTCCGCCGTATCCCTGTTCTGAACCGGGCAAACCTTGCACGCGCAGGGGTGAAGCGTGAAGCGGAACGCGGCAGATGGACTTTTTTCAAAGTCGAATCAAGGATATCATATTTTCGGACGACATGGAGTTAATAATTTTGACAGTCAAAATCTTGTCTGCTAGGAATAAAAAACAGATACACACCTTTTCGCTTCAAATTTCGAAATTCTCTGAAAGGAGTCTCATGCAATCCCCTACAATAAACTCCGTCTTTCGGATTCTGCTTCTGCTGGCGCTCCTGAGTTGCCTTTCCGGCTGTACAACTTCGGAATTACTGCATTACAGCGCACCCTCGCTTCTCCCGCACACGGAACGCGAGATGAAAACGGCGGGATTTTGGATAAGCCGCCATCCCGATCCCGACAGGATAATTCTCACGCCGCAGGAAATCGTCAGGTTCAATGAAAGATTGGAAAAGGAGCTTGCGGTAACACGCGATATCTTTGCATTGCCCTCCCCCCTTCCGGGAGATGAGATCCGGTCGATGATGAAGGAGGATCTGAAGCTCTTCGAGGGAAGGCGCCTCTATCTGAAGAGCGGAAAGCGGGCATCACCTTCGCACTTCAATGCACTAAAAACGAAAATGAACGAAGCGGCGGTTCCGGACAAGGCCGTGCCCCGCTACGGCCTGATAGTCCGATATGCCGGCCAGCGGGTGCTGCCCGGCGATGACGCACTATATTCCCGGCCCGGAAACATCGACTTCGATGAACTTCGGAACAACGCCCTGGATGTGGGCACCCCGGTGGCGGTTATTCATGAAAGCGCCGACGGCCGGTGGCTGTACGTAATCGATCCCATGCACCGGGGTTGGATAAAAAAAGAAACGGCTGCCATTGCCGAAAAAATCGAAACAGTCAGGGCCTTCAGGGATTCCGCTGAATTCGTCGTCGTCACCGCCGCCAAAGGCGACCTCTACCTCCGGGAGGATCTGACGGAGTGGCACGATTACGCCCGGATGGGATCGCGGTTCCCCCTTCTTGATATCACCGCATCGGGGGCCGCCTGCGTTTCCGTTCCCTTGCGCGATCCCGAAGGCGGTCTCATGCTGGGAGAAGGCTATATGAATCGTTCCCAGATTCACAGAGGCTATCGCCCCTATACCCCGCGCACCATAATCGAACAGGCCTTTGCGCTGCTCGACAAGCCCTACGGCTGGGGAGGCATGTACGGGGAACAGGACTGCTCCCGTTTCATAAAAGAACTGTTCGATACGGTGGGAATCTACCTCCCCCGGAACTCTTCGAAACAGGCGGTGGCGGGGGAGTTGATAGCAGAATACAAAGCCGATTGTCCCGATGATTCGAAACTCGCCGATCTGAGAGAAAGGGCCGTGGCGGGTATCACACTCCTGCGCATGAAGGGTCATATCATGCTTTTGCTGGGATTCGCCAACGGAAGACCCTACGTCATTCATGAAACCAGGGGTTACAAGGAAAAGGCGGCATTCGGAACTCGCGTCCGACTCATAAACAGGGCAGCCGTCACCGATCTTTCACTGGGCGAGAATGCGGGCGAAGGCTCTTACCTGAAGAGGGTCTGTTCGATCAGAGCGCTACGATAAGCGCCGTACCGAAGTCTTCCGCTTCTTTTTCGCCGGCTCAGACTCAGGCAGACTATCGAAAAAACGGATCACCTCTTGCATATCGAAGGTAATGGGGGCAGGGGGAAGGGATGCAAGAATCCTCCCGCCGTAAGAACTTTTCACCACCCGTCTGTCCAGGATGGCGACCACCCCGAAGTCATCATGACTTCGTATCAGCCTTCCGAAGCCCTGCCGCAGCATTAAAATGGCCGAAGGAAGGGCATACTCCTGAAACCAAAGGCTTCCCAATCTCCGGCAGCGCTCCCGGTAGAGGGGATCTCCCGGAGGGCTGAAGGGCAGCCGGACTATGACTACAAGGCTCAGATCATCACCCCTGATGTCGATACCCTGCCAGAACGTTGAAGTGGCAAAAAGAATTGAATGGGGAGTTTTTCTGAACCAGGAGATGAGTTTTGCCGGCGGCATGTCTCCCTGCGATTTGAAGGGATAGGAGATGGACGTCCGAGCGGCGGCGTAGGCAAGATGCCGATAAGAGGTGAAGAGCACCAGCGCCCGTCCCCTGGATGCCTCGATAAGGCTGTCGATAACGGCCAGGCTCGATTCCTGAAAAGCCCGGTCGTTGCCCCCTTCCGGTTCAGGAAGATCCTTATTCACGTAAAGAAGGGCTTTTTTTCTATAGTCAAAGGGCGAATCGACAATTTTTTCCTCAAACCCCCCGATACCCAGGCGGTTCTTTATAAAAGAGAAATCACTCCCCGGCGCCAGTGTGGCAGATGTCAGAATGACCGAACCATAGGTTTCGCTCAGACTCCTGAAGGCGTGGTCCGGTTCCACGAGGCTGCTCTTGAATTCCAGGCCGTCTCCTTTTGCCGTCACATAAAAAACCCGGCGGCTGTCGTTTTGAGCGATAAAATTGTCCATATCGCCGGAGAAAGATTCCAGGGCGCCCATTGTCCTCTCTATCCGTTCCCGCAGTTCTTCATCGGTAGTCCAATTTTTCCTCGTTTCCAGAGCGGCGGCGGTTTTTTTCAGATCCAGCCGATTTCTGAAACGCTTCAGTTCCTCTATCAGATAAGGAGGAATCGGCGTCACCGTCTCCCGGGGGGCATCGGCATTTTTGAAGAAGGATTCCGCCGCCGTAAAGAGGGGATCCACTATTATCTTCAAACCCTTGAGGCGGGACAAAAGCCAGGTCGTTCGCGAAAGGCTGACAGCGCTTCCGAACACCTGGGAAATGACCTCTTCTATTTCGGAGGCTTCATCGATGATCAGGCGGTTATGGAAGGGAAGCACATGAAAATCGGCAAGGACGTCATAAATGAGCAGGTGGTGGTTGACCACCAGAATATCCACATTGTACAGCTGCCTGTAATGCCGGTAGTAAAAGCAGGCGCCGTAAAAGGGGCAGATCCTCCCGGTGCATTCCTGAGGATCGCCTGATACATCGGACCAGAAGCGTGGGACGAAAGAAAGTTCACTCTTTTCTCCGGTTTTCGTTTTGTCGAACCACCGGCGGAAACGGTCGTAGCTCTTTCCCTCCCCTCTATAATCGCGCTCTTTTTTTAGGCAGAGATAATTATTTCTTCCCTTGAGAACCGAAAAGGTGAATCGCTGAGGAAGCACCTTCTTCAGGGAGACAAGGTCATTTTTAACCAGTTGATCCTGCAGGGCCAGCGACGAAGTGGAAACGACCGTTTTCTCTCCCGACAATATAGCCGGGACAAGATAGGCAAAGGACTTTCCAACCCCTGTGCCGGCCTCGATCAGCAGATTTGTCCCCTCCGAAAGGGAGCGCATGACCGCCCGGGTCATTTCCTGCTGCTCCGGCCGTTCCTCATATGCGGGAAAACAGCTCTTCAAGAGGGCGAATGCCGACGTTAATCGATCCATGCCCATATATTTTTCCAATATTTCATCCGGCTGAATTTTCTGAATCACCCTGCATAAAGAGGAGGGATAAGAGATTCCGTTCAGCGGCCGGTCACAGGGTTACCTGCTTTTTTCATCTTGACCTATTTCAGACTGTCCTTCAGGGCCTTTCCCGGCGTAAAACGTGGAACGCGCGATGCCGCAATATCAATTTCCTCACCGGTCTGAGGATTCCGTCCCTTGCGGGCAGCACGATCAGCTACTTTAAAACTCCCGAACCCTGCTATTGAAACTGCATCTCCCTTTCTCAATGCCTCTGTGACAGTCGAAATGACACATTCAAGCGCTTCTTGAGCTTTCGCCTTAGTCCCTACTACTTTTGCTACTTCATTGACTAAATCAGTTTTGTTCATATGTATCCTCCTTTCCTCCGGCTGATGTAATGATATACGTTATTTGGTAATACAACAAACACGGCAGGTCAATCAAATTCAGCGACAACTCCGTGAAAGGGATCACAAAGTTTATTTTTTTACAACGTAAAAGTATTGACATCGAGAAGCAAGAAATATTAATTGTTTCTTTAAAGAGAAACAAGGAGAAAGAGATGAAAAATTATGATGATCTGGTCGCTATTTTTACCGGCATCGACAATCCAGAGGAGATGGAAATTTTTTTCCGGGAGATATTTACACCGAAAGAATTAAAAGATCTGACCTTGAGATGGCAGTTACTGAAGGAACTTCATGAGGGTCGCCCCCAAAGAAAAATTGCCGAAAAGTATCATATCAGCTTGTGTAAGATAACCAGAGGATCGAAGATTTTAAAGAATGAACCTTCGATTACAAGAGCCATACTCGATAAATATTACGGCAAGAAAAGCCGACGGTAAAAACCTTTAAAATCACGTGACTTTTTGTTTGCCTTTTAAAGATATTTCAACGACCCCGATCATGAGAAAGCGGAAATATATCCCTTTAGTTCCAACGGAAACCCTAAGCGCACTCGCTGTAACCACAGATCCGGCAGACGGCGCAACCGCCTTCGTGCTCCATTATTCCTCCGCAGTCGGGACATGCGCCTTTGAAAAAAGAAGCCTTTTCGCAAACCGCCGCTTCATATCCGTGTTCTGCCATATGAGACTGGATGGCTTTAGCCACGGCGTCTGCGCAGGAGGTTACTTTGTTTTCGCCGAATCCGGCCGGCGAATGGCATGAAATACCCTGAAGCTGCTTAATTACCTGCCGGGGCTGAATCCCGCTTCGCCATGCCAGCGACACCATTCTGCCGATGGCTTCATTCTGGGAGGCCGCGCAGCCGCCCGCTTTTCCCATTGTGGTAAAAAGCTCGAATAATCCTGCAGCGTCCTGATTTACTGTCACATAGAGGGGACCGCATCCTGTCTGCATCTGATACGTCCACCCCTGCAATATCTTGGGCCTCTGTCTTTTTACCACCTTTTGCTCTTCTGCAATGTCGGGCTTGGGCACTTCGGTGATGCCTTTTCCTTTTGAAAGCACCTGCTTGTCCCTCGATCCGTCACGATAGATAGTCACGCCCTTGCACCCGAGTCGATAGGCTAATTCATACACAGAGGCCACATCGTCAATAGTTGCGCCGTTTGAAAAGTTAACCGTCTTACTTACAGCATTGTCGGTATTTTTTTGAAAGGCAGCCTGCATTTTAATATGATCTTCCGGAGAGATATCATGTGCCGTTACAAAAATTCTCTGAATATCTTTTGGGACTTCGTCCATATCCTTGACGGATCCTTTTTCCGCGATACGCTTCATCAGTTCGGGGCTATAGAATCCGCGCTCCTTTGCGATTTTTTCAAAATAGGGATGCACCTCGACCAGGATATCGCCATCCATGACCTGGCGCACATAGGAAACAGCAAAGAGCGGCTCCACTCCTGAAGAGACACTGGCGATAATGGAAATGGTTCCCGTCGGCGCAATAGTAGTCACGGTCGCGTTTCTGATTGGCGCCTCTTTGCGCTGGTCGAAAAGGGACCCTTTAAAATTGGGGAAGGGACCGCGCTTTGCCGCGAGCGCACGGGATGCCTCATGCCCTTCATCATTAATGAACTTCATCAGTTTTTCGCCCAGCACTGTCGCCTCGTCCGAATTATAGGGAATTCCAAGCAGTATAAGCATATCAGCCCATCCCATCACCCCGAGTCCGATTTTTCTGTTGCCGAAGGTCATTTTTGCGATTTCGGGAAGGGGATACCGGTTCACCTCTACGACATTGTCGAGGAAACGGACGGCTCTGTGCGTAACTTCCCTGAGCCGTGCCCAGGAGATCTGACCCTTTTCCACCATTGCCGCCAGATTGATGGAGCCCAGATTACAGGATTCATAAGGAAGTAACGGCTGCTCTCCACATGGATTTGTCGATTCGATCGTACCCACAAGAGGGGTAGGATTATCACGGTTCAGGCGATCGAGAAAGACAATGCCCGGTTCGCCGTTTTCCCAGGCCTGAACGATGATGCGGTTGAAGACCTTTCGCGCATTCAGCGTTCCTGTCCGCTCTTTGTTACGTGGATTGATAAGATCGTAATCTTCGTCATGCTTTACCGCATCCATAAAGGATTCTGTAAGTCCGACGGAAATATTAAAATTATTGAGCTGCTTCTTGTCGGCCTTGCACATGATGAAATCCATTATATCCGGATGATCCACCCGCAGGATTCCCATATTGGCACCCCGCCGGGTGCCGCCCTGCTTAATCGTTTCCGTTGCCACATCGAAGACGCGCATGAAAGAAATGGGTCCACTGGAAACACCTGTGGTACTCTTCACGGCATCGTGTGCCGGTCGCAGACGGGAAAAGGAAAAACCGGTTCCGCCACCGGATTTGTGAATCAGGGCGGTGAATTTAACGGCATCGAAAATCTCTTCCATCGAATCCCCTACGGGGAGCACGAAACAGGCCGAGAGCTGACCCAATTCCCGGCCGGCATTCATCAAAGTAGGAGAATTGGGAACAAATTCGAGTCCGGCAATCATCGAGTAGAATTCATCTGACAGCTCATTCGTGTCGGCCTTTTCGTCGAAAAGGGAATCGGCGGCGGCGATTGTATCTGCCACACGCCTGAACATATCTGCAGGTGTTTCCAGAACTTCCCCGCCGGTATCTCGCTTCAGGTACCGCCGTTTTAGTACGGTTACCGCATTCGGGCTCAATTGGGCGATCCTGGGGGAGGTCTTTTGAATCATTGTGCAATGTCTCCTTGAAATTGTGAATTCTTACAGATATAAAAGCACTATATGTTGATGGTATTTTTGTATTGGACCACAAGATATAGTTTTTAGTCAATCTCTTTTTCAGAAGAAATCCCCCAGGTGCCTAAGGGTAAAAGAACATAAAATCGGTCCTGACAACATTTTTTCAGGGCCTTTGCTCCCCTGCGGGAAATAAATTTTTTAATCTCCAGTTTGGTACGTGTGTTGGGCATCGAACCGGTTATTGCACAGAACCGATGATTCGAAGGGCAGCCCTTATGCCGTCGGCTGCACTTGATAGTATCCCTCCGGTCCAGCCGCTCCCTTCTCCGACAAGATAGAGGTTTTCGAAATTGCTGCAGAGTCCGCCGGCCTCTCTTACCGCCTGAACGGGAGAGGATGTCTTGCTTTCGAGCCCCATAATACTGCCCTTTTCAAACCCTCTGATCTTTCTTACAAACTGTCTCAGTCCTTCCCGCAAAGCGGCGCTTACGGAAGGAGGAAGCATCTCCCAAAGGGGCGCCGGGGTCAATCCCAGAGGATAACTCGTCTTTACAATGCCTGCAGGTTCTCTCTTTTCGATGAAATTTTCTATCGAACAGCAGGGCGCCTGAAATCCTCCGGGGTAGAGAAAAAATTTTCCTTCCAGATCTTCCAGCCATTGCAGTGCATCAGCCGGTTTCGTCTCTTTTCCCCTCAGCATTGCGATATTCACCGCCGCCACGCAGGCGGCATTGGCAAAGGGACCGTCTCTCCGGTAGCGGCTCATGCCGTTGACGATATTGGTATGGCCGAAGGCGGTGGCAGGCACCACCACTCCTCCGGGACACATGCAAAAGGTGTAGACGGGAAGATTACCATCTCCTTTTGAAGTAAGCCGGTACTCGGCGGCCTTTACACCGGGAAGCTCAGCCCGCCCCCATTGAGCACGATTGATGAGCTCCTGGGGGTGCTCGACCCTGGACCCGATCGCGAAATTTTTCGTCCGGAAGAGCACGCCTCTTTTCATGAGCATTCTGTACGTGTCATAGGCGGAATGTCCCGGTGCGACAATTACAAAATCGGCCCGGTAAATGCCTGAAGAGGTGACAGCGTCGATTATCTTGCCCTTTTCGATCTTCAGATCTTCGAGGACGGTTTCAAAAAGGATCTGGCCGCCTTTTTCCAGAAAATCCCGGCGCAGATTTCCGACGATCGACTTCAGGTTGTCGCTGCCCAGGTGAGGGTGGGCCATATAGCGGATTTCTTCGGGCGCCCCTGCACGAATGTAATTGTCAATTATAAATGCCTTTTCTTCAGTAATGTGTTTCGACCGGGACGTGAGCTTCCCGTCGGAAAACGTCCCGGCACCCCCTTCTCCAAAGGCGTAATTGCAGCGAGGATTGAAAGGGCCCCCCTGTTCGAAATCTTTTATTCCACGAGCCCTCTTGCGCACTTCGGCCCCTCGCTCCACTATGATAGTTGAAAATCCCGCGTTTTGGAGCACAAAGGCGGCAAAAAACCCGGCCGGCCCGCTTCCGATTACCATGACCTTTCTGCCATTCTTTAGGAAGGGAATTGCAAGGGAAGGGCGGGAAGGCGGCTCGCCCCCGGCAAGTTCATCGGAGCAGACGGAAAGGCGCAGGAGCCAATGAATATCGTTTTTTTTCCGGCTGTCCAGACTTTTACTTTCGATTTGAAAGGTAAATTGTCTAATCCCGAGTTTTCTGGCGACAGTCTGTCTTAGTTCGCCTTCATTATAGCCGGCAGGCATTCTGCAGGTGATTTCACGATAGCCCATATTAAAAATCCAGGGGTTTAGGCTGAAGGCGGAAGGCAAAATAATTTATCGCCACGGCCTTCTTAAAAATTAATTCCCCTTTAGCCGATTTCATAAACAAAAAACCAGGTAATCCTATTGCATGTGCATTCAAAACTTATCGGTTCCTGTTCTTTGCGAGTATGCCTTTCTGTCTCTCCCGCCCCCGGACTGTCCTTTCAACGAAACAGGCCTTCCCGTCAAAGGGATTTTCTCCCGTCCAGTACATGACTGTGGCATAGGTGGACGGCGTGGGAGTGAAGATCTGGACTTGTTCGGGAAGAAGCCTCAGTTCCCGGAGGGCGAAGGCCCTGAGCCGCTTCATGTCCTCATCTGTGCAGCCGGGATGGGCGGCAATAAGGTAGTAGGTCAAAAAACGGTTCTTCTTTTCCTCTTTTATCAGGCGGTAAAAAAGATTGCGAAAGCGGACGAGCTCTTTCGGCCCCGGCTTTCCCATCATTCGGAGCACCCGCACTTCCGAATGCTCCGGGGCTATCTTCATTTGACCCGATATATGATGGCGGACCAGTTCCCGCAGGTAGGAAATGCCTTTGTGCGTATCTGACAGCACCATGTCGTGACGAATCCCCGAGGCGACGAATACTTTTCTCGCGCCCGGGACCGCCCTGAGTTCCTTCAGAAGGGCGATCTGCTCTCCATGATTAACAGAAAGCCCGGGACAGACTTCCGGAAAAAGGCACCGCCTTTGCCGGCAGGAGCCCTCATTTTCTTTCCTGCTGCATTCGATCGCGTACATATTGGCCGTCGGCCCCCCTACGTCGCTGATGATACCCTTAAACCGCGGATGCGCCGCCAGTTCGCGGGCTTCGCCAAGAATGGATTCACGGCTTCTCCATGTCACCCTCCTGCCCTGATGAACGGCGATTGCGCAGAAATTACATTCACCATAGCAGCCGCGGTGGGTCGTGATTGAAAACCGGATGGTGTCGAGGGCCTTTACTGCACCGCCGGAGCGGTGAAAAGGATGGAGCTCCCGCTCATAGTCGAGGCCGTAAACGTGATCGAGTTCCTTCTGAGAAAGAGGAAAGGGCGGCGGATTATGGATCAGATACCGGCCGTTCTGCTTCTGGGCCAGCTTTCTTCCGTAAACAGGGTCATTTTGTCCGTAGAAAAGATTGAACATGTCGCGAAAAACCTTTTTATCGCGGGCCGCACTCTCAAAAGAGGGGAGTTCAAGGGCGTTTTCGGGAATTGCGGGAGAGGAATAGCAGAGGCCTCGAATTTCATAGGGGCGCATGCCTTCCCGAAGGGCACAGGCCAGTTCGATTACCGACCGGTCGGCCATGCCATAAAGGAGATAATCGGCCTTGGCATCGAAGAGAATCGACCGCCTGACCTGGTCGGACCAGAAGTCATAGTGAGCGATGCGGCGCAGACTCGCCTCCAGTCCGCCGAGGACGATGGGACGTGTATTTTTGAAATGGCGCCTGATCAGATTGCTGTATACGATAGAAGCGCGATCGGGCCGGCGGGTATTCAGGTTTCCCGGCGTATACTCATCGCTTCGGCGTTTTCTCCCCGTTGCGGTATAATTTGCCACCATTGAATCGATACAGCCTGCAGTGACACCCCAAAAAAGCTCCGGCTCGCCCAGGCGCGTGATATCCGCCCCGGATGCCGTATCGGGCTGGGCGATGATTCCAACGCGCAGCCCTGTATCGCAGAGGATCTTTCCGATGACGGCCGTCCCGATGAAGGGGGAATCGATATAGGCATCACCCGTGACCAGGATGACATCGAGACCGCTCCATCGTAGGGATTTCAATTCTTTTTTTGTTGTCGGAAGAAACATAGGCTACCTGTGTGCAGCGGCAGCGGAACGGCCGGCGCACCAGCCGGTTGAAAAAGCTGCCTGAAGATTGTAGCCGCCCGTATCCGCCTGGATATCAAGAACCTCGCCGGCAAAAAAGAGCCCTTTGACGAGACGCGATTCCATCGTTCTGGGGTCGATTTCTTTCGTATCCACCCCCCCGGCGGTTATGATCGCCTCTTCGAAGGGGCGATAGCCCGTGATCTCGAGGCGGAAATCCTTGAGCCATTCCCGAAGCTTTCGGCGCTCCTTTGCAGTAACGACACTCGCCTTTCGGTCGGGAGGAATGCCGACGGCCTCGAGACAAAGAGGGACCGCCGCCGCGGGCAACAGGCCCCGCAGCACCGAAGCGATGGATTCCCGCCCTCTTGCTGAAAAATCGTGCAGCAGCCTTTCATCGAGCTTTTTTTCGTTCAGGGCGGCTTTGAAATCGATTGAAAGCGCAAGGGAATCGCCTCTTTTCACTGCATCGACGACCTCGCCGCTCAAGGTAAGGATGACGGGACCGGTTACCCCGAACTCGGCAAAGACCGTCTCGCCGAAAGCGCGACGGCACTTCTTCCCGTTCTTGTAAAGTGTGACGCCTACATTGCGCAGATTCAGCCCCGCCATTCGTTGCGCGGCATCACCCGCGGTTTCCAGGGGTACCAGGGCAGGCCGCGGATCGACAACATGATGGCCGGCCGCCCTTGCAAACCCATAGCCGTCACCCGTCGATCCTGTTGACGGGTAGGATTCACCGCCGGTGGCGATGATAACGGCGCCACCGGCCTCCAATTTCCCTCCGGCCTTTACGCCGACTGCGCACCCCTTCTCTATAATGACTCTTTCAACGGGCCTGTCGCTCTCGATGCGAACACCTGCACCCTTTGCCCAGCGTACAAGTGCGTGTACGACATCCGCCGCCTTTCCGCTCGCGGGGAACATGCGGCCGCCTCGTTCCGTCATCAATTCCAATCCGAGACTCTCTAAAAAGGCCACGAGCTGGGGCGTGAAATAATCGGAGAACGCCTGCCTGAGAAAGGGCCCCGTTTTCCCGAAGTGGCCTATAAATTCGGAAAGTTCGGCGACATTGGTTATATTGCAGCGCCCCTTGCCGGTGATGGAGAGCTTGAGGCCGGGACGGTTCATTTTTTCAAATAAAATCACCTCGGCGCCCGATTCGGCCGCCTGTCCCGCCGCCATCAGACCGGCCGGACCGCCGCCGATCACTGCGATTTTACGTTTCATCATTTGAAAATATACTCTGGCACGGTTCTGTCAAGAAAAAGATTTGTCCGTGGATTTATATTTTTATGGCAAACTGATTTCTTTTATGGGAAAAATCTATGTATCAGATCATTATGATTCTGTTTTTCAGGATAATTCTTTCAGAAAGGAAGGGAACTTATGAAATTCGAACAAATTACGTACAGACCGGGACCGGTGACGAGAATTATTTTCAATCGACCCGAGTATCTCAACGCACAGGGCTATCAGCTGCTCGATGAAGTAGACAGAGCCTTTGCCACAGCCGTTGCAGATAATGACTGCGGCGCTATCGTTCTCTCAGGCGCCGGCCGGTCATTTTCGGCGGGACACGATTTGGGAACGCCTGAAGAACTTGAGTATTGCGAAAGAATCGGCCTTGCAAAACCGTATGATCAGGATCTTAGAAAAAAAGTAATAGACATGAATGAATACTTTGTAAAAAAGACTCTTGTGTGGCGGAACTGCCCCAAGCCTACTGTAGCCATGGTTCACGGATACTGCATTTATGCCGGATGGATGCTCGCAGCAGCAATGGATGTGATATTCGCTTCCGAAGACGCGCTTTTCTTGCCCGGAATGGTCGAATATTTTTCAGCCCCCTGGGATCTCGGCCCCAGGAAGGCAAAAGAAATTCTTCTTGAGCATCGTTTTATCACGGCTTCCGAAGCTCTGTCCTACGGGTTTGTGAACCGCACATATCAGCCTGACCGGCTGGAAGATGAAACGCTTTCCTACGCAAAACGTATCGCCGACAATTATCTCGCCGCCCCCTCCTGGATTGAAACAATCAAAAGCTCCATCAATCATATGCAAGATGCGATGGGATTCAGTTCCGAAATCGAGGCCGCATACAATAATTTCTGCCTCATGTTAGGACTCGGGGCACATACGAGTGCAGGACCAAGTGCAGGCGGATTCGCAAGAACCGATGTCGCAAAGCGGAATTTAAGTGCCTCAAAGCCCTGGCTTTTTTCAAGAGGTTTGGCAACATCTGAAAATTCTGACAAGTAGATGTATATTTTAATTTCAATTAAAAAAACGAGAGCTGCTGCTTTGCCGTAATTCATCGGACTTGCATGCAGCTCTTCTCATATCCAGCCTTCTATTGGCAGAAAGCCTCATACCTCAAGGATTTACGGTTTCGCAGACTTCTTCTTTTGCTCGATTGATAATCCTGGAAGCTTTTATAACCCTTCTTTTTGCATTCGGGCACGCGAAGCGCGGCCCGGAATCCGGGAAATACCTGAAAATACTTGATACGCTCATCTCCTGAATACAAATCGCAGCCAAAGGGCCTTTTTCAAGCTCCTTTCATTCGAGCCGCATAAGACTCGCATTAACCTGACTGAATCTATTTTCTCATTCCCTTTTCGAACACCGCTTCCGCCTTGTTGGCCATGGATTCGGCCTGTTGAGCAGCATTTACTGCCCGGTCAGCAGCATTTTCAGCCCTTGTTGCGGCATTTTCTGCACGCTGAGCCGCCTGCGCTGCATTTGTCCCCGCTTGCCCGCCAGTAGTTCTTAAATCCTGGATCATCGCGCGGTTTTCCTGAGACATATTCAAAGCCTGCTGCGCTGTCTGAAGGGCCTGCTGGGACTGGGCTCTCACTTCATCCAGCTGTCCCACGGTACAACAGCCCGTAGCCATCAGAGCCATACTTCCCACTATTACAGCCACAAACATTCTGTACATGCGTATCTTCTGTTTCATTTTACTCCCTCCTTTGATTAATATGCTGACTTCTTTAAAGCCAGAGAAATGTATTTGACTTCTTTCCGACTCTTTCAGCATTCATATTGCGCCCTCGGGCCGGTTTGACAGCACATCTTTCACCAATTCTTATCCATAGAGAAAAAGCCTTCTTTTATGAAGCCTGCATTCAAATATCGTAAAGATTCTACTGCATGCGGCTTTTGAGACTCCGAAAACGTCCGGCAATTATCGGATTTTCAATATCTCCTATACATACAGGAATTCCCTTCTTTTCTTTCATTACCTTCTGAACTTTTTTCAATGAGACATACTGCAGACAGTCACTTTTTTTCAGCAGGCTAAACACGTACGATCCGTAATCCTTTATTTTTTCATATATGTCGGGATGTGCTTCCATATAGATTTTTCCCTCTTTTAAACCCAGTTTGATCGGCTCGTACAAGATATCGACTGTAGCTCCCACTGAGATTTCCTCATAGAATCTTTCGATGTCTTCAGGGTAAAGACGGATACATCCATGGCTCAACATCCTCCCAACGCTCCAGGGAATGTTCGTGCCGTGAATTCCCACTCCTTCCTTATCGAGACCTATCCAGTACTTTCCCAATGGATTATCAGGACCTGGCGGTATCTGTGCCCTCGGATAGTTGTGCCGAATTGAAAGCGGAACCGTCCACGCAGGATTCTCTATCTTTGATATTACACGGGCAATACCCGGCGGAGTTTCCCATTCCTCGCTTCCTATTCCGACAGGATACGTCTTCACCGTTTTCTTTCCCGGTTCGGACATATACATTCTCATTTCCGGAATATTGATGACGATATTATGTTTCGACCGCGGTAGAATCCATTGTGTCGGAATCAAGAGAAGCAATCCTTCCTCCGGTATCCATGGATCTACATCCGGATAAAGAAGTCTGATGTCGTTGAATCCAAGTCCGTAGCTTCGCGCTATCTCCAAAAGCGTGTCCTTATTCGCTACCCTGTGGATCTGAAAATCGCCAAATACGGTATCCTGTATTCGTGGCGACTCATTGAAATGGCATTCTTTTGCATCCACACCAGCGTCTGCAAGGAAGAGGATCGCAATTATAAAAACAACGAACCTTGTTTTAAAGCCTGAACACGCATTTTTTTCGTAAAACAAGGGATGTACTTTTGGCGATGAGTTGATCATAAGCCTTCATGTCTCCGATTATCAATGTGGTGGTTCCGTAAAATTCAAAAATCTGAATTAACTTCCGCAAAAGAACTCCTGGAATTTTGCACATAAAGAATACTTTCTCTCTTCTGCCTTTCCGTCAGGCAACATCCACTGCATCCGCAGTGATGAAAGATGTAGCGCAATTCAGAAAAATGGATTATTTGCGAAGCCATCATTTTCATGAAGAATTCTACCTCATCATTGAGAAAACTTCACCTCTGTAAAAGAACCGTTAAAAATCACCCATCCTGACCATTCCGATTTGCCTTAACTCCGGAAAGGTCTTTTTCCGCCTACGTTTAAGGCGAGTGAGCCTCTTGCAAACTGACCGTATCCCCTTATGTAAGCACATTGTGTTCCAAAGAATTATATCTTTGAAATCAGTTGTAAATTTGGAAATTCCGAAGGAGCGAATTCACTGGAAATGTCAAGAAATGTGATAAAAGAAATGTCAACTGATATAGATTTTGTTCTAAGACATATTTTCTGAGCAAGCAATGCATCACTAGTTTTGAAATGATTCAAAAGGTCGCGCTGCATTTGGATAAGGGGAGCTTCACTTGCTTCCCCATTATATGCCAGTTCGGCTGGCACGAGACACTTCTGAATAAAGCCTTCATGAATTCAGCATTTCCGGGTTTTGGTTTCTCCGATTTTGCTTGACAGGCTGAATGGGACCAATTATATTCCCACACATTTGTCAGACTTAGCTGTTGAACAGGAGTGTCAGAAATGATGCAGAAGCAGGAAGATGTAATGGACAAGGATCAACTCATTCTCGAGGCAGCCAAACGAGTGTACGTAAGGAAAGGAATGGACGGCGCAGTTATGCAGGATATAGCAGATGAAGCCGGAATGAGCCGAACAGCTCTCCATTATTATTTCCGTAACAAAAAAAAACTTTTTGACGCTGTTTTTGATGATCTTTTTGATCACTTTCTTCCTGAAGTGGAAGAAATAATCTACAGCGATATTCCTTTTCGAAATAAGGTGGCATGGTTCGTCGATCATTATCTGGATTTGCTGAAGGAAAATCCTTATCTGCCCAATTTTGTCATGAATGAGCTCAATAAGAACCCTCTCAGGATCATCGAAAGATTCTCTCTCAAAGGTCTCCTGTCTGATCATATGCGTGACTGGATACAAAAGGAACTACATTCCCTTAATTCACGGGTTTCGGCTTCTCAATTCATGGCTAATCTGATCAGCCTGTGCATTTTCCCTTTTATTGCCCGACCTCTCGTTGAAGAGTTCTTTACAGATGACAGGCCAAAGGCGTTCGAATGTTTTATCGATGAACGGAAACAGATAATTGTGGAAACCTTAATGGTAAGCATACGTGACGTCCCTCTACAGGAATTTTTAAATCATTGAGCTCCTTTTGATATTCATTTTAGAACACCTGATACAGAACTTCGGAGGAATGGACAATGAATTTGAAGCGGCTGCCCGCCGGAGTGGATGTGGGCTCGACAACGGCAAAAGTGATAATACTCGATGGCAACGGAAAATTAAAATTTTCATCATACCGGCGCCATGGCGCCGATATTGTGAATACTCTCACAGATATATTGAAAGAAGCTGAAGCGGATATAGGGAATTGCCTTTTGGATCTATCAATCACCGGATCGGCCGGCATTGGAGTTGCGGAACGGATCGGTATTCCCTTCGTGCAGGAGGTTGTCGCAGCCGGGGAGGTTACGCGGCGGTATTTTCCCGACGTGAAAACTCTTATCGATATAGGCGGCGAAGACAGTAAAATGATGTTTTTTTCTCCTGAACGGCCGCCGGATATCCGCATGAACGGAAGCTGTGCAGGAGGTACAGGCGCTTTTATTGATCAAATGGCAACACTTCTGAACCTTTCTCTTCAAGACCTGGACAGACTGGCTGCGGAAAAAAGCCGCCTCTACCCCATTGCATCACGTTGCGGCGTCTTCGCGAAAACCGATATTCAGAACCTGGTGAGCCGTAAGATTCCACTATCCGATATCTGCGCCTCTATTTTACACGCAGTGGCCCTCCAGAATCTGAATTCGCTGACGCGCGGGACTGTCGTGTCTCCGCAGGTACTGTTTTGCGGAGGTCCGCTGACCTTTTTTGTGGGCCTGCGAAATTGTTTTACTCGCTTGCTGGGACTAGCCCCAAAAGACGCTGTTCTTCCCTCCAAGGGGTTATTTTTCCCCGCCTGGGGTGCGGCACTTTCAGCAGTGCATAGCGTTTCTGCAAAATGCATTTCGGAATGGCGCAACCAAATTTCATTACTTGATTCAGGATACGAAATTCGTCAGCAACGGCTCACTCCCCTTTTTACAGGAGAGGCAGATTATAGAAAATGGAAGCAGGAACGAAAGGTCATGAAAATCGACAATATTGACATTTCTCTTGCCGAGCCACCCTTCTTTTTAGGAATCGATTGCGGATCAACGACTACCAAAGTCGTAATTATAGATTCATGCGAGCGTACAGTATTCAGCGATTACCGGCCAAACAGGGGAAATCCGGTGGATACGGTGATGCATTCACTCATACGGGTTAGAAATGTTTTGAAGAAGAATGGAAAGGAAGTGTCGCTTTCACTTGCAGCCGGTAAAGCAACCGGCTACGGCGAAGATCTTGTATGTGCAGCCTTTGGTCTTCAAAACGGTGTTGTAGAAACTATTGCTCACTTGCGGGCAGCGGTGAAATGCGACCCCAATGTGACGTTTATACTGGACATTGGCGGTCAGGACATGAAAGCTCTCTTCGTTCGGGGAAGAGCCGTGAGCCGGATTGAAATCAATGAGGCATGTTCATCCGGGTGCGGCTCTTTTATAGAAGGATTTGCCCAATCTCTGGGAATGACTGCAGAAACCTTTTCCTGCAAAGCTTGCAGTGCAAAGGCCCCCTGTGCTCTCGGGACCCGCTGCACAGTTTTTATGAATTCACGCATCAAGCAGGCACAAAGGGAAAATGCGGCTATAAACGATATTGCAGCAGGGCTTGCCTATAGTGTGGTCAAAAATACTCTTTATAAAGTATTGAAGCTGCACGATTGTGCCGAACTGGGTGAACATATTATCGTACAGGGAGGAACTTTTCGGAATCAGGCCGTGCTCAGGGCCTTTGAAATTCTCTCGGGCGCTACTGTCACTTCTTCGGACAAGCCGGAGATGATGGGCGCGTATGGAGCGGCCTTGCTCTCCAAAGATGCATATAATGCCGACTCTTCATCAGTTACCCCCTTCACCCTGGATACCCTCGAACTTTGTACCCGGTACGAAATAAAGGAAAAAGAATGCCGGGGGTGCGCGAACCAGTGCAAGATTACCGCATTTTTGTTTTCCGGTGGAAGAATTTTTGTTACAGGAAATAAGTGCGAAAGGTTTTACGGCAATAAAGGCCGCATTACCTCGCGCGGGAAAAATTTTTTTTCAGCAAGAAATGATATGCTTTTCAATCGTTCTCTTCAGCCTTTGATTCCTTCAACGGGCCTGAGCATCGGAATCCCCCGTATTTTAGGAATGTACGAAGATTTCCCTTTTTGGAGCACTCTTCTTACCGGGTGCGGTTTTGAAGTTGTTCTTTCAAACCGGTCTAATCAAGCGCTCTATGAAAAAGGACTCGGATCGGTTATGGCTGACAATATCTGTTTCCCGGCGAAACTGGCTCACGGACATATGATTGACCTTCTTGAAAAAAAAGTCGACCGCATCTTCTATCCGCTTACTGTCCATGAAATAAAGGAAGAATCGAATGCCGCAAACAGCTTCAGTTGCCCCATTGTTGGAAGCTATGCCGAAGTACTCAAAAGCGCGGTCGAAGCAGAAGGGATACCTTTCGATGCGCCTGCAGTATCTTTCCGGGATACGGCATTACTGAAAAAAGCCTGTTTCGGCTATCTGAAATCTCTGGGGGTTTCCAGATCCCGTTTCGAAAATGCTTTTTTTCTTGCCTCAAAAGCGCACACACGCTTCCGGGAGAATCTCATAGCAGGGGGGAGGGCGTTGCTTGATGAAGTCCGCAAAAAGAGAGACATTGTGATTGTTCTTGCAGGGAGGCCCTATCATGCCGATCCTTTAATCGAACATGAAACATCGGAAATACTGGCTGATTTGGGAGCCAATGTCATCCCGTGCGATGTAGCATCCTTTTTGTGCAAAAAAAGCATTCTCGAAGTAAACTCAATATCTCAATGGGCTTTTCCCAATCGTCTCATGAGGGCTGCCCAATGGGTTGCCGATCAAGAGGAGCATACCATCCAGTATGTAATGCTAAATTCTTTCGGGTGCGGTCCCGATGCGTTCATAATTGATGAAATTAAAGATATTTTATCTGCCGCAGGAAAACCGTTCACACTCATCAAAATCGATGAGATTTCCAGTACCGGATCAGCCCGTCTCCGTCTCCGGTCTCTTATGGAATCACTTAAAAGTGCACCAAAGTCTCAAACTCCAGCAAAAAGGCGGAGCAGCCCTCCTTACAAGATAAAAGACAGGAGCAAGCGTATTATCGCTCCCTATTTTGCCGACTGCTACTCCCCATTTTTTTCGCCGATATTCAGGCTTCTCGGCTATGACCTTGAAATCCTTCCCCCTCCGGACAGGGAGTCCGTGGAATACGGGCTTAAATACGCGAATAACGAGATATGTTATCCTGCAATTATAGTAATTGGAGATCTGATCAAGGCATTCCGTTCGGGCAGTTATGATCCCGGATACACTGTTGCCGGTATATCTCAGACAGGGGGCCAGTGCCGGGCCAGCAACTATATAGCCCTGATCAAAAAGGCACTCATATCTGCAGGCTATCCTGAAGTTTCAGTCATAGCGGCAGCACATGAAAACGATCTGGTCAATGATCAGCCCGGCTTCGAAATCGATGTGAAAAGAATAATCAGGCCGGCTTTCACCAGCCTTTTGTACGCAGATGCAATTGCGCGCATGTATTACAAGACCGTAGTCAGGGAGCGCGAAAGTGGCATCGCTGCGAAAATCCGGGACCACTATCTCAGTGCAGCGTTCGGCTGTATAGAAAGAGATGATACGAAAGAACTTTTTAAACATCTAAAAAAGGCTGTCTCATCTTTCAATGGATCCTTTAATACTAATTCCTGCCTGCCGAAAATTGGCATAGTAGGAGAAATATATTTGAAATACAACAGCTTCAGTCAGATGAACGCCATTGACTGGATAATCTCGCAAAATGTAGAGGTTACTGTACCTGCTCTTACAGATTTTATGATGCAGTTTTTTGTAAACATAAAGGTGAATCGTAAGAATTTTCTGGAACGCCAAAATGGAATATCACGGCTTTTTGAGGCATTCCTTCAATTTAAGGCGGCTCTCTGGATAGATCGTTTTGAACAAGTCCTGCAGCATTTTCGCTGCTATGAACCTCCCGCCGGAATTTTCCAAAAAGCCGGACTCGCCTCAAAAATAGTCAACCTATCAAATCAGTTCGGCGAAGGCTGGCTTATTCCCGGAGAAATTGCCGGATTTGCTCGTGCAGGCATCTGGGATATTGTCTGCCTCCAACCTTTCGGCTGCATTGCAAACCAGGTAGTTGCAAAAGGAATTGAAACACGGATAATGAAAATTTATCCCATGCTGAATTTACTGTTTCTTGACTTCGATGCCGGCACCAGCGAAGTCAACATACTCAACCGGCTTCATTTCATGATTGAAAACGCCAGGCAGCATTATCGAAGCCCAAAAAGAAAGCATGCCTGAAAAACGAATTATCAGACACTTTCCCTTTCAAAGAATTTTTTGTCCTGTTTTATGAAAAAAACCAAGGATATTAATATTATGAAGAGAAAGCAAAGAAGGTAAAATACATATTCATAGGCAAGCATATCTGCCTGTTTCATGACAATTGATTCCAGAGTTTTTATCGCTGAATCTCGCACATCGGAAGGATTTATACCTTTAGAAAGCAGCATGGATGATATTTTTTCTATTGTTTCGGTGGCTGTATCACTGAAAACCGTTACACGCTCAACAAGAATCGCTCTGCTCCAGCTCTGATGACGGGTCAGGAGTGTTGCGATCAGAGCAATTCCTGCGCTTCCGAATACCTGTGAGATTACATTGAAAAGCCCGGCAGCCGCTGTCATTGAGCGATTCTCGATACCCGACAACGCAGCCGTACTCAATGCCACAAATATGAATCCAAATCCCAGCCCTTGACAGACCTGAGGAAAAAAAATGTCCCAGTAGCTGGTTTCAAGGGAAAGATGGGCAAATTGATAAAAAGATAAAATATTTAAAAAAGTCCCGGCACCTATGAGAATTCTCGGACCTACCGCATTATACATCCTTCCTCCTAAGGGCATGGCTACCATCATAGCAACACTTCTCGGCAAAAGCGCCAGTCCGGAATCGAGAACAGGATATCCAAGCAGCTGCTGCAAAAAAAGAGGAAACAAAAAGAGGCTTCCCATCAAAGCGAGATGAAGAAATCCGGCAAATAAACAGGCTGATGAAAAATTGACATTTTTGAGGAGGCGAAGATCAACGGCCGGTTTTTCGGTTGTCAGTTCTCGCCATATAAATATCGAAATCGCTGCAATCGAAATTATCGCAAGCACGACTATAAGATTAGACTCGAACCAATCCTGCCGATTGCCTTTCGCTAAAATGATCTGGACGGCACCAAGACCGATGGCCATGAAGAATAGACCTGCCAGATCGAAATTGCCTTTCTCGCGAACAAGATAAGGAGGATCATAGATAAATTTTATAATAAGCAGTACATTTAATATGCCCAAAGGCCACTTTATATAAAAAATCCACTGCCACGAATAGCTGTCCGTGAGCCATCCGCCCAGTGTAGGGCCAATTGCCGGACCGAGAATCACCCCGAATCCGTAAATGCCCATGGCAATTCCCTGCTCTTCCGGAGGAAAGGTTTCTCTTAATATCGCAAGTGAAACCACCATAAGAGTACCGCCGCCTATACCTTGCACAATCCTGAAAAGGATCATGGATTGCAGATCCCATGCAAAACCGCAGAGGGTGGAAAAACAGGTAAAAAGCAATGCCGAAAAAATATAAAATCGTTTTCGTCCGAAGCGTGTAGTCAAAAAAGCAATCATGGGCATGATTATTACGCTTGAAAGGATATAGCCGGTCGAGACCCATGTAATCTCTTCGACGGACGCGCCAAGACTTCCGCGCATTTGGGGCAGGGCCACATTCACAATGCTGGTATCAAAGGCGGCCATTATGGCGCCGCTCATGACGGTAATGGCTATGAGCCACTTGTTATGCATGCGCCCGTTCTTCACGGCAGCTTCATCATTGTTGCGGCTGAAGCCTCTGAACCGCTTACGTCCACTTTTGCAACAACGGAAAGACCGGGCTTCAAAATATCCCCGAATTTTTTCGCGTCAAAGACAATCTTCACTGGAACACGCTGGACTACTTTAATGAAATTTCCTGTCGCATTTTCAGGAGGAAGCAAGCTGAATACTGAACCTGTGCCTGGCTGAATGCTTTCTATACGGCCATTTAATTTAATATGGGGGTATGCATCTATTTTCAATTCAACCGGCTGGCCTGTGGTCATTTTCCTTATTTGAGTTTCTTTAAAATTAGCAACTACCCAGGTCTCATCTTTCACTATCGCCAAAAGAGCCTGGCCTGCGTGCACATACTTGCCCGTATCGACATTTTTTTTTGCTACACGCCCCGGCACGGGCGCGCGAAGAAGAGTGCGCTCTACATCGAGTTCCGCCAACTGCCTCGAATTTTCAGCTTCTTCAATCCTTAATGTTTGGGTTTTTAACCGTGCCTCGGAGACCATAATAGCCACCTCAGCTTCATCTACCGCGGCCTGTACCGCTTCTGACCGTGCCTGTACAACCTTCCATTGAACCTGGATGTTATCATACTGGCTCTGTGAGACTGCCTTCTGAATGAAAAGCTTTTCGTATCGTTTTTCTTCTTTGCGCGCCAGCAACTCTTCTGCACGAACAACTTCCCTGTTTGCAAGCGCCCTTTCAAGTACTTTGTGTTTTTCCCTGATTTGGGCCTCTATTTCTTTTTTTTCAGCTTTTAGCCGTAATATGGCATCCCTTTTTTCTTCAAGTATTTTCAGGTAATCATCCTGATTTATTTCGACCAGGATTTCTCCCGCGGAAACACGTTGATTGTCTTCTATATGGAGTTTCACTACTCGCCCCGTAATTTCCGCCGAAACGGGCACTATCGTTCCCGCGATGTAGGCATTGTCAGTACTTTCATAAGAAAGTGCCTCTAGAACGAAATTAAAGGCATAGCTTCCTCCGGCCAAAGCGACGAACAAAATAATAACCCGGTATAACCAAACTTTCATGCGACTCGTCTTTCTTTTGAAAAGTATCGGATAAAAAGCGAAAGCCTGATCCACAGCCCGGCATTCCTTTATATCAGAGCCTCACTCCCCCTTTTTATCATAGTAATCAAATATAGCCGGCAATGGACCTTGTCAAGAATAATTCAAAAATTTTTCATGGGTTTTCGGCAATTCATTTTCTCTGCTGCCAGTTTATTTTTCAGAAAGGCAAAATCATTGAAAAATTCAATATGCCTGCAAGAGGGCTATATTCACTTTTCACTTTGACAGACAGTATCATTGAAAGACCGATATGCAGGAAATCACTGATAATATGTGAATCAGATCATTGTTTCGGCTAAATCGTTTTGTTATTTACATAGGTCACAGAGCAAAAAGAGAGATTCATTGAAAATAAGATTATGGGCAACGATCGGGAAGAAAAGAACGGAATAATGTGCATGAGGAGCAAGACATATGAAAAAATTTTTTTCGATTGTTTTTTGCATTTTATTTTTTACCTTCAGTCTGGTCGTTTTTGCTTCGGCTGCAGAAAAAAATAATTCAGCCGAAGTGAATGAAAGAGGCCAAGGCCCGGTATGCAGCCAGTGCACGCGAATTTCCTGCCCTCTTTCTTCTGTTATAATAAAAAAAAAGAAACGCAAAGACTTTTCTTTTAATTCTCCGTCAAAACCAGCCGAATCCCGCACGGGCTATCCTGAGCAAAGACAGAATACACTGCCTCTTGGCGGCACTTATACGGCAGGCTGTACTGTTGATTTTTTAAAGGTCCGATATACTCTGTGGGAAAGTTGTGGCCTTATGGGCATACTGGGGTACAATCGCCTTTCAGGTAATGCGGGCATTACTCCGCCCTTTGATATTCCGGACTATACCGAGAGAATTTTTGGAGGAATAATGATTGTGTACAAGTTTTAGATTCTCCGCATACGTATCGGTTTCAAAAAATCGCCGGTGCGGCCTTCTTAAGTCCGCACCGGCGAAAGGGTACTGAATCTAAAATTTGGTGGGCCAATTTGCCAATTTGTGCTCACTTATCCCTTTTGTTTTCGATAAATCCTGCGTTTGCTGAAGTATGCGAACGATATGGTTTCGGGTTTCTCTCGGATCTATCACATCATGTATATAATGGAGACCGGCCGCACCATAGGGATCAGTTCCCTCGGCCATTTTTCTCACCCTCTCCTCCTGCTCTTCCGGAGATTTCGGAGGTGTCGCTCCATACACTACATTGGCAGCGATTACCGGATCCACAAAGCTTATCTCCGCCGTAGGCCAGGCAACTATCGAATCGGCACCGCTGCCTGATCCGCACATGTTCCAAAAGGCCTGACCGTAAGCTTTTCGCACAATTACATTGATTTTCGGCACGGTGAGAAGGCCGACAGCGTTCATGAAATTCATTACGTGGGCTTCTACCCTTTTCCGCTCCGCTTCGCGTCCTACCAGGAAGCCCGGAATGTCCTCGATAAAAACCAAAGGAATATTGAAGGAGTCACACAGGCACAAGAAACTCATGCACTTTTCTATGCCATCGGTGTCCATTGCTCCGGAATTAAATCGAGGCTGATTCGCCACTATTCCAATTACCTTGCCTTCGATTCTTCCGAAAGCAGTGATTACCGTCTGTCCGAATAGAGGTTTTACGGGAAAAAGACTTTCTTTGTCTACTATGCACCGTAAGAGCTGATTCATATCATAACTTCGATTTCTTTTTTCCGGCAGCACGTTTAAAATGGTGGACATCTCTTCACCGGAACCTTCCGGCACAGGTGCCAGCGGTGGAAGTTCTTCATTATGCGAAGGCATATAGCTTAGAAAATCACGGATAATCTGCATGCATTCATCTTCGTTTTCCGCAGCGCGATCGGCCATCGCCGTTACTTTAGAATGAAGCTCCCACCCACCCAGCTCTTCATCGGTAATATTTTCACCAAGTGCAATGGAAACAATACGGGGGCCAGATACACCCATTGCCGTTCCCTTCACCATGACCACGAAATCCGAAAGGCAGGCCATCCAGGTCGGTTCGCCATAACATTTACCCAGAACCGCCGTAACCATGGGAGTCTGTCGAACACGACTCATATGATCAATGAAGGTATTCCGCCTGCCGCCTCCATATGAAGCGAGCCCTCCCGAACCCATAATATCGGGCATTCGCGCACCGCCAGCCTCGCCGAGGTAGATAAAGGGGAACCCATGCCGGGCAGCCGTATCTCTTATATCTCCTTCTTTTCTCGCCGCAACCCGGCTCGATGTAGCTCCCAGCACCGTAAAATCTCCCGCAACGATGCCCACAGGCCGCCCGTTAATACGTCCGTAACCGCCGACTTTGCTGTCTGCCGGGCTTTTCTCTTCCATCCCCGGCATATCCGAGTGATTAAGCATGCCGACCTCGTAAAACGAATCGGTATCAAGTACTTTGTCTATACGTTCCCGGGCAGTATATTTGCCTTCTGCATGTTGTTTTGCAATCTTTTTTTCACCACCCATCATAAGGGCTTTTTCTTTGCGGCGCTTTAGCTCATCCATCTGATTTTCAAAAGGCATGGCAACAGTTTCCTCCTTTTTAAATGAATATGACCTGTTTTCTAAAATCGAGGTTTTCTCCTCACTATTGTTACATCGAATTATATCGGCAAATCAAATATCCAGCAATGATATAAATCTTTTACCGCTTCTATAGATCGACGGACGAATCATTTCCCGAATATGCCTTCTTTCATCTGCCGCTGTGTACCTTCTTTTCAGTGCAGGTACATGAGGGGAATGAATACGAATGCATCATGACTTCAGTTTTCACGTCCGTTTGTTTGGCTTATAAATCCGGTCTAGAGATGCAAATGGGATAAGATGATGGGACAGGATTTTTCCTGCCCCATTCTTTAATATCTAGCTAATATAATTCTTTGGCAGGTTTGCGATTACTTCTTCAGCTTCTTTCATAATATTCTGGACTAAATCACTCACTTTTGGCATATCTTTTATTCTCTGCGCTATTTCACCTCCGGCCATCAAAGCTTTTTCCTTGTTTCCTTCATACGTAGCCTTGATCGATTCGACTTCAAAATCTATCAATGACATATCCATTGTTGAATAGTCGTCGGGCGTACCGAGAAATGTTCCCGGGGATTTTTTTAGAGTATTTACCGCATGCTCTTCACTCCGGGAATTTCTCAGCCAGCGAGCCGGACCCACGAAACCTCGGGCAATTAGGGTGCCGCGGTCCTGAGTGTCCACAACAGCCTGTTTCCACATTGGGTGAAAGTCACTTTCCTGCGTCGCCAGAAATCGCGTTCCCATCAGTACTCCGTCGCAACCCAACGCCAGGGCGGCTGCCAGACTTTTGCCGTCGCCTACTCCTCCACCGCCGACTACGATTGTCTTTTCATCGGAAACCGCTTCTACTACTGCGGGGAAGAGCACCAAAGAGTGAAGAGGTTCCCAGTGAGTGTGGAATCCTCCTTCATGTCCGGACGCAACGATCACGTCGGCACCCGCCTTCTTGGCGCGCATGGCGCCCCTCACGGAAGGAACGATATGAATCCAGGTGAAACCTGCACCTTTGATCATATCTCCCCAACCCATGGGATCTCCGGCTGAGGTATAGATGACCTTCAGGCTTTTTTCCATTTCGGGATTTTCCTTCCGTACTTTAATGGCCGTTTCGATCATGATTTTCGAGTATTCTCTGAGTTCCGCCGATACCATGATATTGGGACCGAAAATTCCCCCTTTGTCTTTGACCAGGCGATGGGTTCGCTTAAAAACTTTTTCGATTGCCGTTGCCATATCGTCATCCCGGTCCGCTTCTCCGCTGTCGACAAAAGCATTATAGACCCATGGCTGGTCTTCTTTGCTAAACAGCCCTCCTGTTGACAGCAGGCCCAGAACTCCCGCATTTGCTGCGGCAACACACAGATTGTTGTTACTGAAAGGACCCATTCCGGCCTGAATAATGGGATACTTGATCCCGATCAGATCACATAACCTCGATTTAATCATAAAAACACCTCCTCAATTAATTGATATTACAGCTTCAATATTTCTAATCAATGCAGCTGAGTTTCCGATTTTCCGGCCAGTTTTCGGGGAGGTCGCAGTGTGTCTCACTGCGCGCACAATCAGGAAATCTCACTTCATTATTTTTTTCCTTTGAATTCGGTAAAATCCTATGCTTTTTGGACTCACAAGCTCCTGAAAACGCATTTGCGAGACTGCTTCGTAAAAAGCTTCAGAGTAAGTGCACGCGATTCCTTCGAAATGAGGTGTACATAAATGCATTCCGCAGGGGCGAAGGATGAAGCGCACCCAGCATATGGATTTTTCATAAAGCGATAAATACTTTTCACTTTGCGTTTTCTTCCTGCGACAGCATTAGTCACATACCGTAAACAACGAGAAAGAACAAGAAAGAAAAAGCCTTTCAGAAAAAAAACTCCACACTGCAGCCGCACTTTTGCAGCCACCATAAACGGTTCCGCAGCAAGGAGCGAAAAAACCGCTGCACTTTTTCCCCATGGAGCATCGGAACCGGCAGTCTCGTAATTTACCCGCTTCCTTGTTCCAGCTAAGGCATAATCCCGTGGCGCATTGTTGGCCCGGCAGGTACGGTCCGTCTGTTTACCGCAAGTTCGAGAGCCCTGATAATACGAGGTCTGGTCTCTCTCGGATCAATAACGTCGTCAACATTGAAATCCGCTGCAGCACCATATGGCCCGCCTAATGCAGCAAATTGTTCCTGCAGTTCTCTTATTTTCGCCTCCGGATCCGGCGCTGCATCAATGACTTTTTTGTAGGCAGCCAGAATGCCTCCTGCGGCCGGAATAGCTCCAAAATCGGCCGTGGGCCATGCAAAAACTGCTGCCTGACCTGCTTCATATCCGCCCATAGCGGATCCTCCGTACCCGAAAGCCCTTTTGATGACAACCGTAATAATGGGAACGTCTGCATATGCGAGAGAATAGGCGCATGCCAAACCCGCTCTCAGAGTGCCGTTCCGCTCCGCCTCGCTACCCGTCATGACTCCGGGCACGTCGGTGAGAAAAATAATCGGGATGTGATAGGCTCCGCAAAGATCGGCAAAGTGTCTGTATTTTGCGGCCGCTTTATAGTCTATTGCTCCTGATTTCACCAATGGCTGATTGGCTATTATGCCCACTGTGTGGCCACCCATTCGTGCCAACGTCGTAATGAGGCTTTGCGCAAAAAGAGGTTTTATCTCAAAAAATTTGCCGTCATCAACTATGCACCGGATGATGCGCTTCATGTCATAGGGCCTTTTTCTGCCAATGGGTACGATATCGAGCAATTCTTCATCCATACGATCCACTGGATCCGACGTTTCCATGTAGGGCGGATATTCGTAAGCGTTAAGCGGCATATACGAAAGATATTCTTTTGCCATGGCAATTGCTTCTTCATCCGATTGTGCTTCATTATCTCCCAGCCCTGAAATCCGACAGTGAATCTTTGATCCGCCAAGATCTTCCTTCGATACAACTTCTCCTATTGCAGTATAAACCACGGGAGGGCCGCCGGCAAAAAGCTCTCCATGCCCCTTTACCATGATAATAAATTCTATAAGGCTTACCTGAAGCGAGGAGTCACCGGAACAGGGGCCCATGGCGATGGCGACCTGGGGAGCAATGCCCGACAGTTTTGCAATTTCAAGAAAATGACTCACATGAGGAAGGCCCATATTGATTGTTTCTTCCGAACGGGCTCCTGCACCGTCCATCATCCACACGATGGGAATTTTCGTCTTCTGGGCGAGCTGTACCGTTCTCCAGTTTTTAAGCCAGTGAACTTTGCCGACGGAACCGCCCAGAACGGTAAAATCTTCCGCAATACCGAAAGACATTCGCCCGTTTATTTTCCCGTACCCTACGATTACGGCATCGGCAGGCGTTTTTTTGTTTTCTGCCTTCAGCCGCTCACTTGCACTCATTGCCAGGAGACCATATTCTGAAAATTCGCCATTATCGAATAAAAGGGAAAGCCTTTCCCGTGCAGTAAGTTTACCTTGATCATGCTGTCTTAGCACCTTTTCGGAACCGCCCATTTCCAAAGCTGTATCCCGCCGTTTTTTTAATTCCTCGATTTTCTCCCGCCAATCCATTTTTCACCTCTTATCTTCAATATTATATATCAAATGCAATATATTTCTTGTCCAACCTTAACGGCTTTATAAAAAGTCCTTTTGAGCGTTGCACTTCATCCTTATCGCCGCGACTTAGGCCGGGGTATCCCCCATTCCGCTGGATTCCATCCTGCTTCAGGACCCATTTTGGCATCATCTCATCGTACTTTTCGAATTAACCTTCTTTCCTTGAAAAGCGGCTCCTGAGATTTTGTCATCCTGATATTTTATTACGACAACACTTCAACGGTCTTTGCGCGAATCAGATCAAAATCAATCTGTGCTCCCAACCCCGGACGGGCAGGTGCCGATAAAAAACCGTCTTTATCAACAGTCAAATCATCGATAACACCGTACTTTTGTGCTTTTTCAGGAAGCAGGACTTCAAACATCGATGTATTTCGTATCGCCGATACGATGTGAAGATTCGCGAGATTATTCAATGAGTTTCCTCCGTGGTGAAGCTCGAGATTCATACTGAATGCTTCTGCCAGATGCGCTGTCTTCACGAGTGTCGTAATTCCGCCCTTGAGGGCTACGTCACCTCGCAGAGCATCGGTCGCTTTTGCAAGCAGCCATTGTGCATAGGCATCCAGCCCATGCTGCGGGAATTCAGTTGCTACAAGCGGTATATCCAGTTTTTCATGCAACTTCACATAATTATAAATATCCTGGTCCGAAAGCGGATCCTCGTACCACTCAAAATCAAGCTCCTCGAGTGCACGCCCCACTTTCAATGCGGATGGATAATCATAGTGCCACGTAGCATCAAGCAAAAGCGTGAAATCATCTCCTACCGCTTTCCTTACTGCCTGGCATAGTTCGATGTCTTTCCGGACCGAAAAATGAGGAGGATGAATTTTATATGCCTTCCATCCGGCCTCCTTTAATTCCAATGCCTGTTCGATATAGGATTCTATTGACGGCAGCTGTTCCGAACTCGCATAGGCAATGATTTTATCACGATATGTTCCCAGCAAATTGTGAATCGGCAGACCGGCCACCTGGCCCGCAATATCCCAAAGTGCGCAATCGATTGCTCCGATTGCGGCAAACTGGGCGTGCCTGCTTCTGTCCATAAGCCGCCGGTATAATAACTCTCGCGCTAAAGGATCCTGCCCCATAACCGCCGGCTTGAGAAAACGGATGAGCTTCGGGGCTTCATTGCTTCCCGCATGCATTGCCCAACCGAGAAACGCGTGCCCTGTTATTCCTTCATCTGTCTCAATGGCGACAAGCGCCAGATCGGAGCTCTGAGAAACGGGCGAAACATTGACATTGTAAGTCACAGTGGGAAGTTCATCCCATTTAAATATTGTGGCAGTTACATTTGTAATACGCATAGCACAAGCCTCCCTTTCTCAAACCGGCCCGGTTGCGGGCTTAAAATTTATTTTTGCTCAAGTTCACCCAGAATCATCTGTTTCAATTTGTATTTTTCTATCTTGTTTGTTGCTGTTCTCGGCAGGGAATCAAGAAACCGTATATGTTTCGGCCACATGAATTTGGGCATTTCCTGTGCGAGCCATTCCCGCAGTTCTTTTTCCGTAAGCGAAGCACCCTCTTCCAGACTTGCGTATACAACGATATCGTCCTCTTCTCCATCGGCTGCCGGGATAGGCAGCGCTGCACATATCTGAATTTTCGGATGGCTGTTGATGATATCTTCAACCTGGTAAGACGATATGTTTTCTCCCTTGGTCCGGATAAAACCGCCCATTCTGTCGACAAAGTAAAAAATTCCGTTTTCATCTTTATAACACGCATCGCCTGTGTGGAACCAAAGATTGCGGAATACCTCAACGGTCGCTTCCGGTTTATTATAGTACCCGTCAAGCATGCAGTAGGGAAGCCTGTTGCGAAAAGCCAGCTGCCCGTATTGTCCGGGACCGAGCTCTTCGTCATGTTCATTTAAAACAGTCGCTTCAAGGACGACGGAACGGCCCATAAAACCTTTCTTTATTTCGTCGGTACCTTTGAATACAGGATATCCCCAGCTTTTGAACATATCAACGATTTCCTTCCTGCTGTATCCCTTGTACAGCTCGGCAGGCGTTCCTTCTCCCTCGTCCAGCTCATCGAAAAGACCCACGAAACCGTTTCCAGCTTCCGTCTGACCGTAACCGCCTGTAATAAAATCGATACCGAAGCGCTTCGCAACTTTGTTATGATATTGGGGAAGAGGCTGCATGTGAACCATCTTGAGCGGGTTATTGTGGTCTGACGGCCTTTCGGGCGCATTCATCAGCCAGGGCACCATAACGTCCAGCAACGTCGTGTTGTTCGACTGTGATTCTTCGATCCTGTTCCAGAAATCCTTGGGGCTGAATTTATCCCACATAGCGATTTTGCTCGCCCTCCACACAACACGGGTGAAATTACTTATTGCACCGCCGACGTGATACATTGGAAGATCGTTATACATTACATCGTCTTCATGAACGAATCGCCTGGTATTGAATGTGTACTGCGCCATCCAGCGATGCGACTGTACAACTCCCTTTGCCGGACCGGTTGTTCCCGACGTGTAAATAATATTCGCCGTATCCCAGTAATTGATTTCCGTATCCAAATCCGATACCTCGCCCTTGAAAAGCTCTTCAAAGTCATAGCATTCAAATTTGGAATCAAGCGAGATATTTGCTACATCGGAATTATAATCGTGTTCATCCTTCTTAGGCTTTCTCAGGATAACTTTTACAGGAGAAAGATCGTTCTGCACATCTTTGACCGGAGCAAGCATCCCCTGTTCAGTAACCAAAAATATCGGGGCCGTATCGTTGATCTGATATGACAAAAGCCGCCCTTTGTAATTGAAATTGATGGGGCTGAAAATTGCGCCCATCTTCCAACATCCGAACATCATCAAAACGGTTGCCATCGGATTAAAAAGATATAACGAAATCCTGTCACCTTTTTTGACGCCCATGGAAATCAGGGAATGCGCGATTTTGTTCGTCTGTCGGTTGAATTCCGCAAATGTGAGGTGCTGCCTCTCTTCACCGTAATAGAGAAACTTCTTGTCCGCCAATGAGTTCGCGTATTCATAGAGTTTATACACTACATTTGAGTCTTCTTCGAATGCCTTTTTTAAAATTTCCAAATCCATAAAAAGTTGCTCTCCTTTATCTTTGAGTTCTTCAGTCTATTATTCCCGGAATTAGATTCGATGCATCAATCCCGGTCAGGTTCTTCCTTGCAGCGGAGGGCGTTATAACCGCAGTACACGCCTATGTATACTATTTAGCTGCCGCAGGCCTTCCAGACAGGAAGACCCCGCGTGTATTTCATTTCGCACCTTTTATTTATGTCCATCCTTCAGTAATCGGCGAAGGACTTTGCCGGCGCCGGTCGCGGGCAGGCTGTCTCTGAACTCAACTTCCCTCGGATATTTATAAGAGGCCATTTTCTCCTTTGACCAGGCAATGATATCGGCTTCCGTTATTTTTCCCTTATATTCCGGTTTGAGAACAATAAAGGCTTTGACATTCTCTCCTCTCTTTGTATCAGGAACTCCCACGACAGCAACCTGAGCAACTGCAGGATGTTTTACTACCATCATTTCAACGTCTTCGGGGAATACACTGTAGCCGGAGCATTTGATCATCTCTTTAACGCGGCCCTGGAACCACAGCAAGCCTTCTTCATCAACATAGCCTATATCGCCGGTGTACACCCAGCCGTCTCTGAGTGTTTCAGCAGTCCTTTCCGGATTCTTCCAGTATCCCTTGAAAACGCCGGGATTTCTCAAGGCAATTTCGCCTTTCTCGTTTACTCCCAGTTCCTTTCCTGTTTCGAAATCCACAATCTTGAGGTCCGTTTCCAGAGTGGGTATCCCGTTTGAACCCCACTTTACATTTTCCGGGACCATAGTATCTCCGGTATGCGTTTCCGTGAGACCGTAGCCGCCTTCTACAACCGGAGTGCCGCCTGTAAATTCAGTCCATCGCTTCGCAATTTCTTCTGTCAGGGGAATACCGAAGCTCGTGCACGTCGTAAAGCGCAGACAGCTCCAGTCGATTTTCTTTGCCTCGGGAAGATCCATAACAGCGAGAAGCATCGGGGTTACGGAATACCAGGTTGTACATCTATATTTTGCAAAGGCCTCGACAATCGTTTTCGGATCGAACCGCGTCAGAAGAACGGAAGTGGAACCGGAATAGACAGGAGTGCACAACCCCATAAGATTTCCGGCTATGTGGAATATCGGCATCACCGCTATCTGAATATTATCGGCTTCATACTGTTTAAACTGTACAAGTGAGGCAACTGTTGCCAGGGCATTCCCGTAGGTCAGCATCGCACCCTTCGGCTGGCCTGTTGTTCCCGATGTATAGATCATCATAGCGACATCGTTCCAGACATCAACTTCGACATACGGCACTTCCGGCGGATATTCGTTCAAAATAGTCATGAACTGAACCGTATCGGAAAAGTTCTTCTTCTCCTGCTCAAGTTCGTCCGGCAAGGGGAGTGCCGGCTCTTCGGGAATCATATCCTTGTAATTCGTCACGACAACATTCTCAAGGCCGGTCTTATTTCTGATCTTTTCAGCAATTGGATACAGATCATCGGTAGTAATCAATATTTTGGCGCCTGCATCGTTCAGTTCATATTCCAGTTCCCATTCTTTAAACATTGCGCTGCAGGGGGTCACAATGCCGCCAAGCGTCTGTATCGCAAAGTGAGCAATTACATATTGAGGACAATTCTGCATGAAAAGAGCTACCCGGTCACCTTTTGCCACACCTGCGTTTTTCAAATAATTGGCAAGGCGTTTCACGGAATCATCAAGCTCTTTCCATGAAAGCTCTTTTCCATAAAAAATAAATGCAATTTTATCGGGAAAATCTTTTGCATTTTGCTGAAGATATTCATGCAAAGGTTTTTCGCCAAGACGATATTCAATCGTATCAGATACACCGGTCGGCCAGTGTTTCATCCAAATGCGTTCCATACTCACTCACTCCAATCTATATTTATACTCACTAATTTCTTGTGTATCCCCCATCTTGATAATAAAATTCAAGTATTCGGCACATTCTATACATTGATAAACATACCTTTACGATATTGAACCAAATTGAATTGCCGCTCTCCCCGTTCGAAAACAGGGAGCTGTGCGGCAATTATTTGGGTAATTAATTTTTCTTCTTTTAAGTTTTGGGTCACGATTCTACTTATATGTTGGATACAAGAAAGAAAAATTTCCGCTTCATCAGTCGTCGAGAATTCCGGGAATCGGACCCGAAATGACCTTTACAACAGATTTTCCGTTTTCAACTTTCTGCAATGTCATATACTGCAGCATCTGACGTTTGATACCGAAGATTTTCTCTCCTCCGAAACTGCACGGTCCAAATGCATCTTCCCATTTGATCGTCTCGAGCGTATCCGCCAGCACAAAAGGATCAAAGCTCTGACTTTCGACAATCGCCTTGGTGAGACAGCCGAAAAGCGCGTAATGAGTGTAATAGTTTGCATCCCAGTCCCGTTCGGGATACTTTTTCAGAAACCGCTCATAAATCTCCCGCTGCTTGTCATTCTGGGGTTCCGCCGGTGATGCACCGAGATAAGCGCCCTCTGCGAGTTCCGGACCGCATATCTTGAGAACCTGCTCCGGATTGGGACCCCATATCAGATACATCGCCCCTTTATATCCCAGTTCTCTTGCTTGTTTAAGCATGAGGGCCTGGCTTGTCGGGTCCGTCATTCCGGTTTCGATTAAATCGGGGTTTTTCGAAATGACCCTGGTCAGCACGGATGTAAAATCCTTAATGCCTCTTTCGTAGAATTCGGAAGTGATGGTCTCGAGACCGAGCTTCCCCAGCACATACTTTGATGCAACGAGATTACCCTTTCCCGTTTCATCATCAGGATTAATAGAGGCGACTGTTTTGCATCCGGTTTCCTTTATAATATACGGAATAGCGGATGCATAGGCGCCTTCTATAGCCGGATTAAACCTGAAGAAAAGGGGATTATCAGGGTTTGTCACCGACTTGCCTCCTGCCGCATTACACAGCGCGAGTATTTTGTTCTGTTTCAGAAGCGGCATACATGCCAGGGAAGGAGAGCCTCCCTGTATGGCGACATAAGAAACCTTATCGGAAAAGATTGCCTTATTCAATGCTTTTACGGCTTCGGCAGGAATGTACTTATGGTCGTACACGAAAACCTTCCACTTATAAGTATCTCCCTTTACTTTGAATCCGCCTTTCTCATTGATCTCATCGGCGCCCAGTTCCATACCTCGGCTGTTACCAATTCCCCATACTGCAGCAGGTCCGCTTAATGCGGTCAAAATTCCGAACCGTGCTTCCTTTTCAGCTGCATAAACCGCGCTTCCGCCTGCAGACAGGCCAAAAGCACATATAAATGCAAATATACTAATCAGCGATATTACCCTTTTCATACACACTCCTTTCTTCGATGAATTCCGGTTTTATTCGCTTTTTTCCATGAGAACCGTTCTCATGGAAAATCAAATGTTATTCACTTTTTTTCAGCGTTATGTCTGGACTCCCTTTTTGTGATTTATACCGGGCAGTGATGGGGATTTCCACCATTATGCATTCCCGCTTTTGCAAGAGCCTCACTATTCAATTATATTGCCGGTCAATTGCTCAAGAACCTTTTTACTGATCCATCAACTTTTTTTATAAGAAGTATTATAAATTTTTCCGGCTCCTTCCACTCTCGACAAATATTCTTTCACCTCAGGACTCGAGTATTCGTTGTAAGGATGCCGTGCGAGCACCTTTTCATCCGGTTCGACACCAAGACCGGGTGCCTCCGGAGGAAGTATGAAACCTTTTTCCCATACGACCGGTTCTTTGAGAATTTCCTCTGAAAACCCGCCCCATGTTTCTATCCCTTCCTGGATCAGAAAATTTGGGCTGCACATGTCCAGTTGAATGCTGGCCGCGCCGGAGACGGGTCCGCAGTACATCCAGGGGGCGATCTGCGCATAATACGCCTCTGCCATCCCGGCTATTTTTTTCGATTCCAGAAGCCCGTGAGAGCCTACATTTATCTGCAGAATCTGGGCTGCCTGTTTTTCCAATATCGGCCTGAAATCCGCTTTTGTGACGAGGCGCTCTCCCGTTGCAATGGGAATGCTGGTAGAAGAGGCTACCCGTGCCAGTTCATCGGTATTTTCCGGAGGTATCGGTTCCTCGAACCAGAGGGGCGAATAGGGTTCCAGGCTTCTGGCAAGCCGTATCGCACTGTGGGTAGTATACTGTCCATGCGTTCCCAGCAGTATATCGCATGTATCTCCGACGGCATCCCTGATGCAGGCAAATACATTCTCTGCATAGCGCAACTCCGGAAGGGATATCTCTCTTGGCTGGGGAACCATGGGAAAAAGCGGGTCCAGCTTTATGCCCGTAAATCCCATATCGGCGATTTTCAAAGCCGCTTCGCCTGCCTTCTCCGGATCGTCGCCTGGATGCCAGTCATACATCATATACGTATAACTCCTCAGCTTCTCATGACACTTTCCGCCCAGCAGATTATATACCGGCTGACCCAATGCCTTTCCCACAATGTCCCAACAGGCCATTTCTATAGCTGCACATGCCTGGGTGGCCAACGTCGATGGATGCTGGAAGTAATGCCAGTAATGGCACTTGCTTCCTCCATACAACCGGCGCCACAGGTCTTCTATATTGAAAGGATCAACCTGATCGATCACAAAGTGATCACAAAGCTCATGCACCAGCTGCACCAGTGTTTTCTCTCTGAATGCCGCCCCGTTGCATTCACCCCAGCCTTCAATTCCCTCGCTTGTGGAAAGCTTCAAGAATATCCAATTGATTCCTCCCTTAAACGGAGGAGGCACTCCCACAACATAGGTAGAAAGACCTGTTATCTTCATCGCTATACACCCAGGTAAATCTTTTTTACATGGTCGTTCGCCATCAGTTCTTTGGAATCTCCTTCAAGGACGACTTCTCCGACTTCAAGCACATAGCCGCGGTCGGCCACGCCGAGCCCGAGTTTTGAATTCTGTTCGACCAGAAGAACCGAAACGCCCATTTTATTTATATCCCTTATGAGCACTCCCAGTTCCTGAACTATTTTCGGGGCCAGACCCAGCGAGGGTTCATCAAGGAGAATAAGCGAAGGCTCGCTCATCATCGCACGGGCAATTGCGAGCATCTGCTGCTCGCCGCCGCTCAACGTACCCCCCTTCTGATCAAAGCGCTCCCGGAGAATGGGAAAAAGGGCGCAGACTTCATCCATTCTTTTCTGGATCTCCTGCTTATCCTTTATTACATACGCCCCCATTTCCAGATTTTCGTGTACTGTAAGCCCCGAAAAAATCCGCCTGCCTTCCATGGAATATCCGATGCCCTTGCGGGTAATCTGGGGTGCCGGCAAGCCGTCGATTCGCTCGCCATTGAACCATATTTCTCCGCTTGTCGGCTTTTTCAAGCCGATAAGCGTTCGCAAAATAGTTGATTTTCCGGCTCCGTTGCCTCCGATCAATGAAACAACCGTCCCTTTTTCAATATTGACCGAAACGCCTTTCACGGCCTCCACTTTTCCATAATGTACCTTTATATTTTTAATTTCTAGATGCATTAATCGTCCGCTCCTAAATAGGCTTCGATAACACTTGCATTATTCTGTATTTCCTCCGGAACCCCTTCTGCTATCTTTGTCCCGAAATTCAATACGGCAACCCGGTCGCAAAGCCCCATCACCACCCGCATATCGTGTTCAACCAACAGTACGGTGATTCCGCGGTCTCTGATCTTCCTGATCAGTGTCATCATTTCAGATTTTTCCTCGTTATTCATACCACTGACCGGTTCGTCCAGCATGATGAGCTGCGGGTGAGACGCCATGGCGATCCCGATTCCCAACATCCGTTGATGGCCGTGGGCCAGATTCTGGGCAAGTTCGTCACGGTAATTTTTCAGCCCCACGAACTCCATTATATTGTCCGCCACGGCATGAATCTTTTCCCGCTGTGCACGGACGGTTCTGAAATTGAACAAGTCCATGAACATGCTCGTTTCCACCTGAAGCTGACAGCCCACAAGAATATTTTCAAGTACGGTGAAATCTTTGAACAGAACATTGGCCTGAAACGTCCGCACCAGCCCTTTGGCCGCCACCCTGTGGGGCTTTAGATTAGTGATATCTTCATTGTTGAATTTCACTGTCCCATGCGTAAGCTTATAGACGCTGCTGACGAGATTAAAAACTGTCGTTTTGCCGGCACCGTTGGGACCTATTATTCCTACTATCTCTCCTTCCGAAACGGAAAGGCTTACATCGTTTACTGCCGCAAGTCCTCCGAAATATTTCGTCACGCCGGATAGTTCCAATATGGGATTTTTTTGATTCACGACTTACTCCTTTCTCATAACCGCATCACGGATTAATCCGGGAATCGATATAATACCGCCCGGCATGAACCGTAAAACCAAAATGAGAATTACACCAAGAATCATCGGCATGTATTCCTTGAAAGGTCTCAACAGTTCATCCAGGGTCAGCATGACGGCACTGCCTACGATGGGACCGGCAATCGAACCCGTACCTCCCATGACAACATACATCAGCATGTAAAAGGATGCCATCAGAGTAAAATCCCAGGGGCTGCAATAGGTGAAATAATGTGCCCAGAAGGATCCCGCCAGACCTGCGAAAAATGCACCCAGGGCAAAAGCCGCTACTTTATACTTCATGATATACACGCCGGAAGATTCGGCAAGCATATCGGCCTTGGGAAATGATTTCAGAAGCAGTCCCGTTCGGGATTTTTCAAAACGCCACATGACAAAAACCGTTATTACAAAAAGAACAAATGCCAGATAGAAGTAGTGTACCTTTGAATTAAACATAATGGCAAGGCCACCGAGCTTTATCGCATCCGGTGGCGGAATACCAAGCAATCCCTGAGGCCCCCCGAAAAGGCTGTCCCACATCATCCAGATTCTCCGGGACACCTCGGACAGGCCCAGAGTGATGATCACGAAGTACGCCCCTTTAATCCTCAATGTCGGCAATCCGACTATGATCGCCAGAATTGCCGCAATCACTCCGGCAAGAGGAAGGCATATCCAGAAGCTCCATCCCAGCTTCATCGCCAGAGCCCCCGAAGCATACGCTCCGAAACCCATAAAACTCGCCTGAGCAATGTTCAAATGGCCTGAAACCAGAACAATCCGTATGCCGAGGGCAAGCATGCTCCATATAAGAATTGCAATGGCAATATGAAGTATGTAGGGATCACTCGAAAACACAGGCAGCAGGATGGCCGCCAACCCAACAATCGCGATTATTACTTTTTTAGTAGTAGAATTATTCTTCATGGCCAAATAACCCCGTCGGTTTAACAATCAACACACCGATCATGATCAAAAAGACCACAATCAGAGCGAAGTGCGCCCCTACATATGTTGATACGAACGTTTCGGTAAGCCCTATAATAAACGCGCCGGCCACAGCACCGGGCAAGCTCCCCAGTCCGCCGAGAATAACCGCAGCGAACGCCTTCATAATCGGCTCGACCGCCATATAAGGATTGATATAGTAGATCGGGCCTACAAGTGCTCCGCCTGCCGCGGCAATCGCGCAGCTTACGCCCATTGCAACTGAAAAAATCATTCCTGTCTTGATTCCCTGAACTTCGGCCGCCTCTGAATCCATCGCCACCGCGCGCATCGCTTTCCCCATCCTCGTGCGGTCAATGATCACATAGAGAATGGCAATAAAAATAATACATCCTATGATCGCTGCAAGCCGTTCATTGGAAAAAGAAACGGTTCCCAATTGTACAAGGCCCGCAAAAGGCGAGGAAACCGATTTGTCTACCGGACCAAAGGCAACCAGCGCCGCCGCCTGCAGAAAAAGCATCACACCGAGAGAGACAATCATGACGGTTTCATGAGGCTCTCTCACTGGCCGAAAGATCCATTTCTCTACAATCATTCCAATGACAGCGACAACAACCATTGAAATCAAGATAGCAATGATATACCCCACTAAGGCGGGCATGCCTGCAAAGATTGGATGGGCCTCCAGGAACCACCAAACACCGAATCCGCCCAGCATGTAAAATTCGCCATGGGCGAAATTGATAATGCTCAGGATGCCGAATATGAGACATAACCCGATTGCAATAAGGGCCAGCGTCAACGATGCCATCACCCCATTTGCTAATGTTTGAAGAAAGACTTCCATGCACCTCTCCTTCTCATTTTCTTAAGTTTAACATGCAATATCTATTTCACGCCTTGATTCTTAACCGATTCTAACCTCCTTTCCAGCTTTCGATGCGAACATTCAACCCGTAATACTCTAACAGCGTTTTCAAAGCAATTATTTTTCCGTCATCTCTATATGCGATTTCTAGATTTTCGTACTTTCGATCCAGTTTCTGTTTTTTTACATCATCATTCTCATGATAACGTATAATTTCGATACCATTGACATTTTTGCCCAGCCTGCAGGCAAATTGCGCAAGCTCCGTTGCGTTTTCTTCCGTATCATTCATGTGGGGAATAATCGGTATGCGAATTGTTACCGAATGGCGTTCGGCAACCTTACGAAGATTTTCAAGTATCAGCCGGTTGGAATACCCTGTTAATCGCCGGTGGGCTTCATCATTCATATGTCTTATATTAAAATATATAAGATCGGGCCATTCCGTGATCATTGCTATTTTTTGCCAGGAGGCAAAACCTTGAGTTTCAAGAACCGTGTGGATTTCATGCCGCCTGCATTGCTGCAGGAATGCCGACACAAATTCCGCCTGCATGGCCGGTTCTCCACCGGTAATTGTCACTCCCCCCGAAGAAAGTTGATAGGTGGGTACTCCTTTTTCAATTTCCTGCATGAGATCGCAGATGCTGTAATACCGGCCTAACAGCTCAAGTGCGCCATAGGGACAGCACTCTGCACATATTCCGCATTTATCGCAGAGAGCATCATCAATTTTTAACATGCATGCCGAATCTTCCATAATAGCATCTCTGGGACATATATCTTTACATATCAAGCATCTGCTGCATTTCCAGTCCGTAAAAAGAATTTCACCGACATTTTTCTGCATGTGGGGGCACACACATTTCAGACAGCGCAACGTACATCCCTTCATGAAAATAACCGTCCGAATCCCCGGACCGTTGCAGACCGACAGCGGTTGTATTTTCGCAATTAGACCTTCTGGCAAATTCATGTAAACCTCATTCCTGGGAACAAGGGATACATGCATTATATGTGCCATGAATAAATTCTTGTTTTATCGAAACGTTAGGCATCAAATAGGTTAAATCAATAGCGATATTTCGCTAATAATCGAAATGGTGCACCTTTCAGTGACGCGGGCTTGCGTTCAAATAATAGGAGCTGTAATATTTTTTTATACCCAGTTTTTTCATCCGCGAATTGAGAGTACTTGGAGGAATCCCGAGAATTTCTGCGGCTCCGCCTTTTCCTGCTATTTTGCCCCCCGTTTTTTCCAGAATTTTCAGGATATGCCGTCTTTCATTTTCTTCTATCGTTATGCAATCATTGTCATTGCCGGATGCCGTTTTATGATGCTCAAAAGCGGGGGTCTTAAAGTCCCGGCCATTGATCAAAATCAATCCTCTTTCTATCAAATTTTCCAATTCCCGGACATTTCCGGGCCAGTCGTACGCGAGCAGTTTCTCCATTTCGCTTTTTGTAATTTTCTTGGCCTGTTTTCCATGCTTGGCAGCACATGTTTTCAAGAAATATTCTACCAGAAGCGGAATGTCCTCTTTTCGCTCCCTGAGCGGCGGAACATGAATGGGAAATATATTAAGTCTGTAATATAGATCTTGCCGAAAGCGGCCTGCTTGAACCTCTTTTTTTAGATCTCTGTTGGTCGCCGTTAAAAGGCGGAAATCGGAACGAATCGTTTCGCTGCCTCCTACTCGTTCGAATTCCCTGCTTTGAAGAACCCGGAGAAGTTTTACCTGTATATCCATTGAAATATCGCCTATTTCATCGAGAAACAGCGTTCCTCCGTCGGCAAGCTCGAATCGCCCTATCTGTTTTGCGACCGCTCCTGTAAATGCGCCCCTTTCATGGCCGAAAAGTTCACTTGAGATCAGACTTTCCGGCAAGCAGCTGCAATGCACACGAATAAACGGTTTATCACGTCGTGTGCTATGGTTGTGAATGGTCCGGGCAACCAATTCCTTGCCCGACCCGGTTTCACCCGTTATCAGAACCGTTGCATCGGTACCTGCCACCTGTTCTATTTCATGGAATACTTTTGCTATGGCCGGACTTTCTCCGATGAAATCCTCGGAAAGGATGGTCTGCTTGTATTGGGACTCAAAATATTCTTTTTCTTTCTGCTGTTTCTCATACATATCCTGCAGTGCCTTCCAGGCTTCAACGTTGTCCATTGCAATGGCGGCTTGTGCTGCGAAATAGTTAAGAATATCAAGATCCGCCTTTTTGAAGACACTTCTGAATATTCTATTATCATGATAAAGCACCCCGACCATTTTGTTCCGTATATTCATGGGTACACAGATGCACGAACGAATAAGGTTGTTTTTTACAGGCGCTTTTTTCCCATCATCGAAATCCATGACGAGACCTTTGCCTGTTTTAAAGGTTTCCCGGATCAACTTCATGGGCTCTTCAAACTGGGGCGTATGAATATCTTCAGCCGTCAGATTCTTTGCCGCTCTAAGTGTCATATTCCTGGGATTGTCAGTATCTGCAAGAAAAATGGCTCCCCTTTCCGCTCCTGTGATGCTGTTTACCGAAGAAATAATCTGCCTGAAAAGATAACGGCTGTCCCTTATACCCACTAATTCCTGACTTAAACGTAATATCTCGTTCAGAAGAGTCTCTCCGCTCCATTGTGAGGCGACAAGAGGTTGAAGGTCATCGGGCAATAACTCATCGTTAATTGAAGACAATATTTCCAGGGCCGGCTTTGCCCATTTTTTCGCCATTGTACTATTGCCGGACCGCATATATTCCCGGGCTAATTCCACTCTGGAATAGGCCGTTTCAACCTCATTCCCCGAGTCGTTCAAATATTTAACGGACCGTTTCAATTCGGCAATGACATCCGAAGCAGGCGCACCTTTTTGTTTCATTGAAAGAGCCTGATATCGGCAGGCAAGCCCTTTTGTAAAAATATTGCCTCCCTCAAATGCATTTTTGATTTCATTTTTCAGACTTAAATTCCGGTTCGCGGGAAGAGCACCTTCTTCCTGAGCCCATGCAAGACTCATGAGAATAAATCCGTGCTTGAGAGCCACCTGGAATCTCTGCATCAATTCCATCGATTCGTTCAGCAGAGAAACAGCTTTTTGAGGTTCATTGATTTTATAATAGGTATAACTTAATAAATTAAGACTTCCGATATAGGCAAATATGTTATGACAACTCAGTGCGTCTCTCACTGATTCTTCCAGATACTTTCTTGCTTCCTCAAAAGAATTAACGCATACCAGCAATTCGCCTATCGACATTGCGGCGTGGGCGGCAACATGAAGATTTCCTATTTTACGGCCGTGTGTTCGTACCGCATCGATCATCCCGAGGCCATGAGAGAGCTGACCGCAATACCCATAGCATGATCCGGCTGTCAAAGAGGCCAGAAGAGGGATACTGTCCTGGGGGAAATTATCTACATCAGGAGTACAGGCCTCATAATTTTGGATGGCTTCACGAAACTTTCCCATCCAGAAACTGAAAAACAGATTAAACACAGCCACCGATCGAAGCGTTTTCGGATCTTTTGTTTTCTCAGCAAACGCGACACCCTTTTTAAAATGCCGGCAGGCGTTCTTGAATCGTGAACGCATCCATTCGTTTTTGGCAAGATACATTTCCAACAGAGCAAGCGAATTTTTATCTTGTTCCGGATTCACAAGATCGATCGCTTCCTTCAATATTGAAATCGTCTTATCTACACCGATTTCATCCACGCAGACTTTGGAATATCGCAATGCCGCCCGGATAAAAAGGTTTTGCGCCCCTTGATCGGATAACTTTCTGAGATCTTCAATAGCTTTTCCATATGCCTGCCTGGCTTTGTCGTACCTGAATTCCTTTTCGCTCGAATTCCCGTATTCGACCAGGAAGCGGCACCCGTTCAGATCATTATTCAAGAAAAAGAGATGGGGTACGATGGATTGCAGCCTATGAGGATCTCCCGATAATTCTTGATAAAGCAGATCGACGATTTGCTTGTGAAGCTTTTTTTTCTCTTCCAGAGAAAGCAGGCTGCGGTACTTTTCCTGCTCAGCAGCATTGATAAAATAAAAAAATCCATTTTTCTTATGAGACAGGCATTTCTTTTGGACACCGGCATCAAGGGCAGCAAAAATTGTGGAAGCCTTTTCCGCCGTCAGTTCCTGCAGCCAATCTATATTGAACTCATGGTTAAAAAGCGATGCAACGGACAAAATTTTCCGGCAAAGATCATCTTGCACATCGGTTTTAATGGCTTCCAAATTCATAATATCCTCTTTTGAAACGCCTATATAAATCTCTTATCTTGTAAAGTCAAATGTTTATTATATCCATGGCAAAAACCCGGCACTCAAGAAAAAGGAAACTTTGAAAAACCAAAATAGCGCTTCGAGCCTTTATTCCTTCCAAAAAGAATAAAAAGCTGATACCCTCAAACCGGCTTTGATCTCCATTGACCGATTTATTTTCCAGTACCGAATGCAACCGGGGAGGCGAGTCATGAAAAAATTTACTTCAGCTGCGTTGGCGGAAAACGACGGAAAAGAAGGCAGACCTGCATTGGTCGCATTCCGGGGAAAGGTATTCGATGTCACCGAAAGCCGGTTATGGAAGAACGGTACGCATATGAACCGGCATCTCGCCGGCAATGATCTCTCTGATTTTATACATGCGGCACCACATGAAAAAGACGTTCTTGGCCGTTTTCCCCAGACAGGCGTTCTTATAAAGGAAAGCGATTTGTCGACCGAACGGATACCTTCGGGATTACGGTTTCTTGCAAAATCACCTTTTTTGTATCGCCATTTTCATCCCATGATTGTTCACTTTCCTATTGCACTCATCATAATGGCCGTCGTATTCGATTTAATATTCTTCGCAAGCGGTATCTCCTCATTTAAACTATCGGCGCTGCATTGCCTTGGCGCAGGTATTCTTTTTTGCATTCCCGCAATTTCAACAGGTTTTTTTTCGTGGTTGACAAATTACGGCGGGCGCCGGATGAAAGCAATTACAATGAAGATTCTGCTGTCGTCTATCCTCCTGATCGATTCTACAGCGGTTTTTATCTGGCGAATATGTGACCCTGCAATCGAAAGTTCGTTTCAGCCTGAAGGCATTGTATACCTGACACTGTTTTTTTTCTGTGTACCGTTGATTGCTCTCACGGGCTGGTACGGCGGTCAGCTGACTTTTTCAAAGTAGACTGACAGGCCGTATTCTATTTTATTGACCTGCCGCATTCAAAATACTATATCGATCCATGCAAGGTTAACTGCGGAAAGCGGAAAAAGTAAAGGAGGGTTGAAATGAGCCGCCGTTTGGAAGGGAAAACTGCCATAATTACAGGAGGAACCAGTGGAATAGGAGAAGCAACGGCAGAACTGTTCGTAAAAGAAGGCGCCCGGGTAATAATAGCTGGACGATCTGAAGAAAAAGGGCAAGGTATCGCCGACCGGCTTGGAGAGGCGGCTATATATACGTATGCCGATGTAACAAATGAAAAAGATTTACAAAAACTCGTTGAACTTGCTGTGGAGCACTTCGGGCGACTGGATTGCCTCTTCAACAACGCCGGCGGGCCCGCTCAGGCGACACTCGAACACGTCACGAAAGATGATTTCGATCTTGCCATGAACCTTCTCCTGGGAAGCTGCATATTCGCAATGAAATATGCTGTCCCGGTTATGAAAAAGCAAGGGTCCGGGAGCATAATAAATACATCAAGCATAGCAGCATTAAGAAGCGGGCAGGGTGCTATTCTGTATTCAGCTGCAAAAGCTGCACTCACCCATTTGACGAGACTGTTAGGTGTGGAATTGGGTCCATTCGGTATACGCGTCAATTCTATTTCTCCGGGTGCTATTGCTACACCCATTTTCTGGGGAGGATCTGAAAAGGCAAATACGCTTTCCGCAGAAGAAAATGCACGAAAGATGGAAAAACTTAAAAAAAGCCTCTCGAAAGCAACACCGGTGCCGCGTTCGGGATTTCCGGAAGATATCGCCTATGCGGCATTGTATCTTGCAAGCGATGAAGGAAGCTTTGTCAATTGTCAGGATCTGGTGGTTGACGGCGGGAGAACGGCCATATTCTGCGAACCCGGATAAAAACAAGAGAATCGCACAGGTATGAGAATAATATATGCCGCCGATATACACGGCGCTTTTGAAAGAGTTAAAACGCTCCTGTCGGAAACAGTGGCGGACCTCTATATTATCACGGGAGATCTCATTGACATCCCTTTTTACACTATGAATACGGCTATCAACTATCATGACCTGCAGGTATATTTTTACGGACTGCGCCGTCAGATGGAAAAAGAGGGGGTGCCGATAGAAGATTTTGTAGATGAATTATTGGAGAGACCCGATATTTCAGATGAAGCCGAGGAAAAAGGTACAAGATACCAGCAGTATACGATACGCGCCAGAAGGGTTCTCCAGCAGAAATACAAGGTCCTTGAAAATATTCTGGCCACAAAACAGACAGCCCGCATTCTTTCTCTGCCGGGCAATTATGACATGGACCTGAAATATACCTCGCTTTACGAAAGAGACCTTCACATGCGCTGTCATGAAATTGAAGGTATAAAATTTGCGGGCTATGGGGGAGCAGACATCTGGACGCCGGGCATACCGGAAAGATATGTCGTAAAATATCGCGCCGGAAAAGAAGCAGATTATAACAAAAATGAAATGATTGATTTTTTCAGGACCGTTCATCCTGATATTGTCATCACTCATCAACCCGCACACGGAATCCATGATAGAGTGCTGCAATTCGGTACTTCGGGTTCGGCCGCACTTCGCCATTTTTGTGATACCCATCCGGTAACTGCCTGTTTGAGCGGCCATATTCACGCAGATTGGGGGTTCGATGCACGCGAGAGAACTATTTATCTAAACCCGTCAAATTTTGGTGAAGTAACGCTAATGACAGGCGGCGTATCGGAGGGAGGTTTTTTTTATTCAATCGAAATTGAGCACAGTGCCATAGAAAAGATCATTTTTAAAAAAATAGTAGATAACAGGATTTATGATATCGCGGACTATTACAAGAAGGGAGAAGAATGGATCGAAGACATTATCGACGAAAAAAGATATGGGGCCCTCAAGAAGGGGAAAAATTTCGACATGAAAGTAAAAAAATATTCCCATATCCCTGAGATTCAGCTTTACAATGAAATAAAGCAATTTTACCGAATGTTTCAAACCGGGGAAACGGACGAGCGAATTGACAGAATGGAACAAGTGGCTCATCTGATAGAAGAAAAGATCCAGGACGATATTGCCATGGACATACTCGGGTCGACAAACATGGGGATATGCGAAACCGGTTCCGACATCGATTTCGCTCTTTATATACGGTGCCCGGAAGGTATTACGGAAATGCGGGCATACAGGCAGTATAAAAAAGCGGCAAGACTTTTGGAAGAAATTCTGAGGCCGGACTATGCCTTTCAAATTCTTGACTGCATTGATCTGGGATTAGTGGAAAAGTCGATTCGGGAAAAAAATTATGAATGCGAAGCAACTCAGCGTTTCGTCGCGTATCGATCAATATGCCGGCCGATAAATTATAGGGTGATAGCACCTGTGGAAGATCTTCTCAATAAAGATCTGGAATTCCGTTCAGAGATGGAAGGAAGTATACAGTCATACATGAAAATATTTGCGAATACCTCCCGGCATACCCATTCTTTTGAAAAATATGAATATAGAATCAGGGCCATGGGAATAAAAATTCCCGTTACCGTTCGGCAGGCAATTATGACGTATCTGAATAAAAATGGCGACACCGATGATACTTAAAAAAGAAGCGCATATTTTACTTACTGCCTCGAAGCTCCCGAAAAAGAAATCCTGTCTGTTATCGCCCCTGTGGTCAAATTCACTCGGAAAATAGTCCGATCATCGCAATTTTACGTCTTTTTTTAAGCAACTTCTATTGACACTTTAAAGCTGTTACTGATAAATACCTTCACCATATGGGTAGTGTCGGGGAAGGTGTTATTTAAAAAAAGCAGTGAAACGAGACCTTTCTACGGTAATTATTTAAGGCTCTTCTGAAAATCGGATACACTGATAAAGAAATCAGATGGATATGCTTAAACCAGGTCTCCCCATTGATGTAATTATTGGCAAAAACAAAATAAGAAAATCCTCGGTCCAGGATCTGAAGGAAGACGTAATTGTTATTCTGCAAACCTTTCCGCCCCTGGATTCAGCATCTTTAGAAAAAAACCTTTTTATAACCTATCCTGTTAATGAGAAAGATGTCAGCCGCATCGGATTCTGGGCCCAAATTGTGGAGCTGCGCGAAGGATATACGACGTGCGGCAGAGGATTTCCCGCCGTTTTGGTTCGAAGACTTTCCAAAAATATTCCCTGCGATCTGAGAGCATATGCGCGATTCAGCCCGAAGCACTGTCTAGAAGTTCGGTTCGGCGATGAAATGTTAGAAGTGGTGAATATCTCCCGAGGAGGCGCTCACCTCGTGCGAAGACCTGGTGCGATTCCGCCAATTGGCTGGGGCGATACTATTCCTCTTGAAATCAGTGCAGGCCGCACTTTAATTTCAAGTAATGCCAAGATTGTTCGTCTCTGGCACACAAAAGGGAGCTTCGGTCCCGAACATCTTGCCGTCAAGTTCCTCAAGGAGCTTCCTGCTGAACTGGCAGAAAAGAAGGGCATCAGAGTGAAGTGCGTGTAGATTTCTTTTCAAAGAAATCCACTCTGATGGAATTGTAAGAACACGAAGAAACAGGACGCAGGAGGGTAGCTTGAGTTTCAAGAAATAACAAGCTTTTAATGGAAAATATAGTAATCTTTTTTAAGGCGGACCGCAATTTTTAGTGTACAATAATTTGAATTTGCCAGTAAAATGCAAAGGTATAAATAACCGACGGAAAGGACACATCATGCTTATTTTTATTCATGGTTCGGGAGGCACAAGAGAAGCATTCAAATATCAGATAGATCATTTTACCGCTTCCATTGCCGTTAACCTTCCTGGACATCCCGACGGCGAGCCTTGCCGCACAATCAATGAATATACCGATTGGCTGCATGGATTTATAAAAGAAAGAAATATGAAGAACCTCTTCCTTGCAGGCCATTCTCTCGGTGGCGGAATTGCCCTTTCGTACGCTCTTGAATATCCGGGAGATCTCGATGGCCTGATTCTCCTCGGGAGCGGTTTGAGACTTCGTGTTCACCCTGTGTTTCTTGAAACTCTTGAAAAAGCCTGCCAAGAACCTTCTACTTTCGAATCCTTTGCCGGATCGAACTATGAACGTATGGATCCCGAACTGGCGGCGATTATCAAGGCGCGGGTCCTTGAAAACGGTCCTGCAGTTATGCTGAATGACATGCGCGCCTGCGACGCCTTCGATATAATGGACAGAAAAGGAGAAATTACGGTGCCGACTCTCGCCATTTGCGGTACCGAAGACATCATGACACCGCCAAAATACAGTTATTTCATCGAAAAGAACATTCCCGGAGCCCGAGCAGTACTTATAGAAGGCGGTACACATTTTGTTTTTGCGGAGAAACCGGAAGAGGTGAATGAGGCTATAGATAAATTCCTTAAAAGCGTCTCATCGGAGTAGCCACTGCACGCTTCCTGGAAGGAATTTTTTTATTCGACGACATCATATGATATTCTCATGTCGGCAAGCATCACACACATTGCAAGCTGATTCACAATTTTTTCGCAGTCGTCTGACCGTGACGGGATACACACCGGCCCATGGGAAGAAGCCACAAGGGCGCTTCTCTTCATATTTAAAAAGAAATCGAGTTTGCAGATTATGTTTCCTGCATCAAGTGAGGGGACAAGGAGAATGTGGGGCATACCGGCTGTATTTACTTTTCGCTGAGTATCCTGCAGGAAAATCTCGCTGAAAGAAGTGGCTTCCAGAATTTCGCATGCACCAAATACTCCACGGGCTGCATTTTCTCTAAGCTTTTTGTAATCTCTAAAGGATTGGAGTTCACCTCCTATACCTCTCTGCGCAGAGAGAACCGCTATTTTCGGTTTTTCATATCCAAGAAAGCGGCAGACGGCTACGGCATTTTTAAGGATTTCTTCTTTCGCCTTTACGTCAGGTGCGATATTGACCCCCGTATCTGTCAGAGCAATTAAATGATCTATTTCAGGAATTTCCCAAAAACATATCACGCTTACGGTCAAGCCGGACTTCGCTTTTGCTTCTTCACGAATGATTGACTTGTAAATGAAAGAGGTCGGTATCTGGCCCTTGCTCGCAAAAGAACTGCCGCCGGAAAACAGCCTCTGTATTCCAAAATCGGATATCTGCTGTTTATCATGAAGCGGAATTATTTCGAAGTGAGCAATGTCAAACTCGACCTTTTCGGCCATCTGTTGCATCTTTTTACTATCCCCGATCAGAAGAGGATCAATGAATCCCTGTTTATGCGCCTCTTTTACGGCCGCCATGAATTCTTCATTCTCCGGCGCAAGCACTGCGACCGTTCTCGGTCCGTTTTCTCTTGCCAGATCCGACAGCTGACGTAACGATCTGATCATTTCACGTCCTTCCACAGAAATTCCACATCGGCAACCCTCAAAAACCGACCCAGTGTACAGCTTTTTCGACCGATTCTCTTTCACTGGACAATTCATTTGCGTCATCCGTCCAATCCGGATACCCTATGGAAATGCATAGATAAATTTTTTTTGATTCGGGAATACCGGTGATCTTTCTTACCTCATCCGGGAAAGAAACTCCCTGGCTGTTAATGCAGGTCCCCAACTCATAGTCGAGTGCAACCAAACAGATAGTCTGAACCAGCCCCCCTATATCTGAAGCTGCCATACGGATATCCAGATTCTCGTCAGCTGCAAGAATTATCACGGCTGGTGCATCAAATGCCCGCAATCCCTTCATTGTCCATCTCAGCCTTTTTTCTTTCTCTTTCCGGTCGATTTCCAGAAGCCGGTACAATTCAAGTCCAAGTGCCCTCTGGCGCTCTTTATGCACGCCTTCATATGGTTTTACACTGCCGAAATCCGAAACAGGAATCGAGCCCGAATCCAGTTTTGTCATTATTATTCTCCTAAGTTCATTGAGAGGTTCACCTGCAAGAACTGTAATTTCCCATGGCTGCACATTCATGGCCGACGGGGCCCGAAGAGATATTTCAATAATTTCGGATAGAAATTCCTTTGAAACCGGATCGGTTTTATAGCCCCTGATACTTTTTCTCTTACTTATGGCTTCCTTTAATTCCATCTGATGATTACCTTCTACATGCGTGCTTTTTGCTATTATCGAACCATTTCCCTTCAGACCGGAATATGATATCCGGCGAAAACGGCCCGCTCATACTTAAAATTTTTTTTGACTATGTTTCTGCACAACCTCTACCCTCATTGACTCACTATTCACCGCCGAGAAACCGGCGGGGGTTTTCTATCATCATGAGGCGAATTTGGCTTTCATCAACGCCTGATTCTTTTAGTAAGGGAATCAAATGCTCCAATATATAAGAAAAAGACCAATGTCTTGTGAAGGGAAGAAGATGTGCCGGCCAGAGATTTCCGCGGCCGAATAACGCGCTCACATGGTCATGGGAAATCATGACCCGATCGGCATAATTTTCTTCCAGGAGGGCTTTTAGCGTGACAAGCCGCTCGGTATCGGACACAAAAATCTCGATCCCGAATCGATCAAGCGCGATATTCACTCCTTTACCGAGCACTTCCTTCTGATAAGAAATTGATCGATTCCCGCACATATGGCCTATCAGGATTTTTTTCGGTTCTGCCCCTTCGGAAATAAGAAGTGCAGCCTGTTCGGGTCCCATGGTACCATTTTCAGTATGGCTGATGATGGGTGTTCCCGTCTCAGTGCAGGCGCGAGCCGCAGCCTGGAGCATCACTTCTTCACAGGGAGTGATACGCCCCAGGCCTGTCGCTACTTTTATGACACCCGGTTTTATTCGAGATGGGCCTATACCGACTGTTATCTCCTGCATAAACCCTTCATAGAGTTCCTCCCGAATCGCATGCGAATCGCCCTGTGTCTTGAATTTCAAATATGTCCAGGCTCCTTTTTCTTCATCGTATCTTCCTGTGGCACAGATAATATTTATTCCTGATTTCTCGGATACTTCTTTCAAAATATCCACATCCCTGGAAAGGTCCGGCGGTGTCACATCAACAAGAGAATCAAGGCCCGAATTCTTTGCCGGTTCGAGTGCCTTAAGACAAGTATTAATGATTTTCTTTCTATCAGGGGGCCCCGCCAGAGGATCGCACCGCCATCCGGGAAAACCGATCACAAGATGTTCATGGATAAGAGTAACTCCCAGATCTTCTGAATGAATGGGACCCAGAACAGTATTGACTTCAGCCATTTCTACCCCTGAAAATCAGAATGTATTGAATATAGAAGGCACTCAATCCATTATGCCCGGTTTCTATTTAATAAATTTTTGGTACTATTTCCCTTTTTCGAAATACTGTCCGTATAATAAAAAACAGCGCATCTTATGGCAAGTCCTATTCTTCAATACCCTGTCTTTTATTATATGTTCTCTAGCCCGACGACGAAGCAGTAAACTGTGCCATTACCCATCCGTATTTACCCTGAGGAGTTTTGATATAGATCCATCCCGGATTATTTGCCTGGCCGTGGATTTCAAGAACAGCGCCTTTTCCCAGCTGATACATTACCGGATGTTCCATACCCGGTCCTGTCCGGACATTGAGAAGTTCGGTGGTTACAATGACGGTCCCCGAATACAAATCCTCCGTCTTTTTACCGCTGTCATTTACCGGCTGATGTTTCTCGTATGGCGGATCGACGACGATATACCCGGAAGCAGCGTTCCTGTAATAAATTCCGCCAAAATAATAATATAGGGATGGCCCGACATTAAAAGAAATATATCCCGCAGGTAAACGCGTCACAACCGCACCGACGGGCGCCCTCACTTCCAAGTATCCGCCTGGCACTCTCTTAAAATATATGCCCCGATCGTGGTGATAATAATAATGAATTCCCGCTATTGTAAGCATTGCAACACCAACCGGCAAGATCGAAACTGCCCTTCTCTTATGATAATAATGGGGTGTTGCCCGAGCCTTCGGATATCGATGCCAATAGTGAACTTTTCCGGAAGGTCGATAATGAGTCTGTTTATAGCGGCTGAAATGGCCGGAGTTCCGCTCGCCGGCAGCAAAAACTTCCATTTGAGGAGCGGCAAAACACAGCACTAATGTCAGCATGACGGATAGAGAGATGCGTATGCGGTTCCTGTGTGATATAAATGCCATGATGTCACCTCTTCGTTTTACTCTTTTATAGTACGTCGTCTGCCATTTTGCACAGGTTACAGTTTCTCCTGAGCATTTCGCACTCGCACACAAAATATCTGCTCGAATTCCGGTATATGGATTACATGTAATACAGATAAACAAAACACACTGAAATTGTGATGAATAAAACTGTCAAAATACTTCCCGCTTTTAGAAAATCAGCTGTTTTGTATCCTCCAGGAGAAAGAATAAGTGCGTTTACCTGATGTGTGGGAAGAAGGAAAGAATTCGATGCACACAAAGCAACCAGAAGCGCGATTCCCTGGGGGGCCATACCTGACATTTCCGCCGTTGCCATGGCCATCGGCACCAAAAGGACAGTAGCAGCAACATTGGATATGACCAGGGAAAAAAAAGTACTGAGTATGCCTACTGCAAAAAGCACAAAAATTTGATCACATCCTTCAATTGCAGTAAGGAATTTGGCTGCAACGTAATGCGAAGCACCGCTTTCGTCCATGGCTATTCCCAGCGGAATCAATCCGGCAAGAAGAAACACAGTCTGCCAGCTAATGGCCCTGTACGCTTCATCTATAGGAACGACCCCGAAAACAATCATTGCCAGAGCTCCCGTCAAAAGGCCCAATGCAATGGGAAATCCTGAAACAGACAGAATGATCGCCCCCAAAAAACATAGAAGCGCCGTTACCGGCTTCGGTTTTTCTTTTTCCTCAGCCGCATTGACAGGGGTAATAAGAACAAAATTGATATTATCGGCCATGGCTCTAATATGTCTCCACCTGCCATGAACAATGAGAGCGTTTCCGGCATTCAACTTTACATCGGAAAAATTTTTCCGTTCCTCGCTTTCCCCGCTTAAAAGCATAATTGGTTCAACGCCGAAGGTCTTGCGAATACCTAAATCCCGCAAAGTTTTGCCTATCACGGATGCTCTCACTGGAATGATCAATTCAGCAAATCCGGTGTATTCATCGGTTTCAAGATTTTCGAACGGCTTTTTATCCTGCTTGTACATAAGTCCGTAGTCATGTACGAATTGGTCAAGATCTTCTTTGTCTCCTAAAAGAGCCATTCGTTGGCCCGCTGCGAAAACCGTTTGGCGCCAGGGAGCATAATGAATATCGTTACCCTGGGCAAGGGCGAGAAGATTCAGCCGGTACTTTGCCCTGATATGCACCTCGCCTCGTGTCATTCCGACGAGCGGGCTCTTTGAAGGGATCATGCATTGATAGATGGTAGAAGGCAGATGCCAGATTTCAATCAGTCTCTGCTGCTCGTTTTGTGTTTTTTTCTTTCCGCCCGGCAGAACTTTGGCGGTAAAAAAAAGGAAGTAAGGAATTCCCGCGGCAAGGAGGACGAGTCCTGCCGGGGCTACTGCAAAAAGCGAGAATCCTTCATGTCCTCCCTGCCGGAGAAGATCGTTAAGGATGATAAGAGGAGCCGATCCGATCATAGTAATGTTCCCCCCCAGCAAGACAGCAAAACTCACTGGAATAAGGAGGCGGGATGCCGGCAATCCGGTCCGTTTCGAGATTCTCAATAATGCAGGAAGAAAAAGGGCCATTATGCCGCTGTTCTGCATGAACGCGGAAACCAGCCCTGCAAGAGGTGTAATTATCGTTACCATCCTCCGTTCGCTATTTCGGGCGGCCGACACTATGAAGTGTGTAAGACGGTTTATTACCCCTGAACGATCCACACCATAACCGAGAATCATAACAGCAATAATCGCGACTACTGCATTGCTTGCAAGGCCGGAGAAAGTGTCCTGAGGTGTTATCAGCCCAAGCCACGGCAGCACAACCATGATACCAATCGCAATTATATCAACGCGAAGTAAATCGCTAATAATTAAAAATATCGTTACGAAAAGGACAAAAAATACAAGTATTATCTGCACTGTCATAGTAAGTATCCCTATTTGAAATGATGCCTTTCCCCACTTTTAATTATTTCGAACCGGGATGCCATGGACGTTCATATCGGTCCCTAAGTAAATTATTGAAAACTCATTAATTCCATCATATCTTCTTTGTACACGCGGAACTTCTAAAAAGGCCATAACACAGGTGCAAGCCACACCGTTACGGCCCAGAACAAAATGTTCAAAGGAACTCCGATTCGGACGTAATCGGAAAACCGATACCCTCCGGGAGCGTAGACCATCGCATTGGTTTGATAACCGACAGGTGTGGCGAAACTGGCTGAAGCTGCAAAAGCGACAGCCATTAAAAAGGGCTTTGCGCTCACATCAAGGAGCTCGGCGGCAGAAAATGCAATCGGAGCGAGAAGAATCGCTGAAGCATTATTCGACATGAGAGCCGAAAAAAGAGCAGTAATAAGATATACAATCGTCAAAGCCGCCATGGGTCCCATTTCCATCAATGGTTTCATGATCATTCCCACTATCCATGAGGCTGTTCCGGTCTGTTCAAGAGCCAACCCCAGAGGAAAAATACCTCCCAGGAGAAAAATGACCTTCCAGTCAATAGCTTTATATGCTTCTTCAATGGAAATACATCTGCCAAGCACCATGGCGACGGCTCCCGTGAGCGTTGCTGTAAGCAGGGTAACGATATTAAAAACAACAAGTGCAATCACTACGGAGAAAATCGCCAAGGCTTCCAAAGCCTTATCTTTTCTCAAATGGAGTTCCGTCAGTTCATTTGTGACTACAAGATCGGCTGACTCCATAATTCGCCGCACCGACTGTCGGTCACATTGTAAAAGCAGAGTGTCGCCGTCATCAAAAATGATATCGGCAAGCCTCTCGCGGAGAATTTTTCCTCTGCGTTGCATAGCAAGCGCAACGCAACCGAAGCGCCGAATATAATCTGCCTTTCGCAGTGTGCTGCCGACAAGTCTCGATCGGGGCGGCACCAACGCTTCGATCAGCTCAATCCGATCAGACGTAAGATTGCGATCATCAATAACAGTATCGGCTTTTGTTTCGAGGCGGTAGTTATGTATCATTCTCAGCAGGTCATTCGCGCTTCCGTGGACGAGCAGGATATCGTCCTGTCTTATTTTCGTTGCCGAGGCCCTCCAGGTGGCTTTCCCTTCCCGGATAATCTTTATGAGATCGACCTCTTGCAAATCCCTGTTTTCAATCTCGCGCCACCGTTTACCGGCGAGCGGCGAACCGCCGGTGACCTTCATTTCGGCCAAATAATCGGAAAGGCGATATTTGTCTATTTGCTCATCAATCCCCTGCCTTTTTGGTATTAGTATCCTGGAGCACAGGCTCAAGTAGCAAATACCTATAAAAACAAGAATTATTCCCAGCGGCGTAAACTCGAAAAAGCCAAATGGAGCGAGCCCGCCGGTCACTGCTGCCGAATTGACAAGAATGTTTGTTGAAGTACCTATAAGTGTGCAAACTCCGCCGAACTGGCCGGCAAAAGAAAGGGGAATCAATATGCGGGAGGGAGAAATGTCACGACTTTTTGCAAGGATTACCGCCACCGGAATGAGAATAGCCACTGTGGCCGTATTGACTAAAAAAGCCGATAGTAACGCTACGGCCATCGTAAGCACGATTATTAATCTCACCTCTCCTTCGCCGGCAACCCGGTCAAGATACCGTGCCATCCATTCGACGAAACCGGTTCTCACTAACCCTGCGCTCATTACAAACATGCCAGCGACAGTCGCCGTAGCCGTATTTGCAAACCCGTACATCGCCTGCTCCGGCCTTATTATTTTGAAAAGAAGAAGTAATACAAGCACACACAAAGCTGCCACATCAACTCGCATCTTCTCCGATAAAAAAAGAATAATAGCAATTGCAGTTATGGCAAGAACAAGGATTGTATCAAGGGGAATCATTGCTATCCTTTCTTAGAAAAAGTCTGCTCCCGGTTTTAAGAAGTCTTAGCTACTATACTATCTGCATCAACAAGCGTCCAATGGAGATTGGACTTTAAATTTCTTGAACTTGCTGAAAAAATATATCAGAATTGAAACTCTGCTCATAATTTTGAATTTCTTTGAACTCATCTTTTGCCTGCTTCCCTGGTTCTCATTCACTCTTCTGTTTAATTTTATATGAGCGGAAATCTCTTTTGTGTAAAAATTTTCCAAAACAAGCACAAAAAAAGGAGGGTTATTATGCGAAAAATACTTTTTGGATTTATTATTTTCTTTTTAGCGGTTTCATCGGCAGCAATTGCTCAAGGGCCTTACGGCGGCTATCGTTATTGCCCTCATTGCGGCGCCTACCTCGATTATGATGAAGGGCGCGGGTGGGGCATGGGACCAGGAATGATGGGTCCAGGGTACGGAATGGGACCCGGAATGAGGTACGGAATGGGACCCGGAATGATGGGTCCAGAGTACGGAATGATGGGACAAGACTATAGACGAGGCATGGAATCCGGAATGATGGGACCGGGGTATGGACGCGGCATGGGACCCGGAATGATGGGACCGGGGTATGGACGCGGCATGGGACCCGGAATGATGGGATCAGGATATGGATACGGCTACGGTCTGGGTCCCGAATATGGCCGAGGTAACGAAGAATGTGCCAAATTTTATGAAGAAACGGCTGATCTTCGGAAGAAGCTTCTCTCGAAGCAGTACGATTTCAACCGCGCCATGCGCGATCCCAAAACCGATCCGGAACAACTGGCGACCTTATCTAAAGAGCTTTATCAAATCAGACAGCAGATTGCCCAAAAAGCACCTGCAGGATGCGGATGGCAATAGAAAAATCAGGATATGGCCGGATTTGATCTGCACCGTGTATTAACCGGCCCATGATCTAATCCCGCCATTTTCCAGCAACTTAAGCTGGCAAATAAGGGAACGTTAGTGATGCTCGCCCATATTTGTTCAGGATCTGTGTATTATTTACAGGCATGAGATTCTGACTGCCAATCAGCTGCGTTACGGGTACTATGCCGTCAATGCAAAGCACAGGTCCCGGCCTTGCCGGAGATGCTTCCTGCACGTATGTCGGGAACGCTTTGAGGGAGTATGCATGGTCTAAAAAAAGAGCTGGGCCGGGCAAACCATGCCTGTAAACGAAAATGTGATGAGCGTTTGCATTCTTACTTGGAATGTGATTGACGCATTAAGATTTCTCTCATGTAATAATGCACTGGGTGCAAGGTGTTATGATTGCCAGTAAGAATTAAAGCGAAGAATGGCAGAAATGACTTCTTGACATCCAGAGAATAAATAGTAAGGATAACCGCCGATTTTGTTCTGATGAATCTCGAGAACTGCCGTTTCCAACAGAAAATCGGGAAAATCCCGGTAACAGTTAATAATTTTAATTTCGGGGGAACTCAAATAGATTCATTATTCGAATGTGTTTTGATTTTTTCCTTTTGGCTCGAGCTTTTCAGTCCAATGATGAATTTCTCATCATTGTAAACAATTAAAGGGGATTCAGGTGAGACAAAAAATTGATGAATCTATAAGAGCTCAGGTTTTAAAAGAACCCTATGCAATAAAAATGGGGCTGACTCTGCGTCATGTGGATGAAGGCTATGCGCTCGTGGAAATGGTATTCACCTCTGAAATGGCTAACATATTTGGTATGGTTCATGGAGGAGCCATTTTCTCGCTTATAGATGAAGCCTTTGAAATTGCATCCAATTCACATGGTACCTCCGCGGTTGCTCTTAATATGAATGTGACATATATCTCAGCCCCGGCTATAGGAGATACGGTGAAGGCGGAGGCAAAAGAAGTAAGCAGAACAAGACGAACTGCAACATATGCCATCACTGTAAATGATGCAGGCGGACATCTTCTCGCCACATGCAATGCCCTGGTGTATCGCAAAGAGGTTCCGCTTCCTTTTTTATAAAGCGGCACGAGTTGCGGGGAATTCAAGCGGAATTTTTATGGACACATGAACTGCCCATTTCTATACATATGTAATCATTTCCGGGGGCTTTAAGAGATGAGAATGCGACAAGCTGGAAAAGTTGTAGACGGGCTCTGGTATCTGGGGCGCGAAGAATCAGGGATATATTTGATGGAGGGATCATCATCTTCCGCACTTATAAGCGGGGGCATGAGCTGGATTGTTCCACACGTGGTATCTCAGGTGAAAGAATTCCAAATCGATCTAAAGAGAATTAAGAAACTTTTAATCCTGCATGCCCATTTTGATCACCTCGGAGTGGTCCCTTTTTTCAAGCGCCTTCTTCCGGATATAAAAATTTTCGCTTCAAAAGAAGCATTAAAAATACTTAATAACGAAGCCAAGTTAGATACCATCAATCGATTCAGCAGGGATACGGCTGCCGAATTTGGTCAATCATCGGTCTTTGGCGATTTCGATCTGGATTGGAATTCAGAAATCGAAATCAATGTGGTTGCTGAAGGAGATGTTCTGGAACTGGGAAATCTATCCCTTGAAATAATCGAAACACCTGGACATTCCTTCTGCTCTATTTCCGCCTATTCTCCTGAACTAAAGGCACTCTTTCCATCCGACAGCGGCGGTATACCTTTTAAGGATGCGATAATTCCTTCGGGAAATGCCAATTACTCAATGTATCAGGAGAGCCTCGCAAAGTTGAATGCTCTGGAGGTACATTATTTCTGCGCCGATCACTGCGGTTATGTGACGGGAGATGAGGCACGTCAGTTTATAAAAAGAACTATCACAGCAGCACAGGACTTTCGGAATCTGGTGGAGAGGGTTTACAGAAGAACAGGATCCCTGGAAAAAACGGTCAAAAGGCTTGTATCATTGGCTGCAGCAGCCCGCCCTGACTATTTTCTTCCGTCCTCTATTTTAGAGAGTGTCTACAGGGAAATGGTCAGGCATATCGCAGGGGATCTGCCATAATTGAAAGTGTAATTATTTCGTCGTTATTTTGGATCAAAAAATTTCTTGCATTATTAGATATTTGTAGTACATTACCTCGTGTAGTATAAAGACAGTAACTGTAAAGCCGCCCTCCGCCCCCTCTGCAGTACACTTTATATAAGAATCACAAAGAAAAGAGATATAACGATACAGTGAATTTTAACGAACTTGATCTGAATGAAGCGGTCCTGAAAGGAATTCATGATGCCGGTTTCGTCGAGTGCACAGCGGTCCAGGCGCTGACTTTTGCCGAAACCCTTAAGGGTAGGGATGTGACGGTGCAGTCCCAAACCGGAACAGGTAAAACCGCCGCTTTTCTCATTACTATCTACAAAGTTTTTTCAGATAATTTTTCAAAAAAACCGAAGAAGGCCTTGATTATCGTCCCCACCCGGGAATTGGCCGTCCAGATAGAAAAGGAAGCAAAGATCCTGGGAGGGCATCTCCCTTACACGGTCGGTAGTATATATGGCGGGGTTGGATATGCCAAACAAGAGGCACTGCTCGAAAAAGATGCCGATATTATCATAGGCACGCCGGGAAGGCTTCTGGACTTCAGCCGATCGGGAAAACTCAACTTGCGAGAAAGGTCAATTCTGATTATAGATGAAGCAGACCGTCTCTTCGACATGGGGTTTCTCCCAGATTTAAGACAGATGTTGAGAAAAATGCCCCCGCCGGAGAAGCGGATGACAATGCTTTTCAGTGCAACACTCGATTCCGTTGCCAGGGAACTCGCCTGGGAGCACATGAACCAGCCCGTCGAAATAGCGGTGACACCCGATCAGAAGGTCGTAGAAGAGGTATTTCAGGAGCTCTATCATATAGGCTTTCACGAGAAGATCAATCTCCTTCTTGGTGTGATGAAAAGAGAAGCACCCCGAAATGCGCTCATTTTCACCAATACAAAGCACGATGCCTACGAACTTTCGCAACGCCTGGAATGTAACGGATTTCCATGTGAGTACCTGATCGGGGATTTGCCGCAACGCAAACGGGAGAAGATAATAAAGAGGCTCAAATCGGGAGACATCCCCTTTCTCGTTGCCACCGATGTGGCCGCCAGAGGCCTCCATGTCGATGACCTCGAGCTTGTCATTAATTATGATATTCCTCAGGATTGCGAAAATTACGTGCACCGGATCGGCCGCACAGCCAGGGCAGGAAAAACCGGAAAAGCCGTTTCTCTTGCCTGTGAAAAATACGTCTACGGTTTAGAAGCGATTGAAACCTATATCGGAATGAAAATTCCCGTTCTCTGGCCGGAAGAAGCTCTCTTTGAATCCGATAAAAGTGCCGGCATGAGGTTCAGGCTTGAAGATAAAGAAAAAAAACAATTTCATCGCCGCGAAAGGGAAGGGGGAATTAACACATCGGCTGCCGATTCAAAAAAAAGAAGACTGTCCCGAACGAAGGCTTTCACCCCGGAAGAAAAAATCGGGGGAGAAGACGTACTCCTTTCGCGGAAAAAACGCAAGCGGCGGAAGAATGCTGAAAGGCCATCGGGGAAACAGGAGGCCGCTCCTTCCGGAAACACTTCTCGGGAGGAACGGATTGCCTACTATCAGGCGAAGTACGGGGACACCTTTCAGACTGATAAAGAACATACCCAAGCTCCTCAAGAGGAAACGGCACCGGAACCCGGTGCAACGTCCCCTTCGACCGGCCGCCGGGAAAAGAAGCGATCCTTTATTGACAAGATTCTCAGCCTTCTCGGAAATAATGCCGCCTGAAAACTGCTGCCCTTTAGAGACCGCCCTTTTCGGGCGGCCTTTAATCCTGGAAGAACTTTTCTATTTTTGCCTCTTTAACCAATGTGGTAATATATTGATCAACTTTCTGTTTTATGTGTTTCTCTATAAGATACTGCTCGATTTTTTCCTTGGCTTCGTCGAAGCTCATCGTCTTCGCTTCCTTTTTTTCGGTCACCTTGATCAGATGATATCCGAAGGGTGATTCCACTACATCACTGATTTGCCCTTCTTTGAGCGCAAATGCTGCGTCCTCAAATGGTTTAACCATCCGGCCCCTTCCGAAAAATCCAAGGTCTCCCCCCTGTGCACTGCTTGGACATTGTGAATATTCCTTTGCGAGAGCCGCAAAATCCGCCCCTTTTTTAAGCTTTTCCTGAATTTGCCTGATTTTATCTTTAGCCTGCGCCTTCTCTGCATCGGTCGCGTTTTCTTCAACCTTGATTAAAATATGGCTTGCCTTGACCTGAGGCTGTTCTTTAAAGTATTGCGGATTCTCTTCGTAAAAGGACTTCATCTCTTTCTCGGAAACAGTGACCTTTTTTGCGACTTCCTCTTCGATCAGCTTTTGAATCGCCACACTCTGACCGAGCTTCTCATTGAGTTCCGATTCGGTAAGACCCATGTCCGTCAATGCCGCCTCAAAGGCCTTCTCATCCGGAAAACGCTCCCTTAGCTTACTTTTCTGTTCCAATATTTCTTTTTTATCCGCAGTTATATTCTTTTTGAGTGCCTCCTGCCAGAGCACCTCTATTCTGATAAACTTGTCCAGAATGTTTTCTTTCAATGAAGCGATTTGTTCTTCCGAAAGCGTCTTCCCCTGCGTTTCGTATTGTTGTCTGATTTTGTTCAGTTCGGCTTCAAAATCGGCCCGTGGAATCACCTTTCCATTGACAAGGGCGACAGGTTTATTGTCTGCTGTTTTGTTATCGGCGGCTGCAGCGGGCAAGACTATCACCGCCAGAAATACCAGTGCGGCAACAGAATGCCAGAACATGTTTTTTTTATATACCATTATCAACTCCTCCTTGGGGGATAGAAAAGAGTCCCTCAGCGTTCACCTCTTTGGATCTCGGAACCCTGAAAAGGAGAGCGTCGATTTTCGACCCTTATTCTTTTTTTAAAAAAAAAATGATACCATCATAGGTGCTCATAATAAACAGAAAAAATGAATCGTATTGCGGCAGAGGCTATTTGGCGTCAAGAGGTCGCAATTCCTAAGGCAGAAAAATCGAAACCGGAGGATAAAGAATGAAGTACTCACAGGCCCGGCAGGGAAGAATTTTTGTAATTCGTCTCGAAGACGGGGATATCATTCATGAAGAAATCGAGAGACTTGCGAGGATGGAAAAGATACCTGCAGCAGCGGTGATAATTCTGGGCGGTGCCGATCGAAACAGCCGTCTTATCGTCGGGCCCGAGAACGGCCGGGCGCCGGCTATCGTACCCATGGAAACGATTCTTGAAAACGTCTCCGAAATCGCGGGAACGGGAACTATTTTTCCTGATGAAGGAGGAGATCCGATCCTTCACATGCATATCGCCTGCGGCAGAGAAAATGCCACTGTAACCGGCTGCGTACGGAATGGCGTGAAAGTCTGGCAGGTAATGGAAGCCGTCCTTTTCGAGATTATCGAGTCCACGGGGGTTCGCCTTCACGATCCCGCAACGGGATTCAAACTCCTGAACCCGTAAAGCAGTTCCCCTGAAGGATTGACGAGGCACATATTACCTCCAGCGGCCGGAAGCCCTGGTTCTCATTCCGGATTACATGGTAAACAGGGGCGTGCTAAGGTAGCGCTCACCATAGCTGGCAAGGATCACTACAATGAGCTTTCCGGCATTTTCGAGGCGACGAGCCACTTCAAGCGCCGCCGACACTGCGGCGCCCGAGGAAATACCGCATGATATCCCTTCCAATTTGGCAAGTGTTCTCGCCGTCTCAAAGGCCTCTTCATTGGTAACCGTTGCGACTTCATCTACTATTTTGATGTTCAGATTGTCGGGAATAAATCCTGCGCCGATCCCCTGGATCATATGCGGACCCGGCTTGCCTCCCGAGATCACCGGTGAGGCGGCGGGTTCGACGGCAACGGCTTGAAACGAAGGCCTCCGCTGTTTGATCACCTCGGAGACTCCCGTAATGGTCCCCCCCGTTCCGACGCCGGCAACAAGAATGTCCACAAGACCTTCCGTATCGCGCCAGATTTCCTCCGCCGTAGTCCTTCGATGAATTTCGGGATTTGCGGGATTTGAAAACTGATTGGGCATATACACATTGGTTTGGCTCTTAAGGATTTCTTCTGCCTTTGCGATAGCTCCCGCCATTCCCTCGTCAGCAGGAGTAAGGAACAAATCCGCTCCGAGATGCCGTAAGAGCTTCTGACGCTCCACACTCATGGTTTCAGGCATCGTGAGCGCAAGATGGTATCCCTTGACAGCCGCAACAAATGCCAGGGCGATACCGGTATTTCCGCTGGTCGGTTCGACAATGATGGTGTCCTTGTGTATGAGCCCCTCTCTTGCCGCCTTTTCTATCATGGCGGCGCCGATGCGGTCCTTCACGCTGCCCAGGGGATTTCTGAACTCGAGCTTGGCAAGGATTGTCGCATTTATTCCCGCCGCGATCCGGTTCAGCCTGACAAGAGGCGTTCCGCCGATGGTGCTGATGATATGAGAATAATATGGCGCCATAAAAAATCCCTCCTTTACTGTAAACGGATATATTCGAGAAACGGATTAAAGCGGTCGTTCTTGGTTTTGAAAGGTGCGTTCCTTCCTTCAGCTCTAAGGGGTGGTTTCCGCCAGACCGCTTCCATGCACTGCGCTCTTGAACACAAGTTCTGCTTTTCCCGCAAACACCTCCGTATCCGGCGGCACCGACTCTGTGAGCCACACGTTGCCTCCGATGGTCGATCGGGCGCCGATGACCGTGTCACCTCCGAGAATCGTGGCACCGGCATAGATAATGACGTCATCCTCGATCGTAGGATGCCGCTTCCTGCCCCTCAATTGCTCTACCTCGGCCTTTTTAAGCGAAAGCGCCCCCAGGGTTACTCCCTGGTAAATCCTGACGCGGTTTCCGATTCGTGTTGTCTCGCCGATAACGACGCCGGTGCCATGATCGATAAAGAAACTTTCGCCGATTTCGGCGCCGGGATGAATATCGATCCCGGTGAAACTGTGGGCATGCTCGGTCATAATCCGGGGAATGAGCGGCACGTTCTGCTCCTGCAGTTGATGGGCCATTCTGTAGACCGTGATCGTAAAGAGCCCCGGATAGCTTACGATTATCTCGTCATGGCTTTTTGCGGCAGGGTCTCCTTCCCATGTAGCCCGGACATCTTTTCCCAGAACCACGCGCATAGCAGGCAGGCTGCGCAAAAATCGGAGGGACTCGGAACTTCCGCGGTGGCGGCAGTCGGTACATGGTAGGCCGTATCGCAGGCAGTCATGCCGGATGGCCCGGGAAATCTGATCGGCCAGTAAATCGAAAAGCTCCGTTATCTTTTGGCCGTAATAAAATTCAAGGTTTACCCGGTCGATGCGCCTCCGGGTGAAATAGCCGGGATAGAGAATCCGGTAGGTGCGGTTCACGATATCGATGATGATCTCCCGCGATGAGATCGATTCGGGATCGACATGATCGAAACAGCCTTCATAGCTGCAGGTCGCGACAAGGTCGCGGACGATCCCGGGAAGCTCCTGGCGCAAGTGGAGGTTGTCGGCAATCTCCCCTTTGCACCGGTCCTCGGCCGACTGCTTGTCCATAATGATCCCCCCTTCATTCCACGGCACGCCGAAAAGGCGCCGGGCATCTGATTTTTACTGAACCGAGCAGGAATGTCCGGTCTCGGTCCAGTAGGGCGACATTTTTCGCAAGGTCTCTATTATAGGGACTATCTTTTCGACAACGAAATCGACATCCTCTTCCGTATTGTAGATGCTCAAACTGAACCGGATCGAGCCGTGCGCCATCGTAAAGGGGACCCCCATGGCCCGCATGACGTGCGAGGGCTGGAGCGAACCGGAGGTACAGGCGGAACCGGAAGAGGCACAGATGCCGTATTCGTTCATCATCAGCAGAATTCCTTCCCCCTCTACGAACTCGAAGCTGATATTCGTCGTATTGGGAAGGCGATGCTCTCTGTCGCCGTTTATTTTACATTCCGGAATTCTGGTTATGATCTCGTGCTCGAGCCGGTCCCGCAATCCCCTGACGAAGGTTGCCTCACGGTCCATGTTCTTGAGGGCCAATTCACAGGCCTTTCCGAGTCCTACGATGCTTGGGGTATTTTCAGTTCCGCCCCGACGCCCCTGTTCCTGGTGCCCTCCGATCAGAAAAGGTGAAAATTTCGTTCCCTTTCTGAGATAGAGCACACCGATCCCCTTCGGGGCATGGAGTTTGTGACCCGATAGGGACAGCATATCGATGGCGGTCCTGTGAATGCTGATCGGTATCTTACCCCCCGCCTGGACGGCATCGGTATGGAAGAGAATGCCTCTGTCCCGGGCCATTGCGGCCGCCTCGGCCACCGGAAATATGACGCCCGTTTCGTTGTTCGCCCACATAAGGCTTACAATGGCGGTATCGCTGGAAAGACTTTTCCGATAGCTCTCCATATCGAGGAGGCCATCCTTGTCCACGGGAATTTCCGTTATACGGTACCCCTGCTTCGCCAGGTACAGTGAAAGCCCTCGTACGGCAGGATGTTCCACGCGGCTTGTGACGATGTGACGCTTGTCCGGGTTGACCGCCAGCGCCGACATGATGGCGGTATTATCGCTTTCCGTGCCGCAGCTCGTAAAAATTATTTCATCGGGAGACGCGCCGAGAAGGCGCGCCACCTTCTCCCTGGCTTCGCTGATCGCTTTCGCCACCTGGCCTCCGAAAGAATGCATGCTGGAAGGATTGCCGTAGAATTCTTTGAAGTAGGGCATCATGACCTCGAGCACTTCAGGGGCGATCTGCGTCGTCGCGTTATTGTCGAAATAGAGGGGCTTCATTCTGTCACCTCTTCCACAATCAGATCGGGGGAAACGAATTCGCGAAGCTTTGCCTCGACCAGGCCCTTGAGGGTCTGCTGGGAGGCAGGACAGGCCACGCAGGCGCCCCGCTTGGCCACGAGGACGCGATTCCCCACAATATCGATGAGTTCGATATCCCCGCCGTCCACCTTGAGTGAAGGTCTTATTTCGCGATCGATCGTCTCTTCGATCAGCTTGATCTTCTGGATATTGGTAAGTTTTGGCTTCGTTATCGTCTTCTTTTCGGACCACACCCGATCGATGATCTCCTGAATGTCGCCATGGCAGCTCCCGCATCCGCCGCCGGCCTTTGTATAGTTTGTCACCTCTTCCACGCTGGTGAGATTGTTTTCCCTGATCGCCCGTTCGATTTCATGATCGGTGACACCGAAACATTCGCAGACGATCCGTTCTTCGGTTTTTTCCGCCGGAACTCCCCTGTAATGACCGATGGCGGCTTCCAGGGCCTGCCGGCCGAGAACGGAACAGTGCATCTTTGCATCGGGCAGTCCCCCCAGGTATTCAGCGATATCCTGATTGGTGATCCCTTCCGCCTCTTCAACGGTCATTCCCTTCACCATCTCCGTCAAGGCCGATGCGGAGGCAATAGCGCTCGCACAGCCGAAGGTCTTAAACTTGGCTTCCTTGATCCGTTTGCTTTCGTCGAGCTTGAACATGAATTTCAATGCATCGCCGCAGGCAATCGATCCTATTTCTGCGACACCGTCCGGATTTTCTATATCCCCTACATTGCGAGGGTTGAGAAAGTGATCTTTCACTTTGTCGGTATAATCCCACATGGCTCTTCCCCTTTCACTGGTGATTACCTTTATTTATATATAATTTTTCGTAAAAACGCATTTACAAATTTCAGTTGAACGGTTGCATGGGTTCGGCAATGTTACATTTCTTCCAGAAGCGCATCCAGATCGGATTCGGAAAAATGATAGACGGACCGGCAGAATTCGCAGGTGACATCGGCGGAACCTTCTTCCATGCGAAGGGCCTTCAACTCGTCGAACCCGAGCGAAATAAGAATTTTTTCTATTTTCTCCCTATTGCAGAAACATCGATACAAGAGCTCCCGCTTCTCCAGTTCATGAAAAGGGATATCGCCGAATACCACGGAAAGGATGTCTTCAGGCGTGTTCCCCTCCCGTATCAGCGATGTCACGGGAGAAAGATTCGAAAGGCGATCAATCAAGGAATCGATCATCGAATCGTCGGATGGAGGAAGCGCCTGAAACAGAAATCCTCCGGCTGCCGAAACCTGACCGCCCGGTTCGACAAAGATGCCGAGGCCGACGGCGGAGGGAATCTGTTCCGAATCGGCAAAATACCAGGCCAGGTCCTCTGCGATTTCTCCGGAGCGAAGCCTGACGATGCCCTGGTAGGGTTCACTGAGCCCCTCGTCACGGATGACCGTCAGGAATCCTTCGCCTCCGACGGCGCCCGCAACATCGAGCTTCCCTCCCCTCGGCGGAAGGTCGATGCCTGGCACTTTCACGAAGCCGCGGACCGCCCCGGTGCTGTCCGCCTCGACGATAATTTTTTTGAGCGGTCCCGTCCCTTCGATCTTGATTCCTACCCGCTGGTCTCTTTTCAACAGGGCCCCCATAAGGGCGCCTCCTGTCAGCGTCCTGCCCAGTGCCGCAGAAGCGGTAGGAAGAGTGCCGTGCAGAACTCTGGCTTGATCGACCAACACTGTCGTAATGCAGGCAAGGCCCCGTACATTTGCCTCATTGCTGATCGCCCGTACCAGATAATCCTTCATGTGCAAAGACCCCTTTTGATTGTACCCTTGTGGGCAGTACACAAAAATAACGAACAGATCGGCCCCGATCAAGAGAACAGCGGCACAATAAAACCGGATTTGCTCATGCCTTAGCGTCCCCATCTGTAGTGACCGGCCGGGGCCAGTTCCTTTGAATCGATCGGCCGATCGACTGCAAGATAACGCCTGATTTCGTAACAGAGTTCGCACTCGGTGGCATAGGTGTCATGGAGGGGCCTGAAACCGTGGCAAACGGAGGCCCACTCAAGAAACGCTCCGATTCCCCCCTCCGCAAGATGGTGTATGATGGGATAACGGTTCGGATCGAGGGGGCTTCCGAGGTCTTCTTTCGCTATGGCAAGGCCGGCGCACATTCCCGGGATGTAATTGCCGAAAAGATCTATATGAAAATGCAGGGTCTGGGCAAGTTCGAGACAGCCGCCGCGTTTTTCCTCCACCAGGTCTTGGATCGATTGTGCCTCCACATAGGGGCCGAGAGTCTCCAGGGCTCTTCCCCCGGGTACGATTCCGTATCGGTGCGGAAGATCTTCCAGATACCTTTCTCCAAAAAGGCGGCTGTACTCTTCCAGTGTATGGGTCGTCTTTTCATCAAGTGTATCGAGATCGAGGTAAAAGTCCGCCATCCAGGGGAAAATGGCAATTCCGACATCACGGCAGGCCTCGATTACACCTTTGATTTTATAAAAGGGAACAAATTCGTTGTGAAAAGGGCTAATCGAAACAAGCAACGTATCGAGTCCCCCCTGAGCGAGCTTCTCCAGAAGCATACAGGCGGACAGTGTATCTTTATACCAGGAAGAATTGGTTTCGAGATATTCAATCGCCATGCCGGTTTCACCGGCAGCAGAAAGCACAGACAGAACTCCTTCGGGATTCAGAAGCGGTTCCCCGCCGCCGATATGCACGGCATCGCATCCAAGGACCTTTATCAGCGCAAAAGTCTCAATTGCATCATCCGGGGTTACGAACTCCCGAGGCCACCGCGGGCTGCATCGATACAGGCAATGGCGGCATTCTGAGCTGCAGTAATAATTCGTAATCAAGCCGCCCGATACAAGATGATTGATTGTAAGAGACACAAATTACTGTTTCGATTCTTTTTCTTTGTCTTTTTTCTTGTGGAGCCTGTTCTTACCGAAGCTCCCCCTGAATGTTTTTCCTCTTCTGGTCCGCATATCGCCCTTTCCCATAGGCACCCTCCTTAACCTGCTTTTTACACTTTTGATTCCGCAAAATCAAAAGATTCAATTTTTTGCCGATCGTTTTGCGTTTCTTCTTCTCTTACCGGCATCAGGGGCAAGAAAATAGCTGTCTTTGCCCTTCTTGTCAATTAAAATCAAAGCTGACCCGTTATCAATTATTTTCGCGAATAAATTCCCAGTTCGGATATGACTCTTATTTTTGCATCGATCAGCTGCCGGTGGTTCAGCTGAAGGAGATCGGCTATTTTATGAACCAGATGATCTTCCATGGCATGAAGACGGCCGTCGGCATAGGCGATCCGCCAGACCATCTCGACGACCATTTCCTTTTCTTCCCTGCTGTAATGCGTATTGATCATCCTGGCAAACTGCCACAGATCAAGACTCCCCTCCAGCTCCCGTTCCGCGGTATCGATAAGCACTGCCGCCTCTTCATCGCTCAATGTGAACATTTCCTTGGCGAGCGACAGAACACGGTTTTTTTCAGCCTCCGTGAACGCTCCGTCAATGCCCGACATTTCCAGAAGAAGGGCACAGGCGGCAACGGCGATATCATGGGCAGACGCTGGTTCCGGTAACGCCTGGCCGTCCTCTTTTCCGAATAATTTCTTTACCAAATCCAACATGGCTGTCTATCTCCCGGCCTATTATTCCGGCGCCGTTTCATCGCGATTCGGCGGTGCGGCAATGGCCCATTTGTCGAAGAGGCCGTTGTAGCGAATAATGAACGTCTCCCCGCCTTCCGTACGTGCTTTGAAGTAATCCAGCCTGCTTCTCCCTGTCCCCTCTTCATACCAGCGATCGACAACTTCGACTATGGCGAAATCCCGGCCTCGATAGGTAAAGGACCTGGGGGTTTCGCTTGCCTTATAACCGCTGTAACAGCGGACGGTTATCTCTTCGAAGCGCATTTTTTCGAGACCTTCTGATTTCTTGTGCGAGAAATCTTCTTCCATTGACTGGAATCTTTTCTGCATTATTTCTCGGGTTTTTAAGGCTATCACGTATTTCGAACTCAAGCAACCCCGCCCTTTGAATAAGCAAGAGTCTCCATTCCCGTTACAAAAAGTTTTACCCGGGACATTTCGCTTGAGTTTGTCCGTCCGACTTGTTACTTTTTATTGACATTTCAAAACTGAAGTCGGGAAATTTACTAAAAAGGCGGGAGCAAGAATCATGGAGAAGCATCATAAGTTTTCGATCTGGTATGTGCTGCTGGGCATCTGGGTGGTTCTTATTCTGCAAAACTATATCTCTACAATGCTTGCCGTTCAAACAATACCCTACAGCTCCTTTTTGTCTCTTTTGGAAGAAGGAAAGGTCACGGAAATAGCCGTTTCAGCCAATCAGATCCAGGGAAAAATGAGAACCGATGCCACCGGAGAACACCTGAAATCCTTCAAAACGGTACGGGTCGACCATGAGCTTTCCGACATGCTGGCCAAGTACAATGTGACCTTCAAGGGTGAGGTCGAATCGACTTTTCTGACGAATATTATGTCCTGGGTCTTTCCCATTTTCATCTTCGTCGGCATCTGGTACTTCATGATGAAGCGGATGACCGGGGGCCAGCCCGGGTTCATGACCCTGGGAAAAAACAAGGCCAAGATCTACATGGAAAACGAATTGAATGTCACCTTCCAGGATGTGGCCGGCGTCGATGAGGCCAAACAGGAACTGGTGGAGGTGATCGATTTTCTGAAGACACCGGAGAAGTTTACCGCCCTGGGCGGCAAGATCCCCAAGGGTATCCTTCTCGTGGGACCTCCCGGCACGGGAAAAACGCTCCTGGCAAAGGCCGTGGCCGGAGAAAGCGGCGTCCCGTTTTTCAGCCTGAGCGGCTCCGAATTTGTGGAGATGTTCGTGGGGCTTGGGGCCGCAAGGGTACGGGACCTCTTTGTCCAGGCGAAGGGCCGTGCACCCTGCATTATCTTCATCGACGAACTCGACGCCCTGGGCAAGGCGAGGGGGGTCGGCATGGCGGGCGGCCATGACGAGCGCGAACAGACCCTCAACCAGCTTCTTGTTGAAATGGACGGTTTCGATCCCAAGGTGGGGGTCATCCTGATGGCCGCCACCAACCGGCCGGAAATCCTCGATCCGGCACTTCTCCGTCCCGGCAGATTCGACCGGCATGTGCTGGTTGACCGGCCCGATAAGAAGGGAAGGGAAGAGATACTCAAGGTGCATCTCAAGAATGTCAAGGCCGAAGGGGATCTTGATGTAGAACGCCTTGCCGGAATGACGCCGGGGATGGTGGGAGCGGATCTGGCCAATCTGGTAAACGAAGCGGCCCTTCTCGCGGTGCGGAGGGGAAAGCCGAAGGTCGGCATGACCGAATTCGAGGAAGCGGTGGAGCGGGTCATTGCGGGCCTCGAAAAGAAAAACCGCCTTATCAACAGGCAGGAACGGGAAATCGTCGCCCATCACGAGATGGGGCACGCACTGGTGGCGCTTTCCCTTCCCGGCACCGATCCGGTGCAGAAGATCTCCATCATTCCCCGGGGAATCGCCGCCCTGGGCTATACCATGCAGGTGCCCACTGAGGACCGGTTCCTGATGAGAAAGACGGAACTTCTCAACAAGATCGCCACACTGCTTGGCGGCCGGGCCGCCGAAGAGATCGTCTTCGGCGACATATCGACGGGCGCCCACAACGATTTGTCGCGGGCAACCGATATCGCAAAAAGCATGGTCACCCAGTACGGGATGAGCGACACCCTGGGGCAGGTCTATCTGGCACGGGAAAAGGGAACCCCTTTCATAGATGCGGGGCTGCCGCAACCGAGCGAATACAGCGAGCGAACGGCCGAAACCGTCGATGCGGAGATACGCCGGATTATCTCCGAGCAGTATGAGACCGCCCTCACGATTCTGAAAGGGAAGGAGGATGCGCTCAGAAAAGGGGCGGCCCTCCTTCTGGAAAAGGAAAAAATCGAGAGCGCCGAACTGAAGGCGCTGATGGAAAGCTGATGCCCTATGAAAGCGATGGTATTGAAGGGCATATGCAATCTTGAAGAAAATGAATCACCGCTTCAACCGGCCGAACTTCCCCGTCCGGAGCCCGGCCAGAATGAACTTTTGATCAAGGTGGCTGCCTGCGGCGTGTGCCATACGGAACTCGACGAGATCGAGGGGCGAACGCCCCCTTCCCGGTTTCCGATGGTTCTCGGGCATGAAATCGTCGGAACGGTGGAAGAAGGGGGAACGGGGACCAGCCGCTTTCGCAGAGGCGACCGTGTCGGCATCGGCTGGATACACAGCGCCTGCGGCCGCTGCCGGTTCTGCGCCGACGGCGAAGAGAACCTCTGTGCCGAGTTCAGGGCCACCGGCCGGGATGCGCCGGGAGGGTATGCCGAGTACACCGTCGTTCCCGAGGCCTTTGCCGCACCCATTCCGGACGCCTTCAGCGATACCGGGGCCGCACCCCTTCTATGCGCCGGGGCCATCGGCTACCGTTCCCTTCGCCTTGCCGGCATCAGAAACGGCGAGTCTCTGGGACTGACCGGATTCGGCGCTTCGGCCCATCTGGTCCTCATGATGAGCCGCTATCTCTATCCCGACTCGCCGGTCTTCGTCTTCGCCAGAAGCGAGAAGGAACGGGTTTTTGCCCGCGAGCTTGGCGCCGTCTGGGCCGGGGATACGGAAGAGGCGCCTCCCGAGCCGCTCCGCTCAATAATCGACACGACACCTGCCTGGAAGCCAGTTTTGGAGGCCTTGAAACACCTCGAAGCCGGAGGCAGGCTCGTCATCAATGCGATTCGAAAGGAGAGCCGCGACAGGGACTATCTTCTGAATATTGACTATCCCCGTCACCTCTGGCTTGAGAAGGAAATCAAGAGTGTGGCCAATGTGGCGATGCGGGATATTGTCGAGTGCATCGACCTGGCGGCCCGCATCCCCATCGTTCCCCATGTGGAAGAATTCGCCTTGGATGAAGCCAACAGGGCGCTTCTGGAATTGAAAAGCGGCAGGATTCGCGGCGCCAAAGTACTCAAAGTAAAACAGCCGTAAATCGGGGACGGGTTCACATTTTTATGTGTATTGTTTCTTGGAAATTGCAAATCAGCCGTGCCGGTACTCAGGCCACTACATACACTCAGCATCTCACAGAGTTTTTAAGGGCTGTGCGCCAGCAAGATCCGGCGACCAGTTTAATTTCAAGACTTGCGATGGCAGTGGCACTGATACTGCGACAGTTTCCGGTAAATAATCTCTCCTTATGTGGGTGCTCGATTATCAAAAGAAAATAACACCCGAGACTTTTCCACTTCATTTTTCCTTACAGCTATATTCGGCTCCCTTTCACCTGTCGAATATCCATGAATATAAATCTTTACTTTTTCTATATAGCAAACTGGGCCGATTTTTTGCATATTGCCCGGTAACCGCTTCCCAAATTCCCAAAGGAGGAGAAACAATAAGATCGCAAAGATGCATAATCTGTGTATCATCAAGCGCCTGAGACAAGATGTGAGCGTCCATTGACGGGCCCTTGTAGTCTTCTGTAACAGTCAGACCGTTGGCAAAAAAAGTATCGGCAACCGACTGTCTCATCGTCCTTCCGGCAGTTGAAGGAGCGGCAACATTCGCCACAATCCTTCTTATTGCGAGCCGGACGAAACTGGCAGTTCTGAAAACCCTCTTTGCTCCGGCAAGCATGCTGAGATATTCATTTCTTCCCAGTTCATTCATATGATCCTGGTATATTAAAAAAATCTGACAAACAGCCGCCCAGGAATAACTTTTGAGACCGCCAAAGATAACGGGAAGATTTCGCTCTGATACTTTCAAATTCAGTGCCTCGAAATCGGAACCCAAAGTCTGTGTACCCCTTTTCCCAACCTCCCATGAAAGCATCTCCCAAAACTGAGTATCTTTGGCATACGATTTATTCATGTACATCATCCACCTGCGGTTTGTGGAAAGGCAGTATTACTATAAAGGTATTCTACTTTCTCTTTATGTTTTTTTTCCTGATTCGCAATGAGTATAAGCATCCCTTTTACTTCTCCCTTTGGATGAAGATCTGCCAGTGCCTTATAAAAATTATATGAAAGAAGCTCCCGGTGAGCCGCTATAAGATAGACATCTTTGCTTTCCATATCCTTATCTAAAGGGGGAGGCTCCAGATGCTCCGCTATTCTGTAGTCAATGACATCGGGAAGAGTAAACGATCCTTCTCCTGTCCTTCCTTCCCTATAGTCAGAAAGAAACTGCCTGTGTTTTTTTTCTTCTTCCGATAGAAATTCCAGGGTCTCTTTTGCGGTTGCATCCTTCACTTTTTCAGAAAGAAATTTATAAAAATCATAGGATTCCTTCTCTCTTAAAATGGCAACATCTATAATGCCTTCCAGCTTTTTATCGTTCATTTTTCTCCTCCTCGTTAATAGAACTTACCATCCGGAAACGAGAACATGAAATTTCAATATGCCATCTCTTTTTTAAAAAATCAAACCGCATACGGGATCAAAGGTTCGAAACATAATTGGAAAACAGCAAATGAAACCGGCGGGCAATAGAAGAAAAATTATATACCAGTAAGATCAGAAACCCAGGGAATAAGTCTACTCGTCGCTGCCGCGGTTACGGCAGCGACTTCTTCAGGATCGTAATTCTTGATTCGAGTTTTCATAATGATAACCCGCTACAATTTTCGTTTAAGGATTTGCGCCGCCGTTTGGATTACATCCCAGGCTCCGCCGAAAGGAGGAGAATAGGCGAGATCCAAATAGCCAATCTGATCAAGGTCCATCTCATTCCATAAACAGGCAGAAAGGGTATTTATGCGGCCTACAACCCCTGCGCATCCAACTGCCTGAGCTCCCAGAAGCCGGGCAGTAGACTTGTCGGCGATTAACTTAAGATCGAGAGTTGCAGCAGCATCCATTGACCGTGCCATATAATTACCTTTAATCACAGCGCTTACCGGATAAAACCCTTTTCTTTTCGCTTCCCTCTCATCCAATCCAGTTGCCGCGACCTCAAGATCGAAGACTTTAAATCCCTGTGCGCCTACCACTCCGGAAAAAGACATGGGATTGCCGCCAATATTCCGGCCTGCTGTCCGTCCCTGCTTATTCGCTATATCGCCCAAAGGAAAATATACCCATTCTCTGCTTACCATATGGAATACTTCGGCACAATCTCCGGCAGCGTAAATTTCATCTCTGGAGGTGCGTTGAGAAAAATCCACCTTTATTGCACCCGATTTGCCGAGTTTGACACCGGCTTTTTCAGCCATTGCCGTTTCGGGCTTCACTCCTAAAGCCAGAATTATGATATCCGCATCAAATGTTTCCTTATCGGTCAGTAAATAAAGCAGACCTCCGGATCCTTGTTCAATGGCAACGGGGTTTCTTCCTGTAAGAAATGATACATTATTGCGTTGAAGTTCTTCAAGAATGCGCCTGGAAAAAACGGGGTCCCATTTTTTTACAGGCAGTTCTCCCCTATACACTACCTCAGTGTGAATTCCGCGTTTTCGAAAGGCTTCACTCATCTCCATGGCAACAAATCCTGCGCCAAGGATAATTGCCTTTTTAACATTATTATTCTCTATATAGTTTTTGATCCGAATGGCATCTGTCAAATTTTTCAAAGTGAAAACCCCGTCAAGATCAAGACCGGGAATTGGAAGAACACTTGCAGAAGCTCCTGTAGCAACTGTGAGCATATCGTAGGGAATTCTCTCTCCGCTTCTGAGAACTACATGCCCCTTCCGGGTATCAATTTGGTCGACCGGTGTGTTCAGCCTGACCTCGATGCCTTGTTTCGTGAATTCTTCCGGGGTTCTCGCTATCAATTTTCTGGAATCCTTTATTACATCGCCGATGTAATAGGGCATCGGTCAGGCCGCATAGGAAACGAATTCTCCAGCCTCGAGTATCGTAACTGCAAGCGAAGGATCTTGCCGTTTGGCTTCGGCCGCAGTAGAAGGTCCGCCCGCACCTCCTCCAATAATCACCAGTCTTTTTTCCATTCCGTCCTCCTTTATACATCATATAAGTGTATCCGGTATACTCCTCCGAGCTTACAAAATCTTCTCCTCAGTGTTCGAAGCTGAATGCAATCGTATTTGCCAGCCGATAGTATCAATTAATTCAGCGGCTGTAAAGGCGGCGTTTATTGAAATCTGCTGAATTTAAACGTACCGTTTCGATAGTTCATCAGCCCGATATACGGCGGTGAGCAAAAAGAATAAGACCTGAAACAACCATTAAGAGACAAAGGATTTGACCCATTGTCAAGAATTCTCCTATAAGGCCGATCTGTGGATCTGCCTGTCTGACGAATTCAATAAAAAAACGAACAGTTCCGTATCCTATAAGATACAGTGCGAAGAGCGATCCATCCATTGGAACTTTCTTCCGAATAGACCATAGAATGATAAAAAGAGCTATCCCTTCAAAAAAAGCTTCATATAGCTGTGAAGGATGACGAAGCTGACCTGAAGGATCTTGTGGAAAATACATTCCCCAAGGAACAGTAGTTGCCCTTCCGTATAATTCCCCATTTAAAAAGTTGCCTATCCGCCCGAAAGTATACCCCAGAGGAGCGGCAGGCGCGAAAAGATCGGCAAAGGGAAGAATTTCAAGATTTTTAATCCTGCAGAAAATCAGGGATGCCATCAGGACGCCCACAATACCTCCATGGTACGACATCCCGCTTATCCCCGTAAAAATGATTCCATTATTAAATTGAAAAGGCAGGACTATTTCCAGCGGATGTTCCAGGAAATAGGACCAGTTATAGAATATAACATATCCTGCACGTGCACCGACAATAAGCCCCACTATTCCCCAGACAAAAAAATCCTGAACAGCTTCTTTTGAATAGGAAATTTTTTCCTTGCGAATTCTGTAAATAACAAGGATGTAAGTGAGGAAGAAGGCAATCAGATACATAAGCCCGTAATACCGTATTTGAAAAGAACCGATCTTCACAAGTGTCGGATCGATATGCATGGGCAGATGCTGCCAGAAATCCATACAGTTCCTCAGCGGTTTTTAAAAAGTGACGCAGAAAGGGCTTAAGGTTTTCTTACGTGCTTGTTTTTTCAGGTAATCAACAAATTTTTCTTTTTCTGCCGGCAATCAAATTCTTGCTGCCCGGAGATCCTTATTTGGAAGAACAACCGGTGCACGATGAAGCCGTACAACCGGAGCAGCTGCTGCCGGAAGTTCCGGCTCCCATATTGTTAAAGTCTGAAAAAGACATTTCAACTTTAGCCTTACAAATCGACATTAATTTTTCTACACCTTTTACGCTGCACTGCGGACATTCTATGTCTGAATCCAAATCTCTCGTAGATCGAATCATTTCAAACTGATGATTGCAATGCTTGCAAATATATTCATAAATAGGCATTAAATCTTCTCCTTTACAATCTTTTCTATTACCCGGCACCGCCGGATAAATTTCAACCTCAAGTAAAACGTGATGAACCGGAACAGGCTGAATTCCCGTCTCCAATTTTTCCCGACCCGAATGTTGAAACCTTCTTCTTGACATCCGTTCCCTTGCACGAAGGACATGTAATCGGGGAATCGTCCTTCACCGACCGAATTTCCTCAAATTCATTTCCGCATTTGTTACACCTATATTCAAAAATTGGCATCATTTTCTCCTTCTTACTGCCTATCAATATGCCTGACCTTTCAATTCATCAACATACAGTTGAGCTTCATGGGCGGCTGTTGCACCATCGCCACATGCGGTAATCACCTGTCTTAAAGGCTTGGCAATGCAGTCACCGCATGCAAAAATCCCTGGCTCTGAAGTCCTCATCAAGGCGTCTGCAATAATATAACCACCGATATCTAGATTGACAACCCCTTTAATAAAATCAGTTATGGGATCAAGGCCAATAAAAACGAAAACGCCGTCTACAGATATCTTTCTGTCTTGTTCAAGGTTTTTCAAGTTTTTCAGACGAAGGGAGGTAACAAAATCCTGTCCTTCTACTTCCTGAACCACAGAATTCCATTCAAATTCAATCTTGTCATTCGCAAATGCCCTCTTTTGCAGGATTTTCGCCGCACGAAGTTTATCTCTTCTATGAATGACTGTAACTTTATCAGCAAATTTGGTCAGAAAAACAGCTTCTTGAATTGCTGTATCTCCCCCTCCGACAACGGCGACTTTTCTTTTTTTGTAAAAGGGACCGTCACACGTTGCACAATAGGAAACACCCCTTCCCAAAAATTGTTCTTCTCCCGGAACACCAAGAGCCCGCCATTTTGCTCCTGTAGCGATAATGACAGACAGTGAATACAAGATCGTATCTTCAGTAGTGATTTTCCATCCCTCATACTCACCAAGAAGAATTTTTTCAACCGAACGGGCTTCGTCAGTACTGGCATATGCTCCGAAACTGACCGCCTGGGTTCTGAATCGATCATGGAGCTCGAATCCGCTTACTTCCGGTATGCCCGGATAATTTTCTATACTATCGGTTACAGTAATCTGACTCACCGTCGATTTACCCTCTAAAATAACCGTCTTCATACCTGCTCGTGAAGCATAGAGTCCCGCCGTCAATCCGGCAGGCCCTCCTCCAATAATTACCAGATCCTGCACGTTCTCAGGCATATTTACAGCCATAACGATTCTCCCTGTGATTTTTTACTTTCTGTGTTCGTTTTTCCATTCATTAAAAAATTTCAACCTCCGATTGTAATTGGAAGTGTAGTCATTAAGTCCTTTTTTGGCAAGCCAAATCAAAACATTGCTTTTACACAAAGATACACCGCCATCGCGGCTGTTGCACATTGCATGATGCGGTCGAAAAACCGCTGAGGTATTCTCTGCACCGCGACAATTCCCAAAATAGCGCCGATTATTATAAAAGGCGCCGCTGCAAGATTAGATAATAATGAACTTTTCGTAACAAGATCCAAATTTGCACTGAAAGGCATTTTAGAAACATTCAATATGAGAAAAAAAATCGCTGCTGTACCTATGAAGCTTGATTTCTCAAGTTTCATTGCCAGAAGATATATGACAAGAATAGGTCCTGCAGCATTTGCAAGCATGCTCGTTGCACCAGCCAGAATTCCCATTATGGATGCAAACCATCTGCTATGCGGTATATGCTCCGTAAAATCCGGTCGTCTTTGCTGCCACTGATGAAGCACTACCAAAATAAGAACAATGGCGCCTATTACTGCCATGAGATGACGGTCGCTTATTTTGCCAAGCCATAGCCAACCTAAAATAACTCCAATCAATGTCCACGGTATCAGCCCGGCCAGTTTGGACCATTTCGCATGTCGCCTCCAGTAAATGGTCGCCGTAAGATCGCCTATTATCAACATGGGGAGCAAAAAACCAGTTGATTCCCTGGCAGGCATTATACTCGCCAGAATTGGTGCCACAACCGCACCTGCACCCATGATGCCTGCTTTTGAAAAACCGGTCATGATCGCACAAAAAATAACAAGTATCCATCCCGTCATATTTAGGTGAATCATTGCGAAATTTCATAAACTCTGAATGTTTGAACTAACACTTCCCTTGCAGCTCTTGTACGGCTTTCCTTTTCGAAAGTCTTTTTTTATTCCTCTTCAGGTGCTTCTTCAGAAGGTAGATCTTCGAATATAGTCATCTGAATTTCTGCTTCGGATTCTTCCGGTACAGCCAGTCCCTTTGTTTCAACTTCACGTTCAACACGTGCGAGTCCCACCAGCCGCTCTTCGGTATCGAGCTCAATTAGTTTGACACCCTGAGTGCCTCGGTGAAGTAGAGGAATCTCCTCTGTATTCACGCGTATAATTTTTCCTGCATTGCTTATCAGCATAATATCTTCTTCTCCTGAAACCTGTCTGATTCTGGTGACACAACCTACGCGCTGAGTTGTCTTTAAATTGATAATTCCTTTTCCTCCTCGAGACTGTGAACGATATTCTGCAATTTCGGTTCTTTTTCCGAAGCCGTTTTCCGATACGGTGAGAATGGATTTTCCGGCAGTTACAATTTCCATTCCTACAACCTCATCATCCTTATTCATTCTAATTCCTGTCACTCCCCTGGCGGTACGTCCCATTGACCTTACATCGGTTTCATGAAATCGAATTGAGTGGCCATGCCTTGTTCCAAGAAATACATCTTGCTCGCCGTCGGTTCTGTCGACATCTATCAGTTCATCGCCTTCATCGAGAGTTATTGCAATAATTCCGCCGGCTCTGGGGTGAGAATAGGCAGTAAGTTCAGTTTTTTTAATAATTCCTCTTTTGGTTGCCATTATTATGAATTTACCTTCTTCAAAGTTCTTCACTGGAAAAACGGCGCTTATGCTTTCGCCGTTTTCAATTTCTATAAGGTTGACTATGGCCTTTCCTTTTGCAAGCCTGCCCGCTTGCGGTATTTGATAGATCTTCAGCCAATGCACACGTCCCCGGCTGGTGAAAAAAAGGATAAGACTGTGGGATGAGGCAATGAAAATTTTCTCTACAAAATCATCTTCCTTGATTCCCATTCCCACCTTGCCCCTGCCTCCCCTATGCTGGCTCGTATACAGGCTTACCGGATTGCGTTTAATATACCCCTGGTGCGATATGGTCACCACCACGTCCTCTTCGACGATCATATCCTCAATATTGATATCTTCACTTTCCTGGATTATTTCGGTTCTTCGAGAATCGCCGAAGCGTTTTTTTATATCTTCCAGTTCTTCGATAATAATTTGCTTTACTTTCTCCGGATCTGCAAGAATTCCCTCCAGCTCGGCTACTAATTTTGTGACTTCACGGTGTTCCTCTCTTATTTTATCGCGCTCCAGCCCCGTAAGTCTTTGAAGTCTCATATCCAGGATCGATTTTGCCTGGATTTCTGATAATCCGAATTGCGACATTAATTTTTCCGCCGCCTCTTTCGGATTCTTTGAAGCCTTTATAATAGCAACGACTTCATCTATGTGGTCTATAGCCACCAAAAGACCGTCCAGTATATGAAGTCGCTCCCGGGCTTTTCGAAGATCAAACTGAGTTCTTCTGACGACTACCTCGGTTCGAAATTCCACAAATTTTTGCAGGTAATTTTTAAGAGTCAGGACTATTGGCTGCCCTTGGTCGATTGCAAGCATAATTATTCCAAAGGTCGATTCCATCTGGGTTTGCTTATATAACTGATTCAAAATGACACTTGCTGTCTCGTCGCGTTTAAGATCAATGACAATCCTCATCCCCTCACGATCCGATTCATCTCTCAAATCGCTAATTCCGGTAATCTTTTTTTCCTTGACCAGTTCCGATATTTTTTCGATCAAGGCGGCTTTGTTTACCATATATGGAATTTCCGTTACAACGATACTTTCTTTGTCACCTTTCGCTATTCTTTCGATGATGGCCCGCGCCCTGATCCTTATTATTCCTCTCCCTGTTTTATATGCAGATATAATGCCCGCCTTTCCATTAATGAAACCAGCCGTGGGAAGATCCGGACCTTTTATGAACTGCATGAGTCCTTCTGTTGAAATCTCTGGATTGCGTATCAGGGCGGTAAGGCCATCGCATACTTCAACAAGATTGTGTGGTGGAATATTCGTGGTGACCCCAACTGCAATTCCCGAGGAACCGTTCAAAAGGAGTGCTGGAAGTTTAGATGGCAGAACAATCGGCTCTTTTAAAGATTCGTCGTAATTAGGTTGAAAATCAACGGTCTCTTTTTCTAAATCCGCAAGTATTTCATCAGTAATTCTGGCCATTCTGACTTCTGTATATCTCATGGCAGCCGGAGGATCACCGTCAACGGAACCAAAGTTTCCCTGACCGTCAATTAACGGATAGCGCATAGAGAAATCCTGCGCCATTCTTACAATGGTGTCGTAGGCGGCCGTATCACCGTGTGGATGATATTTACCTATGATATCACCAACAATACGTGCCGATTTCTTGTAAGCTCTGTTCCAGCGGTTTCCAAGCTCGGACATGGCGAAAAGAGCCCTTCTGTGCACCGGTTTCATACCATCTCTCACATCCGGAATAGCCCTTCCTTTAATCACGCTCATGGCGTAATCCACATAGGATTTCTTCATTTCGTCTTCTATATTGACAGGTAAATTCCGCTGTCGAAGAAGTTGATCCATTCTGCTTCATCCTCCTGATAAAAAGAGGGGCCGGACATCCATTCGGTAATCTATCCTCTCGACGATGCCGACCCCAAAAAAAGAAAACTTACTCCTGATCTTCTGGCATTATATGTCAAGGTTCGATACATTCAAGGCATTCTGAAATATAAAGTCACGCCTCGGCTCCACTTGATCGCCCATTAGCGTAGTGAATATTTCATCCGCCACAACAGCATCTTCAACTTTTACCTGAAGCAATGTTCTTTTCTCCGGATCCATTGTCGTTCTCCACAGCTGCTCCGGATTCATTTCGCCAAGACCTTTATATCGCTGAACCGAAATCCCTTTTTTCCCGCTTGCAATGATATAGTCAATTAACGTTTTAAGACTTGCAAAGAGTGTTTCCGCGACTTTCTCGCCGTCTTCTTTCTCATAGACTGTATACGGTGCTCTTCCAAGAACATTCATCTGTTTCACAAGCGATTGGGCTTCCGCAAACTTTGGTTGACTAAAAATATCTTTTTTGATCCATGTGGTATTTTCGTATCCGTTTACGGCTATACGAAACAACAGTGTATACCCCCCATGTTCTATATCCTCATCGATCCACACCGACCTGACTGAATCTCCTATGGTGTGTGCAATTTTCTTTCCAAGCTTAAGGAGGTTTTCGCTCACATTAAAGTCATCTGCAGAAAAGTCAGGATCCGCCGCCAGATAATGTATTATATCCCGATGCTTTCCCTTGCGATGGTATTTTTCCAGGATAGTTCCAAGACGAATTCCTTTTTTCACTACCGCCAAAAGTCTATTTCCTGTAATCACACTCCCATCTTCCGTGCATACGTGAACCTTCTCTACACCATTTTCAAGGATATAATTTTCCATTTCCTCTTCGCTTGCGATAAAAAATTCTTTTTTGTTTTCACTTATTCTGAAAAGAGGCGGCTGAGCTATATACAAGTAGCCCCGTTCTACTATTTCTCTCATATTCCTGAAAAAGAAGGTCAGAAGAAGTGTCCTGATATGTAAACCATCTACATCGGCATCCGTCATGATCACGACTTTGTGATACCGGAGCTTACTGACATCGAAGTCCCCTTTCCCGATCCCCGTTCCCAATGCGGTAATAATAAAACGAATCTCATTGTTACTGAGCATCTTGTCAAAACGGGCCTTTTCGACATTCAAAAGTTTACCCCTCAGAGGCAGTATAGCCTGATTTTTCCTGTCTCTTCCCTGCTTGGCTGAACCGCCGGCAGAATCACCTTCGACCAGATACAGTTCACTTCGTGCAGGGTCTTTTTCCTGGCAATCAGCCAATTTTCCCGGAAGTGCGGATACTTCGAGAGATGTTTTCCTTCTCGTAAGTTCCCGCGCCCTTCGTGCAGCTTCCCTCGCTCTGGCAGCTTCAGTAGATTTTGTAACAATCTGCTTTGCAACAGCCGGATTTTCTTCAAAATAAATACTCAGTTTCTCATAGACAACTGCCTCAACAAGACCTTTCATCTCGCTGTTTCCGAGTTTCGTCTTTGTCTGGCCTTCAAATTGCGGCTGTTTCAATTTCACACTTATCACGCAGGCCAATCCTTCGCGCACATCTTCCCCTTTGAGGGAAATCTTTCCATTTTTTAAAAGACCCGTACTGATGGCATAGGTATTTATCACACGGGTAAGAGCCGATCGGAACCCTATCAGGTGAGTTCCCCCTTCGGTAGTGTTAATACTGTTTGCATATGAAAACACATTCTCCATATATGAATCATTATATTGAAGAGCGACTTCCACCTGAGAATCATCACGCTCTCCGCTTATAAAAACAGGTTTTTTATGAAGGGGCCGCTTATTCCGGTTCAAGTATTCCACAAAAGATACTATACCGCCTTTGTAAAGAAATTCAGATACCTTATCTATTCTTTCATCTTTAAGAGTAATCTTCACTCCCCGATTTAAAAAGGCCAATTCCCTTAATCGATTCGAAAGAACGTCAAAACTGAAATCAATATCTCCGAATATCTCCGTATCCGGGAGAAATGTTACAATCGTTCCCCTGCGTTTTGTTTTTCCCACCTCCTTAAGTGGCGCCTCCGGAACTCCTTGCCTGTAACTCTGTCTGTATACTTTTCCTTCTCTTCTTACTTCGAGTTCCAGGTAACTTGAGAGGGCATTCACGACCGAAACTCCTACCCCATGAAGTCCTCCCGAGATTTTGTAACTGTCATTGCTGAATTTCGCTCCTGCATGCAGCTTCGTCATAACCACTTCTGCTGCAGATACTTTTTCAGTCTTATGTATATCTATAGGTATGCCCCGCCCGTTATCCTCTACTACGACGCTGTTATCGATACGAATCTTTACATCTATGGTGTCGCAATACCCGGATGTAGCTTCATCTATGCTGTTATCAACCACCTCATATACAAGATGATGAAGCCCGTCTTTTCCGGTGCTTCCTATGTACATGGCCGGCCGCTTCCTTACCGCTTCCAACCCGCCCAAGACTTTTATATTATCAGCGCCATATGTTTCTGCCACGTTCTTACATTTGCTCCTTTCCAAGCTTGATCGGCATTACCACGCATAAATAGGTATCGTTTTCAGCCGACCTGATCACGCCCGGCCCTTCATTACTCCTCAATTCAAAAGAAATCAACTCTTCATCGAGAACCTCTATTGCATCAATGAGATATCTGACATTATATCCTATGTTCATAGGTTCTCCCTCGTAAAAGACATCTATTTCATCATTCGCTTCCCCTATCTCGGGATTGATGGAATTAAGTGTCATTTTTCCTTCTGAAAGATGAATTTTTACACCGCTGAACATTTCGCTTGACATCACGCTCATTCTTCTTAATGAGTGCAGCATCTTGCTCCGGTCTACCATTATTTTGGTTCCACCCGCTTTCGGTATGACCTTTCCATATTCTGGATATACTGAATCGATTAAGCTTACGCGAAGCATTATAGCAGCTTTTTTGGCAATGCACACACCTTTGGTAATGCCGAATTGGATTGAATTCAGTTCATCGTCAACAAGCCGTCTGATCTCATTTATTCCTTTTTTGGGAATAATGATCCCCTCCACATTCACTTCAGAACGCTCTGAATTCCCGATTTCCTTGGTGCTCATTGCCAGCCTGTGACCGTCCGTTGCAACCATTTCAATTTTACTGCCTTCTTTCTTTAGATATACCCCGTTAAGACCGGGTCTCATGTCATCATTCGATGCCGCAAAAAAAGTTTTTTCTATCATTTCTCTCGCAATTTTACAGGGCAGATCGAAATATCGGACATCATCATCCTCTCTCACTTCAGGAAAATCATCCGAGCCCAAACCTGGTATTCGATATTGTACCTTCGCGCCGACAATGGAAACCCAGTTATTTTCATTTGAAATGAAGCAAATAGTATCATCTTCCATTTCTTTCAACATTTCATATAACTTACGTGCAGCCACCGTGATTTCACCCTGTTTTGTAACTTGTGCATCGTAATCTGCCAACATTCCTATTTCTCTATCATTGGCGACAACACGGATACTGTTATTTTGGGTTTTTATCAAAATATTATTCAAAACAGATATAGTTGCTTTTCGATCTACAATTCCCAGCGTCTTTTGAACTGCTTCCTGAAAGACCTTCCGATTAACAGTAAATTCCATCTTATCACCCTCTTTTTCTCTTAATAAAACTTAATTAGTAATAGTAATAGAATCTGTTCAATTGTGAATAATAATCAACAATATATTGAAATAATTAAATATTTCTGCATTTTATTCTGTGTTTAACTTGTTAACATTTTGTTCGCAGTTTTTCTTCTATTTCTTCAACCGACTTTCTTATTTCGGAATCCTTTCCTATCAATTTGTTTATCTTTTTATTTGCATATATTACAGTTGAATGATCTCGGCCGCCTATTTTACTTCCAATGTCGGGAAATGAGCAATCTGTCAGTTTGCGGGAAAGAAACATAGCGATTTGCCTGGAAAGAACAAGATCCTTGTTTTTTTTCTGTGATCTGATATCTGAAACCTTGACATTGAATTTCGATGCTACTGTTTTAACAATATCTTCAACGGTAATGTCTCTTTTACTCACGTGTTTCAACAACCTCTTCACAACTTCCTGAACAGTATCGATGCTGATTTCGCTTCCGGTCAGCGAGGCATAGGCTGCAATTCGTGTCAATATTCCTTCCAGTTCTCTTATATTCGAGTCTGCAACGGAGGCGATTAAGTGTATACAATCACTGGAGAGCAAAAGGTTATTTTCAGCCGATTTTTTTTCAATTATGGCTATTCTCGTTTCAATCTCCGGCGGCTGAATATCAGCAATGAGTCCCCATTCGAACCGTGAACGCAGTCGTGCCTCTAAGTTTTGAATTTCTTTTGGAAATTTATCACTTGTCACGACGATTTGTTTTCCGGAATCATGAAGAGTATTAAACGTGTGGAAGAATTCTTCCTGTGTTCTTTCTTTTCCGGCGATAAATTGAATATCGTCTATGAGCAGAGAATCTATTTTTCTATATTTTTCTCTGAATTCAGGCATTTTATCATAGCGGATTGAATTGATCAGCTCGTTCATAAATTCTTCAGCAGAAACATAAAGAACATTTTTTTTAGGATACAATGCCATAGTGAGAAGGCCGATAGCATTTATAAGATGTGTTTTCCCCAGACCGACACCTCCATAAATAAAAAGCGGATTGTAATTATGTGCCGGATGTTCGGCAACCGATCTTGCTGCAGCATGGGCAAATTGATTTGAAGATCCGACAATAAATCGTTCGAAACTGTAGTTTGGATTCAGCGAAGATTGTACTCTTTGGAATGAGGGCGGTTTATCCGCCATTGTCGTAATTTCTTCATGGTCGTCCATTGGAGAAGGGTCGGATTTCTGAATAATGAAATTTACGGTTACTGGTGTTCCTGCAACATTTGAAATCGCATCGCTTATTATTGAGAAGTAATTTTCCAGTAACCAGTCTCTAAAAAACTTATTTGGTACGGATAATCCGGCCGCACTATCTTCAAGAGAAAGAATTTTGATCGGTTTAATCCATGTTTCAAAGTTCTGTTTGCTAATCTTTTCTTTAATTATTTTAGTAGTTTCTGTCCAAATAGATTCCACAATGACTAAACCTTGTACACAATGTTGTAAACACCTGTTGATAAGTTCCTGGTTTTGAATCTATCAATTTACGTGTGATGACTTATTCATTAAGGGTGCTGAGAAGGGAATGAACAATTCTGTCTAATTCATTGCGTGAGAGGAATTTGATTTCAATAGCACCCCCTCGCTTTTTCTCCCTAATTGTTACTCGGGCCATCATCTTTTTCGATAGAACATTTTCAAGATTTTTAATATTTTCATCTTTATTCCGGTAACCGGCTTCTTTATGAGAGCTCATCATCTTTTTGATTGCACGTTCCGCTTCTCTTACACTCAATTTTTTTTGAATAATATCATTAAGTAGCTGTGTCTGCAGCGAAACTGAATCGAGTGAAAGGAGAGCCCTGGCATGGCCGGAGGAAATTTCCTTCTTAATCACAGCATCCTTCACTTTCTGTGGAAGTTTTAATAATCTCAGTGAATTTGCAATTGTAGATCTATCTTTTCCTACTCGATGTGATATTTCCTCGTGAGAAAGGTGAAACTCTTTTACCAATGTATGATACGCTTCTGATTCTTCTATAGCATTCAATTCTTCGCGCTGAATATTTTCAATGAGGGATATCTCTGCCAGGTGTATGTCTGCGGCCTCCCGAATAATAATCGGAATTTCCTGAAGACCCGCTTCCTGTGCGGCCCTCCATCGGCGTTCTCCGGCTATGATCTCGTAACCTTCTTTTGCCCTCCTTACGATAATTGGCTGTATGATGCCGTTTTCTTTAATAGAAGAAGCCAGATTTTTTATTCCTCCTTCTTCAAAAGAACGTCTCGGCTGAAATTTATTTGGCCGCAGCTCTTCAATGCCGCAGATTATGAAAGGAGATTTGGGAGATGCAGTATCAACCAGATCTGTGAAAATTGCACCAAGCCCCTTACCGAGGGCGTTTCTTTTTACCATTTATATTCTCCCATGGGCGAGGATTTCCTGCGCGAAATGCATATAAGAGATTGCCCCTTTGGAATTAATATCATACTGAATGATCGGTAATCCGTGACTCGGGGATTCTGATAATCTTACGTTTCTCGGGATTACGGTATTAAATACGTTCTGACCGAAATATTTTTTTACCTCTTCCGCGACGCGATGGGAAATGCGGTTGCGTGTATCGAACATCGTCAGCAGTATTCCCGCAAGCGAAAGTTTTGGATTCAACCTCGTCTGAACCAGTTTGACCGTATTCAAAAGCTGACCCAGCCCCTCGAGAGCGAAATATTCGCACTGAAGGGGGACTATGACACAATCGGATGCCACAAGTGAATTGACAGTCAAAAATCCCAAGGATGGAGGACAATCAATTATAATAAAATCATAATTGCTGTCAATATTTTTCAAAAGTGATTTTAGTTTCATTTCCCGCTCTTTAAGGGAGACGAATTCCACCTCAACACCGATAAGATCCCGGTCGGAAGGCAGGACATGCAAAAGAGGAATGGATGTCTCAAAAATAACCTCTAGAGGGGAAAGTTGCCCGATAAGTGCCTGATAGAGATTTTTCTTTTTTACCTTTTCCTTTTCAATTCCGATCCCGCTTGTGGCATTTCCTTGTGGATCACAGTCTATTAGGAGGGTATTTTTCTCTGCTGCGGCCAAAGCGGCTGAGAGATTGATGGCGGTCGTCGTTTTACCGACACCCCCTTTTTGGTTGGCAATGCATATGACTCTTCGCACTGTACCGGAGCGTATCTTTCCGTGATTTTGGTATTGCTGGACGATACTAGCACAAAAAGCATCCTATGAGAAGGCCTTATTTTTTCACTATTAAGTTACTGATTTTTTTGGATAATTACAATGACTCTTTTCTCTTTGATGAGAGGAAGTGTTATTTCCCGTATTTCGGATACCTGTAACTGAAGATGGGATGTGTCTATTACATTTTGTGCTTCTTCAAGTTCTTTTTTCCAGTTTCTTCCTTTCATGCAAATGAGAAATCCGTGTGTTGAAAGAAAATAACTGGCAAAAGGCAAAAGACGGGAAAGTTTGAAGGTAGCTCTGGAAACGGCGTAATCGTATGAACTGCGGTAAGAACCGTCCTTCATCAGTTCTTCGATTCTAACTGAAAGTACGGATGCTTTTTTTAACGCGAGGATTCTGATCACATGTTTGAGAAAGGAAGCTTTTTTTTTTGAAGAATCGACAAGAGTAATTGAGAGATCACGCCGCATTATCTTAAGCGGGATAGCCGGAAATCCACCCCCGCTTCCCAGATCGATCATTCTTGCATTTTTTTTACGAGAGTCGGTAAGATTGTCAAAGAATCCGTTATGTGTCTTACAGGGAGATCATAAGGATTATTTAATGAGACCAAAGAAATTTTTTCGTTCCAGATATGGAGTTCACTCCGGTATCTGACCAAATCCGCCAGATTTTCAGGATCCGGCATAATGTTCAGATCGTGGAGGGCATTTATAAGTATATTTTTAAAATCTTGCACATCGTAATCCTGTGGACTTATGGAATAAGATGATGATACTAATCGAAGACGAAAAAAGGTGCAACGGTTATTAAATCTTTTGTCATTATATCCTGAAACTTGTCATCCCGGGCTCAAGAGAGGTATGTAAGAATGGAAAATACGGTCACAAAAAATATTGCCATCGTACTTGTCGGGCCCAAACATTCTGGAAACATAGGCTCGGTGGCACGCTGCGCAAAAAATATGGGAATGAAGAGAATCATAGTGGTAAACCCTCGCCAGATCGATATTGATGAAATGAAAAAAATGTCCACCCATCTTGCATCAGATGTGGTTGATTCAATCGAATATGAGGAAGATTTAAAAAGGGTACTTTCTCCTTTCCAATTTATCGTGGGGACAACGGCACGCAGGGGAAGTTCTTCGTTGCGATCCGCCATAATATCTTCGAAAGATGCAGGAACGAGAATCATCGAAATGTCGCGATATAATCGTGTTGCCCTTCTCTTCGGATCCGAAGACCGGGGGCTTACAAATAATGATATCAAATATTGCGACATGCTGGTGAATATACCGACATCTAAAGGATTTTCGTCAATAAACCTTTCCCATGCAGTGATGATTGTATGTTACGAAATCTTTTCTGCAGTTATCGGTCCGGGACAGAAATATGCTCCCCGTCTTGCTGCATCTTCAGAAATTGAAGCAATGTACGATAATTTGGAGGACATGTTTCTTAAGATTGATCTTATACGGGATGAAAGCCCAGGGTACTGGATGGCAGCGGTCAGGCGGTTTTTTTCACGAAGGGGACTTTTATCGAAAGAAGTAAAAATAATTCGAGGCATCTGCCGTCAAATAGATCTTTTTGGACAGGGCATGACTTCAGGAGGAAGGAAAAACAAAAACGCTTGACTTTGCCGATTCGGAATCTTAAAAGTTTCTCGTGCAGATGGATTAAATCAGTGGAAGATTTTCGACAGATTCGTTTTTTACCAGGAGAAGAAAAGCAAAAAGTGTAAAAAAACCGGAACAACAATGGAGAACTGATTTTTCACGAGGCAATGAATATGATGAGAGAAATATTTTCTTTTACGGTAGCAGGAAAAATAATTTTCGGCCAGGGGGCATTCGACCGATTAGTTGATTGTGTGAAGGAAATGGGAAAAAAGAACCCGTTTATTGTAATTGATAACGGGCTTTTAAAAACTGGTATTGAACGGAGACTCTCGGAGTTGTTTTCCAGGCATGCCTGCGGCTTCAGTCTTTTTGACAAAATAGCCGGAGAGCCGCCGATAGAGATTGCCGACGAAGCGGCGTTGATGGCCTCGGAGAAAAAGGCTGATCTCATAATAGGAATAGGCGGCGGAAGTGCCATGGATGTCGCGAAAGCGGCTGCCGTCCTTGTAACAAATGGGGGCAATGCAGAAGATTATCTCGGGTTAAACAAAGTCCCGGGTCCGGGGCTTCCGAAAATTATGATTCCTACTACTGCGGGTACAGGAAGCGAAGTAACATTTACATCCGTATTTATAAGAAGAGATCTGAAAAAGAAGGAGGGGATTAACAGCCCTTTTTTATATCCTGAAATGGCCCTTCTCGATCCACTTCTTACATTGTCCGTGCCACCTGAAATTACGGCGGCAACCGGTATAGATGCCCTGTGCCATGCAATAGAATCGTACATTTCCATTAGTGCAAGTCCTGCAAGCGAAATGATATCGTCAGAAGCAATCGGGCTGATTTCATCGAACTTGAGAACCGCAGTTCATAATGGGGCCGACACACAAGCCCGCGAATCCATGATGCTGGGAAGCCTTTATGCAGGCATTGGGCTTGCAAATGCGGGTGTAACTGCTGTTCATGCACTTTCATACCCCCTTGGAGGACGGTATGGAATATCTCACGGCTTAGCGAACACTGTTCTTCTTCCTTCGGTCTTGCGCTTCAATCTTCCGGGAGCGATGGAAAAACTTGCGGCAATTGCGGAAATGACAGGTGAGGTTTGCGAGAATATGTCGGTTCGTGAAGCGGCGTTTCTTGCTGTCGAAGGAATAGAAGAACTTATCTGGGATTGTGGAGTCGTGAGTACACTGGAGACATTGGGGATTAAAAAAGAGGATTTTGCGGATCTTGCGGATGCCGCCCTTACTGTGACACGACCCCTTGCGAATAACCCGCGGAAAATTTCACGGCAAAACGCAATGGATATTTACGAAGACGCATTTTGAGGAAAGAAAGAGAGAAAACGGGAGGATTGCCTGTGGCAGGTAACGAACTTATAGGTAAAGAGGAAAGAGAGCAGGTGTTGGACGTCCTCGAAAGGGGCGTATTAATGAGATATGAATTCGATGATGCTCGAAAGGGAATTTATAAAGTCGCTCAATTTGAGGCGGCATTTGCCCGATATTTAGGCGCGGGATATACTTTGGGAGTTACTTCTGGTTCCGCGGCATTGAAGGTTGCATTGACAGCTTTGGATATCGGGCCAGGTGATGAAGTCATAGTACCTGCCTTCGATTTTATTGCTACATATGAAGCGGTTCTTGAGGCAGGGGCTATACCTGTAATGGCGGATATAGATGCAACACTGAACCTTGATCCTCAGTCTATAGAGGATCGGATTACACCCTATACGAAAGCGGTCATCCCCGTTCACATGTGCGGTAGTTCAGCCCGAATTGATGAAATTGTTTCAATTGCCAAGAAGAATAATTTAGCGGTGCTCGAAGATAATGCCCAATCCTGCGGCGGGAGCTTCGAGGGAAAGAAGCTGGGTACTTTCGGTGATATGGGAATTCTGAGTTTTGATTTTTACAAAACAATCACCACGGGGGAAGGCGGAATGGTGATAACCAATGATAAAGGGCTTTATGATAGATCCGACTGGTATCATGATCACGGACATGACCACAATCCGGCTGTAGGGCGGGCCCTGGAGGGGCGATCCATATTGGGATTCAATTTTAGAATGAATGAACTGCAGGGTGCCATAGGATTGGCACAACTGGGAAAACTCGATTACATAATAGCCGAGCAGAAAAAAAATAAATCAAGAATAAAGAATGAGCTGGAGCAGATTAATGGCATAGGATTCAGGAATTTGCCCGACCCGGACGGAGATACGGCTACCTTTCTCGGGTTTAACCTTCCTGATGCAAATTCCGCGAAAGAATTCAAAAACTCTCTTAAGGAAAACGGGGTAGATACGATTTGTTATAAGGAAAACAATTGGCACTATGCACCCCGGTGGGAGCATTTGATTGCAAGGGCAACGGCAAATTCGAAGCAATACCCATTTTCAAACCCGTCCTATAAAGGCAGCGTGACCTATAATACAGCCGATATACCCAATGCTGAAGAATTACTTGGAAGATTTCTTTTTATGGCAATACCGGTGATAATACCGGAGGAACGTATGGAGAAGATTGCAAAGGCAATAGAGAAAGCTGGACGAGTGTAAGGAAGGATTAACTAATGATCACAGTTACGGGGGGAGCAGGATTCATCGGAAGCGCCTTTGTCTGGAAGTTAAATAAAGAGGGAATCGACGATATTCTGATTGTTGATAATCTCGGATCGACGGAAAAATGGAAGAATCTCGTAAATTTGAAGTTTTTCGATTATGTTTCAAAGGAACGTTTTCAGGAGATGATATTAAACGGCAGGATCCCCACGGATATAACGGCAATCGTACACATGGGGGCGTGCTCTTCCACTGTCGAGCGTAACGCATCATATCTGATGGAAAATAACTATCGGTATAGCCGTAATGTAGCCGAATGGGCTCTTCGAAAAGATATTCGTTTTATTTACGCCAGCAGTGCAGCAACCTACGGGGATGGAAGCAATGGTTTTTTTGATGATAATGAAACAACTGTCAACTTGCGTCCAATCAATATGTATGGATATTCGAAACAGCTGTTCGATCAATGGGTGCTGCGCAACAGATTCGATCTGCATGTGACAGGGATTAAATTCTTCAATGTATTCGGACCGAATGAATATCATAAGGGAGAAATGAGAAGCGTTATACATAAAGCCTGGGGTCAAATAGAAAGAGAAGGATTTGTCGAATTATTCAGATCTTACAGGCAGGACTATAAAGATGGCGAGCAAAAACGTGATTTTATCTACATCAAAGACTGCGTGGAGGTTCTCTTCTGGTTTTTGAATGCACGGGAAGCGACAGGAATATTTAATCTGGGAACCGGAAACGCGCGGTCCTGGAATGATCTGGTCAGAGCAGTTTTTAACGCGATGAAAATAAAACCGACTATTCAATACATTGAAATGCCGGAGGAAATTAGAAATCAATATCAGTATTATACGGAAGCACCGATGGAAAAACTCAGAACTGCCGGTTTTGATAAGCCCTTTCATTCTCTAGAGGAGGCAATTACTGATTACGTGAACGAATACCTGGCAAAAGGGGAAAGATGTCTCGAATAATATGCGTAATACCGGCACGTTATGAATCAACACGCTTTCCCGGAAAGCCCCTTGCCGATATAGGGGGCAAACCGATGATTCAGCATGTGTATGAAGGAGTCCTCAGAAATGGGAATGTTTCCTCAGTAACAGTTGCAACTGATGATGAAAGGATATTTGAAGCGGTAAGGCATTTCGGTGGGAATGCGTGTATGACTTCCCGCGAGCATGCATCAGGAACCGATCGGATTGCCGAAGCAGTTCAGAAAATGAATCTGGATGAACATGATATAATCGTTAATGTACAAGGAGATCAGCCGCTTTTTCAACCTGTACAGATAGATGAAGTGACTGGTCCCTTGCTCAGGAATCCGGCTATCTATTTCTGCACTCTCATTTACAGGATTCGGCATTCCGAAGAAATTTTCCATCCGAATGCGGTGAAGGTCGTGTTTGACAAAGATAAGTATGCGCTCTATTTTTCGCGGGCCCCGATTCCTTTTGTGAGGGAAAAGAGCACTGCAACGGATTATTACAAGCATCACGGGATATACAGCTATAAAAAATCTTTTTTACTGACTTTTACGGGGCTTCCCAGAGGGTATCTTGAAAAAAGGGAAGCTCTTGAACAGCTCAGGGCACTTGAAGCAGGATACAGAATCAAGGTTGTTGAAACCCAATTTGATTCGGTGGAAGTCGATACTCCCGAAGAGCTGCAAAAAGTGAAAGAAATTCTTTTGAACGCAAAAGAAGTAGAGGGGAAAAAGGATTGGTAACATGAAGCTCCTAAAGGGTCTTTTCGGATTTATATGGCGAGATGCCGGTGAAAATAATTGCAATGCCTATTATTTGGAAGGATCGAAACGGGTCATAATAGATCCCGGTCACGGGCATCTGTCTGGTCATGTTGAGAAAGGGCTCGGTGAACTCGGCGTTACACCGGATATGATCGATTGCGTCATTATCACGCACGGCCATCCCGACCATTTCGAGGCAATTTCCATGTTTCCAGGAGCAACGCTTTTTGCAATGGAGGAGCGGGAATATAGAATGATAGAAAATATGACGAATTTAAATGGAACCAGTAATCGGACCCCCTCTTTTTTTTTACAGGAAGGAGATCTTGCAATAGGAGAGCTGGAGTTGAGGGTTTTGGCGACCCCAGGTCATTCACCGGGTTCACTGAGCTTTTTCTGGAAACGAGAAAAAGCGCTGTTCACCGGAGATGTTGTTTTCCGGGACGGAGTCGGACGGACGGACTTTTTGGGCGGATCGGCAGAGCTTCTCAAAGCAAGTATAGAAAAGCTTGCTTCATTGGATGCTGAACTCCTTCTTCCCGGACATGGAGAAATAATCGCAGGCAAGAAGGAAGTTAGAGAAAATTTTGCGAATATAAAGAAGTATTGGTTTCCACTTTTGAGATGATCCTTTTTAATGGCAGACTAAAGAGAACCTAGAATTCGATCAATAAATTTTGATTTTTCCTTTTCAATCCAATAAATGAAATCTTTATCCTCTTCTATATCGAAGACAATGGCAGATCCTGTTATTCCATGTTCGGCCATCGATTGGCGCATTTTTGATTCTATATTTTTTTTATAATTTGCTATATGCTTTAGAAGAAACCGGAATTCATGGTGAGCCAGTCTTCCCGCCGAAGGATTAATTGATTCGAGAAGATTGAGGTATTTTTCACTATTACTTCCGGGGGTGAGACGTTGAAGAATTTCCCGGAAAATGATTGTCTCAACAGATTCATCAACATTAATGTCCCCTTCGGGGATGGTTGAAATCCCTCGCCTTTAGGCGAAGAAAAGTTTATAAATGTCGCTATGCGACGTTATCAAGTTGGGGCTCATACAAAAACTGATTTAAAAGTTCACATC
>JALNXD010000008.1 GCA_023230565.1 Syntrophales bacterium
CTCGAATAGGTATTTCTAAAAAATCGGGCATAAAACCGGGTTTAATGAAAATTGTCTGTTGTTCAAAGGTCTCTATCAGAGCTGCCTCGCGCGAGTGTGCCGGGATAGCGTCGCAAGACGCTGCATGGTCGGAAAGCAGGTCTGAGTCGGGCAAATCTCGTGCCTGTAAATCGGAAAACCAATGAACTCTCGCATCTCTTACCTAGAAGAAAAAGGGGCATGCCGTATAAAGAGCTCAATAACGGTTCGGGGGGCTTTTCTTTCTTGGTAAAAGAAAAAATCGGGTATAATTTTTTAGATTCCGGATCTGCCCAATAATATTTTCTTTAAGCGCACGATATAAATTCAAAACCTCGGTCGTGTCATTACCGAGCCGGTATCTACATGTTTTCCGCTTTTGTGATCTTCCGTGCCGGTATAAAAATTAGCAGGAGGAAGCTCTTTAGGTATCGTTTCACTGCTTCGCACCATCTTCATTGTACGCGCATCGGCGGGACACGTGATAACGCATAATCCGCAACCGAAGCATTTATCAGCATTTACCGATGCCTTGAATTGAACATTGTTATCTGAACCGGTATCAGGTTTCATTTCTATGGCGCCGAATTGGCAGCGACTGACGCATATTTGACAGCCTCTGCATTTTTCAGAATCGACGACTGCCTGATAACAGCTGGGAGCGATCATTCTTTCCAAAGGAAACCCCATCATTATTGTCGAAGCTGTCGGATCACAGCAACACCAGTGACAGTGGCAGATCATTGTCAGCCTGGTGGGTCGTGCTTCATTACTTTGCGGCATGCAGACAAGTCCGTTTTCACCTGCTTTATCGTGAATCTCCAGGGCTTCTTCTATACTGATGACCCGTGCAGCTCCTCGCCGCAGATTATGCTCGGCTACTCTGTCCATAATCAGGCATACTTCAGTAGGGCTCTTGCAGGAACGATCTCTGACCAGTCTCTTACAGGGACAATGTTCGACAGCGATGACGCTGTAAAGTTTGAGCACTTCCTCTAAATTATCTTCCGGGATGCGGTTTTCTATTTTCTGAAGAGATTTTCTTGCCGGGATGATGCGAAAACTCGGAGGTTCTCCCGAATTCAGAAGAGAAACCTGGCGCTGATAGTAAGAAGTTGGATAGGCTTCTATTTTCAGGAAAGCCTCCCATAAGTCGAAATATTCGTGCCCAAGTTTTTCGTCGTATTTAGGATTCGATTGTGAATCTTTAGCCTGATCCGCAGTTCGAGCCCATCGCCACCCGCGCCTTGTTGGAAAGGCAAAGCCCAGTTCGAACATGTACTTTATATCCTGATGTACCTCTTCTTCGCGGGTGCCCAGTTTTTTCGAAAGTGCGAGAATTTGCAATTTTTCAATATTCCGCTTCACTTCTTCTTCAGAAAGCTCCAAAAGTTCTGCCATTTCTTCCGTTTTCATGTCAAGAGCCAGTGCAAGTCTTGCCTGAGAAAGAGTAAAAGCTCTTTTCATGAGTCTTGGTAAATACTTGGATCCTCCATAATTCATATGTAAGGCGAGTTTCTGGTATTCAATTTCGACCTCATTCGGATTGATTGCATACTTTTTTTCTTCTGACATTTTCCCCTCCCTTTTATCTGATTTTTTCCCGCAATCTTCGAACAATTGCCCGCACTTCTTCCATTGCTTTTGTTTCACCTATTGTCCTCCCCATCAGGCTGGCTTCAGCCACCTGTGCATCCGTGAATACTGCACCAGCCTGGCTTATATTTTTCAAGGCAAGATTTTCAATCATTTTCCGTCTCACCTCTTCGGAAGGGATTTTGTTGAGAACCGCCTTTACCATGGCAACACCTATTCCGTCAGCCATATAGCTGATTTTTTCCGCGACTGATAATGATTCGGAAGAAGGTTCGACCACAATAAGAACCGTATCTACACTTCTCTCTATGCCGCGGCCGAAGCTTTCAATCCCTGCCTCGACATCGATTATTACGATTTCATTTTCGGCCAGTACAAGCTTGTCGATGAAGTTTCTGCTTACATCGGCAAGCGAGCAGGCGCACCCCTGAAAAGGATCTTCAATTTTTCCTACCATACTGAATTTGAGCCCCTCATCTTCTACAATATAATCAGGAGGAATATCAGCTATAGTTATTTCTTCACGGTTAACCCATTCGGGATCGGATTCTGTTTCCCCCGATCCGAAGCGGCTTAACAGTTTCATGAGCGGTTTGGGACTCCTTGCAAATCCCAGATTGTGAAACAGACCTGGATTTGATTCGTCGGTATCTATTACGAGCACACCCGCATTTTCATCCTGAAGAGCTTTCGCTATAAGGGTCACCATTGTACTCTTGCCTACACCGCCCTTGCCGCAGACGGCTATTTTTTTGAATCGGCTTTTTCGATCGGACTGTGAGCGCAAATAGGCTCGAATTTTTTCGGAGGCTTTGATCATGTCATACTTATTTGCGGCTACGCAAAGTCCGCAAAGAATACAACCTTCGCCATCATAAAAAGGACAACCCAAGGGGCAATGAAAGGTTCCCATTAAATTCCTCCTTTGCCGAAAATGCCGAAAGAGATTCACTGAATCGGCAATCGCGTCCCGATGGTGTAATAAAAGTTGACTTTGATATTTTCGGGCATTCCATGCGTGGAATAAAGAGTACTATTAAAGTATTTACGGATTCCTGCTATCGCAGGAAGGGCATTTTAATCATCCACTGTGTTAATGTGGTCAGCAAAGTCTAAGAAATATCTTTCTTCGTGTCAATGAGATTTACACTTTGCCGAGGCCTTGGCATTTCATGTTTCTGTATTTTTCAGTATGAACCTGCGCATGCCGGTTCATTGACAATCCTCACGTGTGAGCTTTTTACCACTGCATACAATGTATCGCCTGAATGTATCTCAAGCTGTTCCGCCGAGCTTCTGGTTACCAAGGCCGGTAATTCGAAAGAGCCGGCGGAAAGATGTAAATAGCACATTCTGCCTTCCGGCACGATCTCTTCAAGTGTGGCTTTGAGGATATTCCGTGCAGACAGTTGATTTGGCCTATTTTTTTAAAACGATGATATTTTCAGGCCGAATTGCAACGGTTACATCGCTTCCGTTTATCGCACTATCTATACTTGCAAGTTTGACCCCGTCTATATTGACGGAAGTCAGCCCGTTTCCATTCTTTTCAGCCGTTCCATGCAGGATCGTTGCGCCCACAAAATTGGCGATAAAGGCTGATCGGGGCCTGTTGAATATCTCATCGACTTTTCCGAACTGAAGCAGTGCCCCTTCTCTCAATACGGCAGTCTTGTTGGCCAGAGCCCAGGCATCATTCAAATCATGACTTATATGAATAACCGTTATGTCGCTTTTAGAAATAACTCTCTTAAGCAGTTGCCGTGTTTCCCTCCCTGTCTGGGGATCCAGAGCGGAAAAGGGCTCGTCCATAAGCAATAATTTTGGATCGACAACCAGAGCTCTGGCCAGAGCAACTCTTTGCTGCTCGCCTCCCGAAAGGGTATCGGGTCTTCTATGCAGGAGATGGTCTATATTGAGCATGCAAGCCATCTCCCGAATTTTCGATTCTTTCTGACAGCATTTTTTCTTTTTTAGACCATATGCAATATTATCGAAAACGGTAAAATGGGGCAGAAGAACATAATCCTGGTACACTATGCCGATATTTCTCTTCTCCGGAAGTTCGTTTGTGATATCCACTTTTTCGAGATAAATGGATCCTTTTTGCGGTTTCCAGAAACCTACAATGCTCTCCAGCAGGATTGTCTTTCCGGCACCGGTAGGACCTATAATTATTAAGTAATCACGCTTTTCAAGTGTAAAGGACACGTCTTTCAAATAAAAATCTCCCAAGGAGATATGAAGATTATCTATACGGAGAAAACTCATGTCTATAAACTAACCTCCGCTTTTTCAAAAACGAAAATCGCTAAAAAGGAAACTATCATTAAAACTATTCCGCTTGTCAACGCCATCCCCATATTTCCGTAAGAGATATTTAGATATAACGTTATAGGCAGAATTTCGGTTTTCATGTATGAACCGCCTGCAAGGATAAGCACTGTACCGAAGGTACCGATGCATCGAGCAAAGGAAATAACCATCGAGGCCACAATTCCGTTTTTGGCCAGTGGCAGGGAAATATTTTTAAAGGTTTCGAACATTGAATATCCCAATGATCGGGATACAAATTCGAGCCTCGGATTGATATAATCAAAAGTCGATTTCATTATGCGAATCGCATATGGCAGTGCAGTAAAAAATTGAGCAGCTACAATGCCTTTCTTGGTAAAAACGAAATTTATCCCCGCTGAAGCGAGTATATCTCTTAGAATAGTACTGCCGAATAGTAGCAGGAGGCACAAGCCAAGCACCAGTTCGGGAAACGCGATAGGCATATCGATTACTGTTTTGACGAGCCCTTTGCCCCAAAATCTGAAACGGGAGAGAGCATAGCCTATGGGGAGCGCAAAAAGCATTACCAGAATCGTTGAGGTGATCCCCGTTATCAGCGATAACTTGAGAGAAAATCTCATCTCCTCCGACCAGATATTGTGCCTTACATCGTCCCAGCTGGGCACAACGAAAAGAGATGCAATTGCCATTATCAACAGAATAGTAATAAATAAAGTAATTGCTATAAAGCTTGTCTGAAAAAAATCTACTCTGCGCAAGGTTCAAAACCCCATTTTTCCCATATTTTCATCCCTTCCGGCGAAGTGATATATTCATTGAACTGAATTGCCGTATTTTTGTGAAGTGCTCCGGTGCAGATGGCAGTTGGTATTGTTTTGATAATATTGTATTCTTTTTCGATCGGGATAATCTCCAGTTTGCCCTTTCCTTCTGCCCAGGTGACAAGATCTCCCCAGATTATGGCTGCATCCACCTGGCTTAATGCTGCATAAATCAAAAGCTGGTTGACTGTCGGTGCGTAGACGCTGATATTTGATTTAACCTTTTCCCAGATACCGCCCCTGATGAGAATTTGCTTTGCCACCCGGCCGATCGCAGGTGCTTTGGGATCGCCGATAGCGACGCGGACATTCGGCCGTGTAAGGTCCATCAGGCCCTTTATCTTTGCGGGATTTCCTTTGGGAACAGCAATTACCGGTATGTGCAGAACCATCTTTGTAACGGTATTTTCAAGTACCCAGCCGTTCTTAAGAGCATCATCCGTATATTTCTCTGCTCCGGGAATCAACACATCGCAAGGCTGACCTGCAGCAACTCCGGCAAAAATTTCACCAGAACTCCCGTAATGAATATCGATGACAATAGAATGAGATTTTTCAAAATTTATCTTCAACTCTTCCATTGGCTTAATTAATCCGGCACCGCTGAAAACAAGAAGATCTGCGGCAATACAATTTGAAGACAGTAAAAACAAGAATGCTATTATAGATAAAATCTTTTTCATCTGATCCTCCGTCAGTATAAGTTAAAATTTGTTATTTTTAATACAAATTAATGACTATTTTGTCAATTTAAGGATAAAGTTTTTTATGTATTTCAGGTCCGTTTATTTTTAAATTTCGCAGATTGTGCCGACATGTTGCTGATATCACAGAAAAAATGGATTGCACCAAATTGTGTTTCACGGAACACGGCAAAGCGGGCGCGAGAATCTGGAGAATAATCAGCATATGAACAACATGGCCAGATCATCGATCTGTAAGAAAAAACCTTGCACTGGACTTTTGTTAAAGAGTCCTTGGTGGCGAATGTCAGAAATGTGCATCATTATCAATAATTGGTGATCGAACAGCTTTCCCCGGGAGCGGCATCAGCATACAATGGGGGATGACAGAAAGAGAGTACACCTATTACAAAATCATTGTATTCGATAAAAAGGCAGAACAGGCGAAAGAAAAGCCGTGTCTCGGTTTGAAAAAAACAATAAATCCATAATGCACAGCACCAGTAATTTAGGTGTGATCATCATCGTGAATTTCTTTCTATCACTTGCCTCAAGAGCTTACCTGTCGGGGTTTCTCTGGCGGAAAGGGCTCCCTGGGGGCAGATTTCTATACAGCAGTAGCATCGAATACAGCGATCGTAAGCGAAAGCAAGGCCATCGCTTTCGCGTGCAATCGCATGGGCGGGGCAGAAGTGTACACATTCTGCACAAAGGCTGCATGCTTCAGCGTCCACGACAGGTTTTTTGAGGAGATATCTGCGCATTAAATTTTGAAGCGGCCGTGGGCCATAGACGAGAGATGTTCCGCGAGGCATTTCGAAGTCGGATATTTCGGAGAGCTGTCCATCAATGTCTATTGAGTCCGGAATTATTCCCAATTCTCCCGAGGCCATCGCAGTGGGGAGACGGCTCGTCTCCAAACCAAACATCCGGCATACGGCCATATCAAGAGCTACGGCACTTTCGCTTGCCATAAGGATGCCTAAATGGCGTGGTCTTCCGCCTCTTCCCGGGCCTTCCCCCTCGAGAGCCGTTATTCCGTCCAGAAGAGTTACGGCGGGAGCAATCCTTTTATGGATCTGCGCAATAAGCCGGGCGAACATGCGTGAGTTAACGCCTGTTTTCATATGCCATTCTACCTTGCGCAAACCTACAATGCAGCCAAAAGTATTTTTCACGCCCAGGGTAAGGAGCATTTGACTGTGTGTTTTCAGTTTCGGAAGATTGATCATCAGATCCGCCTCCAGGGCATCCTTTGCGATTTCGATCTTGCCGAACGGAGGACCCACATCGGTTTCGACGGATTCCCTGAATTCTGTACACACGACATCGAGATCATTCAGAATATCCTTAAAACCGCCTGTCTTTAGAATGTGATTAAATTTTCCGAGCGCAGGACTATCTGAAAGAACAGGGCGACCGCATTTTTCAAGAACATATTCGGCTGCTGCTCTCACCACCAGAGGGTGAGTAAGAATAGCCGATCCAGGAGCTGAAGGCGAAAGCATGTTCGCCTTGAGGAGGACTTTGCTGCCTGAACAGATACGGGTGCCTACGATACGCTCCAGCATGGAAAATATTTCCTTTTTCAGCAGGATGGAGTCGTAAGAGGCCTTTCGGACTATAACCAGCGCCACCTACAGTCCCTTTTCTGCAATATAGTGAGCGAGGTCGGCAACGCGGCAGGAATATCCCCATTCATTATCATACCAGGCGACTACTTTTGCCATATTGCCCCCTAAGACTTGGGTGAATTCGAGGTCCACAATTGAGGAAAAAGGATTCCCCTTAAAATCGGATGACACCAGTTTTTCCTTTTCGCATGCCATGATTCCTTTTAACTTCTCTTGCGCACCTTTGCAAAGTGCATCTCTCAATTTTTCTGTGGTTGTTTTTTGTTTTAGCAAAGCGACAAAATCAACTATTGAAACCGTGGGCGTGGGTACCCTTAGAGAGTATCCGTCAAAAATACCTTCCATTTCAGGTATAACGAGGGCAAGAGCCCGTGCTGCTCCCGTTGAAGTAGGTATGATATTCTGCCCGGCCGCCCGTGCCCTGCGCAGGTCGCGGTGAGGGAGATCCAGTATGCGTTGATCGTTTGTAAAGGAATGGATTGTCGTCATCATTCCTCTTTCGATTCCAAAGGTCTCGTGGACTATAAGAGCTGGCGGCGCCAGACAATTTGTGGTGCATGATGCATTTGAAATAATGTGATGTTCCGAAGGCTTGTAATCTTTATCATTGACACCCATTACAATTGTGATGTCCACATCTTTGGCCGGTGCCGTGATTATAACCTTCTTTGCGCCTGCTTCCATGTGTACCGCTGCCTTTGCTCCGGAAGTAAATATGCCTGTACTCTCAATCACGATATCTATACCTTCTTCGTCCCAGGGCACTGCAGCCGGGTCTCTGTGAGAAAAGTTTTTTACTTCTTTGCCGTCGATGAAAAAATTACCTTTTCTTACCGATATATTGCCATTGAATCGACCATAGTTGGTATCATACGTGAAAAGATGGGCATTCGTTTCGGCGTCGAAGAGGTCATTGATAGCGGCAATTTCTATTTTATCGGGATATCGCTCTATTACGGCCCTTGTCACTTGCCTTCCAATTCTTCCAAAACCATTGATGCCGAGGCGAATCATATACCATTTCCTCCTTAATGGTCATCAAGGCGGTATTTATGTTCCGCCATGAGATCACATTTAATTTTGAGACGTTCGTGATGCCGGGCGTTGTCCAAAGCTATGGCACTCAGATTGGCCACAGCTTCCAGGAATTGCACATCATGATGATCGAACTGACGTACGTCACCCGCATAAACCCTCAGTACTCCTATGACCTTATCTTCAATAAACAGAGGTGCTGCCAGAACTGATTTAATTCCTTCGGCGCGGGCTTCTTCGCCGTACTGAAACGCCGGGTCATTCTGAGTGTCCTTGATCCAGACCGTTTCCCCCTCCATAACCCTCCTGTCAAGCCGGCTTTCGGAAAGCTCTATTGGTCCTTTGCGCAGATAACCCTCTGAGAGACCGAAACTTGCTCCAAGAGCCAGTTTTTGACCTTTTGATTCCAGAAGTCTCAGGATTGAGGCCCGGGCATTCATTGACTCTGTTACTCGCCGTACAATTTCCCCCAACACTGACGAGGTTTCCAGTGACCTGTTCACCATTTTGGCTACTTGATAGAGGGCATTGAAATATTCCATTACTTCATCTTTGGATTCCTGCTCCATAACGGGCCTCCTATTATTAAAGAAGGTTCATCCGCGCCGCACGAATTGTACGGCAACGGTATAATAAACTTTTATATTGTATCATAGAGACTGTGCAGACGACAACGGTCTAAAAGTGGTCTAAAAAGGAATGATTTTTGTTTCGCCGATTGCCAACTCATTTACTTTCTGCCATAACTCTCAATAAAAAGTGTGCTATAGAAGGAGAATAATATGATCGATACCTTGCGGGATCAGTTGAATTTTATCATTGAAATCGACAAATTGAAGCAAGTATCCAGGCAGACTCTCCTCACGGATTGTTCCAGACATGAAAACTCGGCGGAACACTCCTGGCATCTGGCTGTAATGGCCCTTGTGCTTTCCGGCTATGCTGAAAAAGAAGAAATGGATCTCTTGAGAGTTCTTACAATGGTGCTGATCCATGATATTGTGGAGATTGATGCAGGAGATACGTATTGCTATGACGAGAATGCAAAAAAAAGCCAAAAAGATCGTGAAATATCTGCTGCGGACCGTATTTTTGGATTGCTGCCGTCAGATCAAAGAGAGAAATTTGTTCAGATATGGCATGAATTTGAAGCAAGGAACACGCCTGAGGCCCGCTTTGCCGCTGCTTTGGATAGGCTGCAGCCTGTAATGCATAATTATCTGACCGGAGGAATAATGTGGAGGCGCTATGACGTAAAAAAAGATCAGGTAAAAGAGCGGAACAGGACTATAGGAGAGGGGGCTCCCGATCTGTGGCAATTTGCAGAATCGCTTATAGATGAAGCTGTCGAACGGGGGATGCTTGCACCGTAAAAGAGAAGGCCACAATACTGGGGGACTGCTGCTTCCACGCTGAAACTTGAACCTGAAAAAACGATTCTTTACACTTCCGGCCAGCGGTCATTCCAGGGCCGAACTCTTTCATAGGCCTGCGAGGCCTGGAGCACAAGGTCGTCACGCAGCCGGGGACCCACAATCTGAAGGCCGATGGGCATGCCGCTTTTTGTAAACCCCGCGGGTACCGAGGCGGCCGGGTGGCCTGAAAGATTGAAAGGATAAGTAAAAGCAACGACGTCCAGAATATGAATTGGTGTGCCGTTTATATGAGTGGGCGGAGGCCCCTCGGCGGCAAATGCTTCCGAAGGCATTGTCGGAGTAAGAAGAAGGTCAAATTGATCGAAAAGATTCCACAGCATATTATTTTGTTCTGTTCTTGTTTTTTGAGCTTCGACAAGATCGGCCATAGTGAGTTTTTTTATATCTTCTAGTGAATATACCAGTGCTTTCCCCATTTCAGGGCCGTGTGTATCAAGATTATCGCTCAGCATGCCATATATATTGAGACTGAAGAGCTTTGACCATGCATTCACTACATTAGGAAATTTCTCTTCCAACCGTACAATTCTATGTCCCATTTCTTCGAAAGCTTTCACTGACTTTTCGATACACGCTATCACATCGTTTTGGACTGTTGCATATCCTAATGTGGGACTGAAGGCGATATTGAGAGATCTGGGCAAATTGTTCAGTATCTTGAGGTACGAATATTCAGGTCTGGGCAGCGATTCAGGCGCCGCCGGATGGTACCCGGCAACACAATCAAGGAAGAGGGCTGCGTCTTCGACTGTCCGCGTCAGAGGACCCAGAACCGCAATGGGATTCATATGCAGCATCGGCAGTGGCCCCATTGGTATTCTACCAGCGGATGTTTTTAGACCATAACAGCCGGAATAGGAGGCAGGAATTCGCACTGATCCTCCTCCGTCCGATCCGGTCGCGAGCGAGATCATGCCTGCCACCACCGCTGCGGCCGATCCTCCACTCGATCCTCCGGGCGTTTTTTCCAGATTCCAGGGGTTACGTGTTATTCCGAAAAGACGGTTTTTCGTGAAGCCGGTAGATCCGAATTCCGGAGTGTTGGTTTTTCCTACCATTATTGCTCCGGCTTCGCGAAGGCGTGCCACTTGGACTGAATCAGTAACTGCCACATTGTCTTTGAAAGGAACTGAGCCGAAGCTTGTGACCATTCCTTTCACGTCTTCGAGATCCTTGACTCCCAGGGGGATGCCTGCAAGCGGGCCTTTTCTTTTCCCTGCAGCTATTTCTTCCGTTACACGTCTGGCTTCCCGTAAAGCGCCATCAGCATCAATAAAAACGAATGCATTTACCTTTGGGTTTACGGCATTAATAGTATTCAGGGTCTCTTTCATCACTTCAAAGGGACTTATTTTTTTGGATCGAATAAGACTTGCAAGCTTTACAGCTGATAAATAGCGGATGGGTGATGTCATCGATTCATCTCTCCTTTATAAAAGAATGATGTCAAAGTGCATTCAAAATGGAAAGCCCGTTTACCGGAAAAGAAAACGATTATTCAATAATCACACCAATTCACTGAATCCTGGTCTGTAACTGCCGGAGCGAAGCGTTTCGACAAGGTCTCTTTCCGTCAAAACGGGTTCGGAGAAGATCGTGAAAGCCTTACCAATTGTATAAAGGCCATGAGCATCGGAACCGCCCGTTCCTTTGATACCCATTTTTGCGGCTGCTTCATGAGCGCGACGGTTTCCGTCAGCCGATACGCTTCCGTTTGCTGCTTCAAGGGCAAAAAGTCCCTTAAGCAACAGCACCTTGTCACCCAGCGCACCACCAACCATGTCCTTTTGATATGGATGTGCCGGTATGGCGACTCCTCCACGCTCCTGCACCCAATCAATCGCAATTTGCATCGGGAGACCGGCTATCATGTCACTCCGGCCTATGTTGATACCATATATGAGAAGATGCCCTTCGGCGGCCCTGTATTCCATTCCTCTGAATACAGGAAATCCCGCCTCTTGCGATATTTTATCAAAAGGTTCGCTGAGAGAGTATGCGTGGTGTTCTGTAACACATACTGCATCAAGTCCGGCTTTTTTCGCGTGGGGCACAAGTTCCTCTGGCAAGATATTCGAATCTCCTCCTAAAGAACTATGGATATGAAGATCAATCTTAAACACTGCAAAAACTCTGAAAATTATTTAGCGGATATAGTGAACCGCCTTTGAAATGTGCTTTTTTTACATGTGGCCTCTCTAACACATTTTTCTTCCGGAAGGAACAATTTTCCGCTATGCATTCAGACAGAAGAGGAATAGATGGTATTCTTTCTGCCTTTCTGCGGCATGCCTGCTGCAAGAGAAATGCATCCCGGCAAAATTGTAAAATTGATGAAGACGGATTCTGTCATACTATGCCATCCAGCATCCTTTCTGCATTTCCTCCGAGTATGGCATCCATTTCCTCTTTTGTGAAGACAATTCCTTTTGGAGCCATGCCGGGAAGCGATTTTAATATCTCTATCCAGTCAGCTACCGGAATAACAGGTTCAAAGACCGGACCGTCTGAACCGAAGAGTATCTTTTCGCAGCCCACTTTATCGATTACTTCCCGCAGTTCCCGGCAGAAGAGAGGGAATGTGCGTTTTGCCATGACCTGCCATTCGGCAAGGTCACCGTAAAGGTTGGGCTGGAGTGAAGCAAGACCAGCCCAATCGCGCCACCAGTACTGCCCCATGTGGGCGGCAATTACTTTTAAATCTGGAAAGTCGGCGGCCAGCGGATCAAGAAGCAGCGGGTGGGCATAGGTTCCCCCCTTTCCCGGAGGGATGATGGGGCCTGTGTGGATCAGGACAATGCCTCCCGCCTCCTGGACGATTTCATAAAGTTTGTAAGCTTCTTCACTATTTGGATAGTAGCCCAGGTCGGGATGAAGTTTGAGTCCTTTCAAGCCATATTCGTCGAAACAGCGTCGAAGCAGCTCCGGTGCCTCCGGGCGCCTTGGATCTACCCCGGCCAGTCCTATGAATCGGTCCGGATGCCTCCTGGCAATGGCACCTGTCTGTTCATTAATCTCCTTTGCCACTTCAAGTGTGGCAGCTTTTATCGATGAGTTGTCCATGGCACAGAACATGGTGATATCGATGCCTGCTGCATCCATCACCTTCAGGAGATGGCCGCCGTCAGGACTGGCGAATTCGTCCTGTGCCCTTGTGGCAAGCTGCTCAAAATCGATGTCCATACCGATTTTTTTTGCCGTTTCAAAAGTCCACTGGACCACAACACGAGCTGTTCCCTTTCCTAACCGATGCATCATGTGATAGTGGGTGTCGATGATCATGATAGATTCCCTCTTAAGCGGTTTCTTGTTTTTGCGTGAACTACCAGTAAAGTGCAAGAAGTACAATGTGCAAACCACACCGTATCGGTCACTGCGCCGTCAATCGGAAGCAAGAATACAAAAGGAACAACTGCGAAATGCCGTAGCCGGAAAAAGCGCTGGCCATGTAAAACCTTGTGCCCGCTTCCGGCAAAAAACACTTTCCTGCTCTTTAATGCACCATCCGATTCCGCCGCTGGTCCTTGAAGTCATGCTACGGGTCCCTGTCCGGAATGTCAAGGTGCAAAACTCATGTGTATAAAGCGGAAAATCAATAAGCTCTCGCATCACTTACTGAGAACTTTATGCCGGGGCCGCACCGGCAATATAATGAGTACTAGGAGGTGAACTGTATGGAGAATGAGAAAATCGTTACGTTGACATTGGAGAAGCCTTTCACTATACTCCATTGTCAATCTTGGAATTATGTTCACATTTACTTGGAAAGGAAGGGCGTTCATGAATGTAAAATTTGACCTGAAGGGGAAAGTCGCTATTGTGACCGGCGGCGGGCGCGGTATCGGACGAGCGATTGCCTTGGGGCTGGCAGGCGCCGGGGCTTCGGTTGTGATCGCAGGAAGGACACAGGACCAGCTGGATGGCGTTGCCCAAGAAATCCTTGCGGCAGGAGGGCGAGTGCTTCCGGTGGTAACTGATCTGATATCCGCTCGCGATATTGAAAATCTTGTGGAGGAAACCATGCAGTCCTTCGGAAGAATCGATATCCTGGTGAATAATGCCGCCCGAAGCTTTCTGAGGAGTCTGCTCGATCTGCGTGAAGACGGCTGGGATAAGGTTTTCGACACAAATGTCAAGGCCGTCTGGCTTTTAAGCCGGGCAGCGGCAAAAATAATGATAGGACAAAAGGAAGGGCGAATTATCAATATTACCACTGTCGGCGCAGAAAAGGCAGAACTGGGGATGGCCGCCTATGGATGCAGCAAGGCGGCACTGAAGATGCTTACCCGGTGCATGGCCCGCGAATGGGCGCCCTTCGGAATCCTGGTCAATGCCGTCGGTCCCGGATTAACACGGACCGATTTCAGCAAACCCATCTGGTCAAATCCCGATATTGCCTCCCATGTGGAATCGCTTCTTCCTATGGGCCGTCTTGCGGAACCTGAGGAAATCGTGGGATCAGTCCTTTTTTTGGCTTCCGATGCCGCTGGTTATATAACAGGGCATACTATCTATGTAGATGGCGGGGCGCTTACGACATAGAATGAAATGGAACCGATTAGTCTTTCTTTACCCCTCAGTAAAGCGGGAGGGACGGCCTTCATAGTCTAGCTGAATCTGACTTGTGCAGATGAACGGAGAAAGAATAACGGTACTGTAAACAGATGCTTCAGTCTGAATACCTTTCGGGAAGAATAAGATATCCATCTTCATCAAAAAAGGTAGGATAATATTCTCTGAATCCCTCAATAATCTTTTCCTGGGGAACGTCTTCAAAGACACCGTAATAACGAATATATTCTATATGCAGCCTACCTTTTTTATCATAGTTCTCAAATACGGCATCTTTCGTTCCGTCGAACTCTACCGGATAGATTTCCTGTCGCTCGCAAAGCGGTAAATCAAACGCTGGAGTTGCTTTTGTCCATTTCCCGTCAAGAAATAATTCCGTATAGCCATGGAATGCAAAAATATCCGTTTTCATCTGGGCCCTCATCTTTTCGGGAATCTGATGATTGCGAATATCGGCAAAACCCAGCCTGCTGGGGATTTCAAGGACCCGAGCCGCTGCAGCTAAAAGCAGCGCTTTCTCCACACAGAATCCTTCTCCCTTGGCAAGAACCTTGCTTGCGGTAAAAAAATTCCGTGTTGGATCTACACCATAAGGATTATAACGAATCCCGTCGCGGACAGCATAAAAGAGTTTCACTGCGGAGAGTTTTTTATCTTTTGCTCCGACGACTGATTTGTGTGCGAAATCTATTACTGATGGTGTATCGCAATCTATTGCACTTGTAGGACAAAGATATTTTTTTAAATTCTCCGGCACTGACATGATCAACTCCTCTATATCTGATTGAATGGTTTTCAATGTGTGCCACATGAAACAGCACCAAGTCAAGATTATTCCGGACCGCCGAACTAATATCGGCGGCTCCTTAAAAAGCTTCACATGCCGGCTCGGGCCTCCATAAGAAGCTTTTTTACGAGAACATAAATATTTTACCGCTACGGTCATTCCCCAGTAACCCGAACAATAGAAGTCTTCACGGTTTGCATATTCGGAAAACTGCACAAATATGGATTCCAAGGACTAATTTGAAAGTTTACTTGATTCAATACCGAAATCAATGTTACAAAAAATCAATTAATCAGAAACGCGAATGGTATCAAAATGGCAAAGGATTTTTATGAAATTCTCGGGGTATCGAAGAAGGCTTCCGAAAGCGAGATAAAAAAAGCCTATAGAAAGCTGGCGCGAAAACTTCATCCTGATCTCAATCCTGGCAGCAAGGACGCAGAACAGCAATTCAAAGAGGTATCCCGAGCGTATGAGTGCCTTGGGAATGCTGAAAAAAGAAAGCTCTATGATGAATTCGGCGAAGAGGGGCTTCAGCCCGGATTTGACGCCGACCAGATGCGGCGCTACAAGGAATGGCAGTCCGCTGGCGGACGGACCGGCAGCGCGACGGAACAGGAATTCGGCCGTTATCACAGCTATGAGGATATCTTTGGGGATCTTTTCGGTGCCGGCGGGTTCGGTGCAGGAGGATTTGAGCGTGCCAAAGGGGCGCCGCGGGTGGCCCGGGGCAGAGATATTGAATACGAGATGACAGTCGATTTCCTTTCATCCCTCAAGGGAATGCAGACAGATTTTTCGCTGCAGAGATTGCAGCCTTGTGCGCATTGTGGAGGTACGGGGACGGAGCCTGGTACGAAGCTTGTGCCCTGCGAAACCTGCGGAGGTTCGGGGCGCATCAATGTGGCGGAAGGTCCAATACGCTTTACCCAGGTTTGTCCGACCTGCGGAGGCCATGGCCGCGTGGGGAAATCTTGTTCCGTCTGCAAAGGATCGGGACAGCTACAGGGCGCCGAGACTATTCGGGTCAAAATCCCTCCGGGAGTAAACGAAGGGTCCCGAATCCGGGTGGCCGGCAAAGGCGAACCAGGTACAGACGGAGGGCCCCCTGGAGATCTCTATCTTATCGTTCATGTAAGGCCTCATCCTCTTCTGTCAAGAAAGGGAGACGATATACACATGGAGGTTCCCGTTTCGGTGCACGAGATATTAGCCGGTGCCACTGTAACTATCCCCACCGTCGACGGCGATATAAATCTGAAAATTCCTCCGGGAAGCCAGAATGGCAGGATCCTCAGGGTCAGGGAAAAAGGTGCCCGGAACCTCAAGACGAAAAAGCGGGGGGATCTTCTGGTCCGGCTCGTGGTAAAAGTTCCGGAAGCCGGAGATGACGACATACTTAAGGCCGCCAAGGTGATGGAGCGTTACTATAAGGAAGACCTGCGAAAAGGGGTAAGATTGTGATCATGGAGAAGGACTTCTGGACCGTAAAGGAAGTGTTGGAGATATTTGAGATCAAGCAGCGTTTTCTTGATACTCTCGAGGAAGAAGATATTGTGTGTACCTGTTTTTCGGAAAAGGGTGAAGAAAGGGGATACCACTCAGATGAAATGGAAAAATTGCGTGTTGCAAAAATTTTAGCCGAAGATCTTGAGGTGAATCTGGCCGGTATTGATATAATTTTGAGATTGCGACAGCAGATGGTGGAAATGAGAAGGCAGTTTGATGATATTCTGGAAGATCTGGCTAAAAAAATCCAGTCGGGTTTTTAAAAGATGAATTTGTAATGCTTATATTAATTCATCAAAAAAAACCTGATCTTTTCCCAACTCTTTTGCCCGGTACATGTTTTTGTCCGCCCTTTTAAGAACACTGGAAAACTGTTCTTCAAAAAGGTACCGGGCGACGCCGATGCTTACAGTTACCTTCACGATTGCAGTTTCCTGCGGATTAAAATGCTCACGTTTGAATTCTTTTCTGATACGTTCAGCAAGTACAGTAGCATCATCTCCTTCGGTTTCCGGCAGGATCGCCGTAAACTCCTCGCCTCCGAAGCGGAACGCCAGATCTGCTTTCCGAAGACAGCGTGACATAACTTTGCCAAGTCGAACCAGCACTTCGTCTCCTTCAAGATGGCCGTATGTATCATTGTAGTTTTTAAAATTATCTATATCTATAAAGAGTATAGACAAAGGATGATGATACCGATTTGATCTTTCAATTTCCGTTCTAAGCTGTTGATAAAAATATCGTCCGTTGTAAAGCTTCGTCAGACCGTCAGTAATGCTTAAGGTACGGTATTTTTTTTCATTTTCCCTCAGGGCTTCTTCAGCGAGCTTTCTGCCGGTAATATCTTCCAGAGTTTCTATGGCCCCCAGAAGCATCCGGTCGGAATCTCTCAGCACGGCTGCAGTAAAGCGCAGCCATATCCCATTTTCCCCCATTGCGGGGAAAAAATCAGTTCCTTCACATGCTTCTTCTATTAATTTCGATTTTGTGTAATTTTCGGCATACCAGAGAGGAATTTCCTCGATCTGCTCTTCCACAAGAATATCGGCCATGCAAGGTCTCTCTTCTTTATAGAAGGCCTTCCAGTGATTCCGTGTGCCCACTACTGTTTCGGCCTTTATTTTACTGATTTCCTCAAGGGCTTTATTCCAGTAGAGAACCTTGTGATCCGTTCCGATAACAAAAGTAGGTATGGGAGATCCTTCGAGTACCGCCATGAGAAACTCTTCGCTTTTTTTCAAAGCATCCTGTGCATTTTTTCGATCGGTAATATCCTCCAAAGTTTCTATAGACCCAAAAAGTTCTCCTCCATGACCTCTGAGTACGGCTGCCGTACAACGAAGCCACTTCCCCCGTTCTCCAAGACCAGGGAAAAAATCCGTGACAGTGTACGCTTCATCAATAAGATCAGATTTCCGCCAGCGTCCCGGGTACCACTTTTCTATTTCATCTATTTGCTGGTTAACCAGAAGATCAGCAAGAGAGGGCCTCTTTTCAGAGTAAAATTTATTCCATGCAGATCCTCTCACAAGTGCATTTTCTGCATTAATACCGCTTAATGCTTCCATTGCCTTGTTCCAGTATATAATTCTATGACTTTTCGTTATGACAAAGGTAGGTATGGGAGAACCTTCAAGAATAATTCTCATTTTTTGATCGTCTTCACGACGGTCGAGTCGCTGCTTTCTTCGTTCTACGAAAACTTCTTTCTTTTTACGGATTGCCTGATGATCGGCCTTTTCCTTGAGCTCTTCCATATAGTTCCTCCGGAAAACGGCATGTATAGACGGGAAGTACGTGTTCCCGTTCCCCTCAACAATTGAAAGAACGTAAGCAAAAATGAGAAGAAAGACTATTTGGATCCAGTTTCCACCGTAAAAGGAGAGGGAGAATTGTCATCTGGAGGAAGCAAATACCACATGATCGCTATCACGAAGTCTTACTCCATATAAAAAAGGTATCATTCGAAGCAGCGGCATGTCATCTTCCATTTCCATTTGGGCCTTATCAAAAAGGGGCCGCACGCAACGAATTTTCCAAGTAAGCGATGCGACAGTTTCACTTACTTCTTATTATAATCCCGGCTCGGCCGGCATAAAGTGAACGTTATATGAAGTATAACAAAAATAAACTACCAGTCAACCCTTCGGGTTGTGCAAGATTGATAGAAAAAACAGAAGCTTGGGAATAGAAACTCTTTTATATGCCTAAATATAATTTTTTAAAGGGTAAAAATACCGTTTTCATAAATAGTCACGGTTCTTCCTCCGGCGATCTTTGCTGTCACTCTTTTATTTTCCGTATTCACAAGATCCCAGTGAAGTGCTGAATCATTGAATCCCAGCTGTTTTTTTCGCTGCTTTGTCAGTGTTCCCGGCTCGCCATCATAGGTGTCAGAATACGATGATCCCAGAGCGATATGGCAGTTTCCGAAGCGCCCCCCAAAATTTTCATCGAAGAGAGTATCGGCCATAAAGGCGGTAATTCTTGAGAATCGCCTGTCGGTGAGTGAAAATTCCCCGATTCTGCACGCACCCTTGTCTATGGCGATCTGCTCCTTCAGAAAGGTTTCGCCCTTCTCTGCCGATGCAGAAATAACCGATCCTTTTTCAAATACAAGCCGTATACCTTCTGCATAATTGCCGTTTCTGAATGAAGGCTGGTTGGCATAAAAGGAACCTCTGCTTCCGCGCCAATCCGGTGAAATAAATATTTCAAAACTTGGAATATTATGGCCTGACACCCCAATCCATTTCCTCTGTCTTCCAGGATTTATAGTCAGATCCGTTTCCTTTGATTCAAGCCGGATCGATCGGATATTCAAACTGTTAAGCCATTTTTTGAGTATTTCGGCTTCTTTGAAGATTTCGTTCCATTGTTTCAAAGGATTTTCATGGTCAAGAAAACAAGCTTTTATAATTTGCCGTGAGTATCTTTCAAAGGAGAGTCCAGCCTGCTTGGCCAATTCAGCAGTTGGATAGGTGCAGAGTGTCCAGCCGTAAAGGCCCTGTTCTTCTCTTTTTACCAGTATTTCCCTTAGCGGCTTTCTCGCCACCAGTGCGGTGCCTATCTTTTTGGAATCAATATCGGCGAGGTGCGTAAGTGATTCCGGTGCATGGAGATATATCGTACCATTCAAGGCCCTCATCAGTTCAGAATCGCCAGGCGGGTGAAAAACAAGCTGCCTTTTTGAAGCCCTGGAAAAAAAGTTGTATTCCATTCGGGGTGTCTGTCCCATTCTGGGAATTGCGTGCAGCTTCATATCAATGAGTCGATCATAAAGGGCCTCCGCAAGGGGCAATGCATTGTGATCGAACCTGAGCAGTACGATGTCTCCCGCCTTGTATGATAGAGATCTTGCAGTCTTGAGACCCCAGAGTAAAACGTCAGCATATCGCTCAATGTGTTCGGCCGCGAGTTCATGTTTTTTTCGCATGGTCTTAATTCCCGGTAGTGCCTTTCAACAGTTCTCCGTATATTTTTCTGTTAGTGAATGTCAAAAACAGCTTCAAAGTTTTGCGAATTTCAGATATCGAATCGGTTTAATCTGTAAAAATCTTTTCAAAAAAATCTTTTTTGTCTTTAGGATAGTAAATTGTAGTTCCTCTATCAATAATAAGTTTGCCTTCGAGATGATCCAATTCATGTTGGGCGACCCGGGCAAGAAAGCCGGCGTAGCGCTTGTTTATCTTACGGCCTTCCTGGTCAAGGGCTTTTACCTTTATGGCTGTCGACCGGAGAACATCAACAGTTATATCAGGACATGAAAGACACCCCTCACTTGCTTTTTCCTGGTCTCCTCTGATCTGAGTGATACGCGGATTGATCAAAACATCATAATCATTGCTGCCCCTCGCAAGAGGCGTGCGTTCATCGAGATTTTTGCTTCGAAACACCACTATTTGTTTGCTGATACCTATTTGCGGAGCTGCAAGACCGGCAGCATCATCTCGGGAGCAGAAGGCATCTATAAGGGTGCTGATATCTTTTTTATCCTGATCACTGAACGGGACAGTGAGCTCTTCAGCCTTTCTCCTCAAAAGTTTTGATTCTGCTTCATTAATTTTATTCTCCGACCACAGAGTCCATGTTTTGTATAAAGGCATTTTCTGCTCCAATGTGCTGTAATTTAATAATGCTGCATATATATCATAACAGGTGCGGGTTTTCAATCTTGTTGAATATTATACATAATCTTGATAGTAGTTTGAATGTTTGATAATGTGCTTCGTACCGTTACAATATCAAAATGGATTATCTATGGTAAGTGAACTGATAGCAAAAGCCGCAAAGAGGGAATTTTCTCAAGCCCTGCTCTTTGACGATACTGAAAGGCCTTGCATCAGATACGACAGCGGCAAATCATTGAGGCTTTTGTATCTCCACATCCCTTTTTGTGAAAGTCTCTGCCCATACTGTTCTTTCAACAGAATTGCCTTTGAAGAGAAACTATGCCGCAGATATTTCAAAGCGTTACGAAAAGAAATTCGGCTGTATAAAAAATCCGGTTACGATTTTGGCGCCATTTACTTGGGAGGCGGCACCCCCACAATCCTTATCGATGAACTTTTAAAAACTATCGATCTTGCTGAATCTATTTTTTCCATACGTGAAATTTCAGTTGAAACGAATCCGAATCACCTGACCGCTGAAAATTTAGCCTTGCTGAAGCACGCGGGGGTCAATAGGCTTTCTGTTGGAATACAAAGTTTTGACGACGAACTTCTGAAGGCAATGGGAAGATATCATAAATATGGCAGCGGTACTGAGATCGCAGAAAGAATAAGGAAGGCACTCGGAAAATTCCATACTGTAAACGCTGACATGATTTTTAACTTTCCCAGCCAAACAGAGGAATCTCTTTCAAGAGACATTGAAATACTTCGTTCTACAGGAGTGGACCAGGTGACGTATTATCCGCTGATGGTATCGGATTCGACAAAGAAAGCTATTTCACAGAATTTGGGGACTGTCGATTTCAGCCGTGAAAGGAAGTATTATTCTATGATTACGAATGCGCTTCTACCTGCATACCGCTTCTCGTCGGCCTGGTGCTTTTCAAAGAAGGATGCGATGATAGATGAGTACATCGTGGATTATGACGAATATGCCGGTCTGGGAAGCGGATCTATCGGATATATGAACGGCACATGTTACGCGAATACATTCAGTATTAACGAATATATCGACAAATTGGAAAAAGGTGAAATACCGCTTATGGCATCACGGACTTTCGGCTGCCGGGAGCAAATGCGTTACGACTTCATGATGAAGCTTTTCGGTCTCGATCTGCCTTTCACACTGTTTGCCGATAAATATAGGAGAACCGATAGGCTGTTATTGATAAAGGATATACTTCCCTTCGTTCTTACAGGGGCTTTGCGTTATTCCAATGGCCGGCTCCGCCTTACAAGGAGGGGACGTTATTTTTGGGTAGTCATGATGAGGGAATTCTTTTCGGCAGTAAATAATTTCCGGGATTATTGTCTTGCTAAGAAGACAAAGTGAGGTGCGATGAATATTGATGCAAAAGAAGCTCTTCGTCGGCTGCCGAAGATGGATGATGTCATTAAACTTCTCGAAGCGACTGAGCTGTCCGGTGCGGTTTCGCGGGATATCCTCGTGAAGGCCTGCCGGTCTGCTGTGGATCGGATGAGAATGGAAATCATCAATTCCACGGGAGGGGAATTTCCGGAACCGACTGTTCGGAAAGCGGCAGAGCTGGCAAAAACCAACCTTCAACACCTTACAACAAGGAGTTTGCGAAAAGTCGTAAATGCAACAGGGATTATCCTCCACACCAATCTTGGAAGAGCTCCGCTTTGTAAGGAAGCTCTAGAAGAAATCATTTGTGTAAGTGAGGGTTATTCCAACCTCGAGTTTGATCTTGAAACCGGCCGGAGGGGATTTCGATATACTCACGTTCGTGATATTCTTTGCGCTCTGTCCGGTGCCGAAGACGCGCTTGTAGTTAATAACAATGCCGCTGCGGTTCTGATTGTACTCAATACCCTCGCCGAAAAAAAGGAAGCTATTGTCTCGCGGGGTGAACTTATAGAAATAGGCGGGGAATTCAGAATACCTGAAATAATGAAGAAAAGCGGTTCAATACTTGTAGAAGTAGGTACGACCAACCGAACTCACGTATCCGATTATGTAAATGCAGTCAATGAAAATACAGGAATAATCCTGAAAGTTCATACGAGTAATTTCAGGACAATAGGATTTACAGAAGAAGTTGACGCATCTATCCTCGTTGATTTGGGGACCCGGCGGGGAATTCCTGTCATGACAGATCTCGGGAGCGGTTGTTTCATAGACCTGCAGAAATTCGGGCTCTCTTATGAACCGACGGTACAGGAAGTAGTAGTTTCCGGTGTGGATGTGGTCACGTTCAGTGGCGATAAGCTTTTGGGAGGGCCTCAGGCAGGGATCATTCTGGGGCGGCGGGCTGCTATTGAAAAAATAAAAGGCAATCCCTTGAACAGAGCCCTCAGAATAGACAAATTAACCCTGGCTGCACTGGAAGCTACATTGAGACAGTATCTGAAAAATGATATGGCAGCGGTGCGTATTCGCATACTCAAATCACTTACGGCGCCTGTGGAAGAGATACAGAAACGGGCAAAGCTGCTATTAGCCCGTCTCGAACAAATTTCCAGTGATCAGTTTTCTTTTGTTCTTAAAAAAGGTATTTCCTTTGCCGGCGGAGGGGCTCTTCCCCTGCAGGAATTTCCGACGGCGGTAATTGCGGTCAGGGCCGGTCACCTCACGGGCAGCAGGCTTGAAAAACGGTTGCGCAGCCTTCCGATTCCGATTGTGACAAGGATTTACGAGGAAGAAGTCCTCATTGATCTTCGTACAGTCGATGATGAGGAGATCCATATCATAGAGGAGGGCTTCAGGTTACTTTCCCGTGAATCTGAAGCACGGCAGTCTTCCGTCTTGCACAAGGCGTAATCATGATCTTTTCAAAAGGGGAATCAAGATTTTTCAATGTTTCTGAAAAGGAAAAAGGAATAAGACTCGATCTTTTTCTAGCTGAACGGAATAGTGATCTTTCAAGGTCACAAATTAAAAAAGCAATTGAAAAAGCACGGGTTACAGTTAATCACGGAAATGTGAAACCGGGTCACCATCTAAAAACAGGCGATATGGTGTTTTTGAGAATTGCTCAACCTGAACCGGCAGGTATTAAACCAGAAGATATTCCTCTTTCGGTGATTTTCGAAGATGAATTTCTCATCGTCATAGATAAACCGCACGGAATGGTCGTGCATCCCGGTGCGGGCAATCCATGTGGAACTCTGGTGAATGCTCTCCTTGCACATTGCAAAGATTTATCAGGGATTGGCGGATATCTGAGACCCGGTATTGTTCATCGTCTTGATAAGGATACTTCGGGGCTTATGGTGGCAGCCAAAAGCGATCACGTACATCGTCTTCTGGCCGATCAATTCAAGTACAGAAAAGTAACCAAAGTGTACCAGACAATCGCATTCGGCACATTTGATCACAAAGAAGGAATCATTGATGCACCAATAGGACGACATCCTACGGATCGCAAGAAAATGTCACCATCCGGAAAGAGGGGCAAAAATGCGCTTACCAAATGGATGGTCAAAGAACAATTCAACGGGGTTGCGTTTCTCAACGTACAAATTGAAACAGGAAGAACCCATCAGATAAGAGTGCACCTGAGCTCGATAGGGCATCCGGTGGTAGCGGATACAGAATATGGCGGCACTAAAAAAAGAACATGCGCCATTGCTGATCAGAAAGTGAGGCAGGCGCTTTTAACGTTGAATAGACAGGCCCTTCATGCCGGTTATTTGAAGTTTTTCCATCCTTGCCGGGAAATGACAATGGAATTTACAGCTCCGCTTTCCGCCGATATGGAATTGGTGCTTGAAAAATTGAGAAGAGAAATACCCTGATATGCCATTTGACATCTGTTTCGAAATTGTAAAAAATGGAGATGCTCGCATTATAACATCGCGGGATCTGGCCATGTATGATTTTCTCTGTCACGGATTCGGTACCAGATCTGTAAATCATAAACAAAATTTCTGTAAAAAAGATTTTCCATACGCTCCGGAACGCTTATTTACGGCAACTCAAGTTCATGGCAATAAAGTAGTCGTAATTGATAACACATCTCAAAAGAAACCTATCTGCTGCGACGGGATGGTGACGATGAATTCACAGATTGCTTTAGCCGTTAGAACCGCTGACTGTATTCCCATACTTATTCTAGATCCTGTAAAGAAAATAATAGGTGCCGTTCACGCCGGCTGGAGGGGAACGGTACTCGGTATTACGGCCAAAGCGATAGAAGTTTTGGTGCGTGAATTTTACTCAGACCCAGCTGACATCAAAGCGGCAATTGGTCCTTCAATAGGGCCGTGCTGCTATGAAGTAGATAATTCTGTATTTGAAGCCGTTACAGATGAAAAACTAAAAAAAGAGATATTTTCGAAAAGTCGAAATCGTGGACGGCTGATGATGGACCTGAGAAAAGCAAATCTGATCCAAATGAAGGAAAGAGGAATGATGGAAGCCAATATAGTAATCGTGCCGCTATGTACTGCGTGCCATAATGACCTCTTTTTTTCTTACAGAAAGGAAGGCAGCAAAGCAGGAAGACAGCTGAATTTTATCATGTTATCATAGGAACCAACACGATATGAACGCATTATATCAACCTGCATAAATTGTTGAGAATTGTCTTGACATTACTTTTCACTTCATTTATATTTTCCGGTATCAAAAAATACGTGTACGACAAATCCTTCCTTTTGAAGTACGCCGGGAGTCCACGTTAGCTACCGATAAATACAGAGTCCGTGTAAAGAGAATGATCGTTGTTGAAAAGAAAAATATATTTTCGGCTATTCTGCACGTTCCTTCGCAGTGGATTTAAAAAACGCATCTTATTCCACGGAAATAATCCCAGTCGATGAGAATAGTTACCAAAAATCAATATTTGCTCTTAAAATCAGAATTCCAGACTCTCCCAAGGCTGGTGTAGCAACCAGGCCGGCCCGGTTTCGCAGGAAAAAATGAAAACCAATCTCCTAGCGGAGAAACGTAACTATTAAATGGCAGCTTTACGGAAAAGCATATTATACGTAAGGAACGAGGTATGAACATTTCAGAATTAAAAAAGCAATCAATAGGAGAGTTGAATCATCTTGCGAAAGAATTAAATGTTCCCGATGCAAGCGGAATGAGAAGACAGGACCTGATATTTTCAATACTCCAGTACCAGTCGGAAAAAAACGGCTTCATTACGGGGGAAGGAGTTCTGGAAACTCTTCCGGATGGATTCGGGTTCCTGAGATCAGTTGATTACAACTATCTGCCGGGCCCTGATGACATTTATATTTCTCCCTCACAGATTCGCAGATTCGGTCTAAAAACGGGAGATACGATTTCCGGTGAGATAAGGCCTCCCAAAGATGGGGAGAAGTACTTTGCACTTCTTAAAGTAAGTTCCGTTAATTTTGAAAGTCCCGATTTGGCAAAGGATAAAATTCTTTTTGACAATCTTACCCCCCTGTATCCTGACAAAAAATTAAGCCTGGAGTCGGATGCGGAAAATTTTTCTACAAGGATAATGGATATCTTTACTCCTATAGGCAAGGGCCAGCGCGGACTCATTGTATCTCCTCCCAGAGCCGGTAAGACGGTGCTTTTAAAAGACATCGCCAATAGCATCACCTCAAATCATAAAGAAGTGACGCTGATGGTACTCCTCATTGACGAACGGCCTGAAGAAGTTACCGATATGGAAAGGAGCGTCAGTGGAGAGGTAATTTCGTCGACTTTTGATGAAACAGCGGTTCGCCACGTTCAGGTAGCCGAGATGGTTATAGAAAAAGCAAAACGACTGGTGGAGCACAGGAAGGATGTGGTCATCCTTCTCGACAGTATAACGAGACTGGCGCGCGCTTATAATACGGTCGTTCCTCCAAGTGGAAAGGTACTTTCCGGTGGAGTCGATTCCAATGCACTGCATAAGCCGAAAAGATTTTTCGGTGCAGCTCGGAATGTTGAACAGGGAGGAAGCCTTACTATCATTTCGACGGCCCTCATAGATACGGGAAGCCGCATGGACGAAGTTATTTTCGAAGAATTCAAAGGCACGGGCAATATGGAACTCCATTTGGATCGCAGAATAGCAGACCGGCGGGTTTTCCCTGCGTTCGATCTTATACGGTCGGGAACGCGCAAAGAAGAAATGCTTATTCCCAAAGAGCATCTGAATCGAGTATGGATTCTCAGGAGACTGCTCCAGGAAATGAATCCGGTTGATGCTATGGAATTCATAATCGACAAAATAAAGAGAACCGAAACGAATATGGAATTTTTTGATTCTATGAACCAGTAAGCTGTTTGGAAGAATACACTTGATTTTTAAAAATTAAACATTATAATTCCACGATTTCGAAAAAGAATAGAGGAAGATATCATGAAAAAAGGAATTCATCCGCAATATAAAAAGGCTGTAGTTACATGTGTCTGCGGCAATACCTTCGAGACGAGATCGACAAGGCCGGAAATAAAAGTTGAAATCTGCTCTAAATGTCATCCCTTTATGACGGGTAAACAAAAAGTGATGAGTGTGGCAGGAAGGGTGGAGAAATTCAAACAGAAATACGCCGGCAGAAATCAGCAGGAAAAGGAAAAGTAATCGCTCAGGCCGACACAATTGACGCAACTTCCTTCCAAAGGCCTGCGAGAAATTTAGTTTGACCGCAAGTCTCTTTTTTGACAGGTGCATCCTGCCGATAATCCCTGAATTTTTCTAAAGGATAGTGAAAATCTTCAATGCTTGAAAAGCTGAAAGAAATAGAAAAGCGCTATACGGAACTGGAAGCCCTGCTGAGCGATTCTTCAGCCGTAGGCAATATACATCAGTATCAGCGTTATGCAAAAGAACATGCTGATCTTTCAAATGTGATCGAGACCTTCAGAGATCATGAGAAAACAAAACTGCAGGTTGAAGAAAACCGATTGCTTCTGAACGAAGAAGACCAGGAATTAAAAGCTCTGGCAGCGGAAGAGTTGAAGCATCTGGAAGAAAAACTTGAAATGCTGGAGCATCGTTTAAAACTTCTCTTATTGCCGAAAGATCCCAATGATGAAAGAAATGTGTTTCTGGAAATTCGAGCGGGCACCGGAGGAGAAGAGGCGGCTCTTTTTGCGGCCGATCTTTTCCGGATGTATTCAATGTATGCTGAAAGATGCGGCTGGAAAGCGGAAGTGATAAGTACCAGCTGGGCAGGCGGTATGGGAGGATTCAAGGAAGTAATCGTCATGATTGAAGGAGCCGGAGCATACAGCAGGTTGAAATATGAAAGCGGCGTGCATCGGGTTCAGAGAGTGCCGGTTACGGAAGCTCAGGGACGGATACATACCTCGGCGGTAACTGTTGCTGTTCTTCCGGAAGCTGAAGATGTCGAAATTAGCATAGATCCTAATGAGTTAAGAATTGATGTGTATCGTTCCACAGGTCACGGCGGTCAGAGCGTTAATACTACTGATTCGGCTGTCAGAATTACGCATATTCCTACAGGGATGGTTGTGACCTGTCAGGATGAAAAATCGCAACACAAAAATAAAGCCAAAGCTCTTAAGGTTTTAAAAGCGCGGCTCCTTGACAGGATGGAAGCCGAACAGGCGGCTGAAATTTCAGAAACAAGAAAAAAGCAAGTAGGGAGCGGAGATAGAAGCCAGAGAATCAGAACGTATAATTTTCCTCAAGGGAGGGTGACGGATCATCGTGTGGGTCTTACCCTTTACAGCCTGGATGACATTCTTGACGGAAATCTGGAGCCGATTATCGAATCCCTGATGACTCACTACCAGACGGAAGCATTGAAAGCTCTGTCAGCGTAACATGGTACCCCTGCGGTAAAAGAGGGGTTTTGAGGCGAATGTATGCCCAGCAGCTATTGTGCAGATGGCCGAAAGGCCCTTCAAAGGTATTCAAATCTGTGAATGTGGCGACCTTGCTCGGTATAGCTGACCGGTATCTTAAAATGGCGGGTGCAACTTCACCGAGACTTGATGCAGAAGTGCTGCTCGCGAAATGTCTCGATCTTGAGATAATTCAATTATACACATATCCTGATCGCATGCTTGACGGCGATGAAGAGGCATGTTTCTCGAAATATCTGGAACGGAGAATCAAGGGCGAGCCGGTTGCGTATATCACAGGTGAAAAAGAATTCTGGTCGATATCTCTCAAAGTGACGAGAGACGTTCTTATACCAAGGCCTGATACGGAAACAGTTGTGGAAGAAGTAATACACATTGCCAGGTACGATTCTCTTAAAAAAGGGAATATTCTTGAAATCGGTACAGGCAGTGGAGCGATAAGCCTTGCCCTTGCCACTGAACTGCCAGAGGCCGGTATTTATGCTGCCGATATTTCGGAGCGTGCGCTAAAAGTAGCGAAAGAAAACGCTTTCTCAAACAATTTAGGTCATAAGATTACCTTTTTTTGTTCAAACTTATTTTCGCCGCTTGAGTCAAAATTTGATATAGTCGTATCGAATCCACCCTATATCGCAGAAGAAGAATTCTTATCGCTTCCGCGCGAAGTACGGCAAAACGAACCGAGAGCTGCGTTGATTGCAGGTCCGCAGGGAACAGAATTTCATGAGATGCTCATAAAGGGTGCGCTTTCCGTTCTTCATCCTGGAGGATGGCTTGTCATGGAAATTGGCGATAATCAGAAGAAAGCCGTTGGAAATTTATTTGAAGAATCCGGAGGATATGAATCAATACGATTCCGCCTTGATTATTCCGGCAGACAAAGAGTAGCGGCAGGAAGAAAAAGGAGGCCCAGAGGTGGATAAGATAGTAATAGAAGGCGGTAACAGACTGAACGGCGAAATAGAAATAAGCGGTTCGAAAAATGCTGCCCTCCCTATACTTGCAGCTTCATTGCTTGCAGATGGATGTTGTACTTTTCATAACATTCCCAATCTTGTGGATGTGTACACAATAAAAAAACTTCTGATCAGTCTTGGAGCCGAGATAGATGAAGGGGATCCTTTGCGCATAAATGCAGGAAATATCAAAAGCTGTCTGGCTTCGTACGATTTGGTAAAAACCATGCGAGCTTCAATTCTGGTGCTCGGACCTCTTGTTGCAAAAATGGGCAGAGCCAGGGTATCGCTTCCTGGTGGATGTGCAATTGGGGCACGACCTGTAAATTTGCATCTCAAGGCGCTGCGAGCCCTGGGAGCGCAAATAGAGATAAAAGACGGTTATGTAGAGGCTGTGTCGAAAAGGCTTCGCGGAACAACCATTTTTTTTGATATATCAACAGTAACAGGAACTGAAAACATAATGATGGCGGCAGTACTTGCCGAGGGGACAACGGTTCTGGAAAACGCTGCAAGAGAACCTGAGGTAATCAATCTTGCAGAAGTATTGAATGGAATGGGGGCCAAAATTCGAGGTGCCGGTTCGGATGTTATTACAATAGAAGGTGTATCTTCTCTCATGCCCGCGGAAGCGGCTGTCATACCCGACCGGGTAGAGGCAGGAACCTTTATGATAGCGGCGGCATTAACCGGGGGAAACGTGAAACTTCTGAATTGCCGGTCTTCACATATCGAATCTCTTGTCACCAAATTGCGTGAGGCTGGAGTATCGGTTGAACAGGTTGGTGGTGGAATAGAAGTCTCGGGATCGGGACAGGTGATGAGCGTAGATATCACGACACTCCCCTATCCGGGTTTTCCGACAGATCTGCAGGCCCAGATGATGGTTCTTATGACCGGGGCAAAAGGGATCAGCGTTATCAGAGAAACTGTATTCGAGAATAGATTTATGCATGTCAATGAGCTGATGAGAATGGGTGCAGACATTTTGATAGATGGAAATCGGGCGATAGTAAAAGGTGTAGAGAGGCTTAAGGGAGCGCAAGTAATGGCAACTGATCTGCGAGCCTCCGCATCCCTCGTTTTGGCTGGACTAGTCGCAAAAGGAACTACCGAGCTTTCAAGAGTGTACCATCTTGACCGCGGGTATGAAAAAATAGAAGGAAAATTGTCTCGATTGGGAGCGAATATAAAAAGGGTGCGTGAATGAAATGAAAGTACTATATGCTGACTCACCGGATTTCCAGGCGGAAATGCGCCGGATAAAAGGAAGAGGCGAAACATTCGATGAATCGGTTATGAATGTAGTTGACGGTATTATCAAGGATGTGATTGCCAGGGGAGACAACGCTCTATTTGAATATGCGCTTCGCTTTGATGGATCCGTTCTTGATGAACACACGGTGATTCTGACCGATCAGGAAAAGAAGGAGGCTTTTCGCTGCGTCGAGGCCGCTGATCTCGAGGTAATAAAATGCGCTTCGAATCGGATTGAAAAATTTCATTGTAATCAAAAAGTAGATTCATGGTTTACAGTAGATGAGGAAGGAACAGAACTCGGACAAATGGTTCGTCCGCTCGATAGTGTATGCGTATATGCGCCCGGTGGAAAAGCCCCGTATCCGTCAACGGTATTAATGGCGGCAATCCCCGCTCGGGTAGCCGGTGTAAAGCATATCTTTCTGGCTACGCCTGCAAAAGGTGGCAGAGTAGACCCTTTGATAATTGTCGCAGCGGAAATATCCGGAATCGAAAAAATTTTTAAAATTGGAGGCGCTCAAGCCATCGCTGCCTTTGCGTATGGAACGCACAGTATACCAAAAGTCGATAAAATTGTAGGCCCGGGCAATATTTATGTAGCAGCAGCCAAAAGAATGGTATACGGTACCGTCGGTATTGACATGATCGCCGGTCCCAGCGAAGTAGTAGTGATTGCAGATTCGTCAGCCCCCCCTTCATATGTGGCCGCCGATCTCTTATCGCAGGCTGAACATGACGAGTTAGCCAGCGCTGTTTTATTCACGGCCGAAAAAAAACTGGCTGAAGCAGTTTCAGACGAAATAAAACAACAGCTTTCTCATCTTTCAAGACGGAGCATAGCTGAGCATTCCCTGAATTTGTACGGAGGGATCGTTGTAACCCGCGACATAGAAGAGGCGGTAATGCTGGCAAATGAATTTGCACCGGAACATCTCGAATTGATGGTGGAAAATCCCCGGGAATTGCTCGGCAAAATAAAAAATGCAGGGGCAATTTTTATCGGTTCCTTTACGCCTGAAGCTATTGGTGATTATATTGCAGGACCCAACCATATTCTTCCCACTGCCCAAACCGCCCGTTTTTCTTCTCCTCTCGGTGTATATGATTTTATAAAAAGAACGAGCATTCTTTATTTTTCCTCTACATCGATAGTTCGATATGGAGAAAGAGCACTTCAGTTTGCTTCACTGGAAGGATTGGACGCCCACGGGCGCTCTATAGAGGTACGCCTGGATAAAGAGGGTAATGCCAAAACACAGAATTCCTGAAATATATTCGCCCTCCTTTCCGCAGAGAAAAAAGGCTTGACAAAACGCTTCGGTTGTTCATAAATAGCCTTCGCTATTATAACAATTAAGGAAAAGCGGGCGTAATTCAGCGGTAGAATGTCAGCTTCCCAAGCTGGACGTCGTGGGTTCGATCCCCATCGCCCGCTCCATTTTTTCGTTGCAATAGCAATATTTTTATGATAGGAATTTCGCCAAGAAATTCACTTGATTAAAAGTGGGCACCGCCCACTTTTTTCGTTTGGCGCTATAGTGAGTGGTGGTTATGTATAAAGAAAAAATACGAGAAATGATAGAGCCTGTTATTGAAGGAGAAGGATTTGAATTAGTGGATCTCGAATGCCAGCGGGGCAAGGTCCGCTGGCTGGTAAGAATATACATAGATTGCGAGCGGGGTGTTACCATTGATGATTGTGCTTCTGTAAGCGGCGAAATCGGGGAAGTGCTTTCAGTGTACGATGTCCCTCCCGGACCATACGATCTCGAAGTTTCTTCGCCTGGGCTGGATCGTCCACTTGCTCGCGATAAGGATTTTCTGAAGTATCGAGGAGAAACGGTAAAAATCAGGACAAAAGAAGCCCTGGAGGGAAGGAAAAATTTTCGCGGCCGACTCGTTGATTATGTTGATGCAGAAGGCGAGAAAACGATCATCATGGAAGTTGATGGGAAGATATATCGCATACCTCGAATGTTTGTCGCTAAAGCAAACCTTCAGTATGATTTAGAGGGCGGAGGAAAGCATTGATGTTGTCAGACCTTAAGCGTCTTATCGAATTGATGGGAAAAGAAAAGGGAATCGATAAAGAGGTTATAATCGATGCGCTTGAAACAGCAGTATTGACTGCCGCAAAGAAGAAAATGGGGCAAGACCTTGAACTCGAGGCCGTCTACAATGAGGAAGCGGGAGAAGTTGAGGTTTTTCAATTCAAAACAGTGGTAAATACGGTAGTAAATCCTGATACCCAGATATCGCTTGAAGATGCAAGAGAAGCTCTGGACGAAGATGCCGAGCTTGGAGACAGTCTCGGCATGAAAATAGAAACGAATACGTTCGGGAGAATAGGAGTTCAAACGGCAAAGCAAATCATTATTCAAAAAGTAAAAGACGCAGAACGGGATAATATTTACGAGGAGTATAAAGATCGGAAAGGAACCCTTGTAAACGGCTCGGTTCAAAGATTTGAAGGAGGAAATATAATAGTAAATCTGGGGCGGGCTGAAGCAATAATTCCGACATCCGAACAAATACATAAAGAGACATTCAGAAGAGGGGAAAGAATAAGGGCGTATATTTTTGATGTCAAAAAAATATCCAAAGGACCTCAAATTATACTTTCCAGGACCCATCCCGGATTTCTAAAAAGCCTTTTTGAACTCGAAGTCCCGGAAATATCGGAGGGGCTGATCGACATTGTAAGTGTGGCGCGAGAACCTGGAAACCGTTCAAAAATCGCAGTTAAAACAAAAGATCGGGATATAGATCCGGTAGGTGCATGTGTCGGCATGCGAGGATCGAGAGTACAGGGGGTAGTTCAGGAATTGCGGGGTGAAAAGATCGATATTGTGCCTTATTCCGAAGATCCCATCACATATGTATGCAGTGCTCTTTCACCTGCGAAAGTTGATCGTGTTGTTGTTGACGAGGAAAGCCGGTCAATCGAAGTAATTGTTCCTGATGACCAGCTTTCATTGGCGATAGGTAAAAGCGGACAAAATGTACGGCTTGCAGCCAGACTTACTGGATGGAAAATAGATGTGAAGAGCGATTCAACAGTTGTGGCTCAAAAAGAGGAAGGAGTGAAAGCATTGACCATCCTTACCGGATTGGATTCACAATCTGCTGAGATGCTCTTTAACGAAGGGTTTAAAAATATTTCAATGATTGCTTCGGCTGATCCTGATCAGCTGGGTGCCTCCGGTGGAATATCCAGAGAAAAAGCAGAAACATGGATCGCAGAGGCCGCGAAGCTGCTGAAGGGCAAAGCTAAGGAGCCAGGAGTGTGAATCATTCAGGATCTCACATCTTCCTGTCGATAGAACAAGCAGGAGTTTCCAGAATGCCTAAAACCAGAGTTTACGAATTGGCCAAAGAGCTTGAAATTGACGCGAAAGACCTCATCCCCCGTCTGGAAAAACTTGGCATAGCGGTGAAGTCTCATTCAAGTACGCTCGAAAACGAGGAAGTCGAAAGGGTGCGGCGTGAATTCACGTTGGGTGAAAGAGATAAAATAATCGAAAAAAGAGTAAGATCGACAGTTATACGGCGCAGAGCCATTCGTCAACCTGAAGAGAAAAAAGTTCCGAAGGAAGAAGAGAAAGCTGAAGAGACCCTCGCGCATCCGGAGGGAAAGGAAATTCTTCCGGAAGAAAAAGTTGCCCCGGCGGCGGGAGAAATAAAGCTCGAAGAGGCCGAGCCGAAACCCGCGGAACCGGAGGAGCAGGAGCCGGTTGCTCCGCATCCGGAAGAGCCTGCTGTCAAAGAGGCAGAAGCCGAGGCGAAGACGGAAGCGAAAGAACTCTCTGTTGAGAAAGAACGGGAGCGGATGCCGGAAACGGAACTCCAGGAAGCGCCGGCAACGAAAGAAGAATTACCGGCAACAGAGGTTCGGGAAGCTGAAAAGAAAGCTGAAGCGATCGCGGAACCGGAATCTTCCGTAAAAGAAGAACCTTCTGTAAAATCAAGGCCTGTACAAGATCAGGAAGCAAAAGCGGAAAAACCAACAAAAGAGCAAAAATTACCCGCCGCAAAGCAGCAGAAAACACAGGAAGAAACTGAAGAAGCTATAAAAAAGAAAAGGAAGCCCATATCGATTGTTATCGAAGACGTGCCTGCCAGGAGAAAGGCCTTTATAAAACAGATTGTCGAGAAAAAAGAACGCCGGGGCAAGCACGAAAGAGAGGCTGAGGCCGTCAAAAGCTGGAAGGAAGAGAAAAAGCAGATTATTTCATCACAAAAGATGAAAAAGACAGAGATTACGACCCCCAAGGCAATTAAAAGAAGAATAAAGATGGATGATGCGATCAGAGTAGGCGATTTGGCAAAAAAAATGGGGGTAAAAACGAATGATGTGATAAGCAAACTTATATCATTAGGGATGATGGTAACCATAAATCAGTCTATCGATGCCGATGTGGCTTCTCTGGTGGCCGGTGAATTCGGATACCAGATCGAATTGGTAAATGTAGATTATGAAGAAGCAGTTCCTAAAGCAGAAGCGATACCCGAAAAGCTCAGACCGAGAGCGCCTGTCGTCACGGTGATGGGGCATGTCGACCACGGAAAAACGTCGTTGCTTGATGCGATTCGCAAAACAAGCGTAACGGAAGATGAGACTGGAGGAATTACTCAGGCTATTGGTGCGTATCATGTCCGGCTTAACGACCGCGATATAGTGTTCCTCGATACTCCCGGGCATGAAGCCTTTACGACAATGCGTGCCAGAGGGGCCCGGGTAACTGATATCGTGGTTCTTGTAGTTGCCGCAGATGACGGAGTAATGGATCAGACGATAGAAGCAATAAACCATTCTAAAGCGGCCGGAGTGCCAATCATTGTTGCAGTGAACAAAATAGATAAACCGGGTGCCGATCCGGGCCGGATCAAACAGCAACTTTCCGAGTACGGTCTTGTTCCGGAGGAATGGGGAGGAGAAACAATTTTCGCCGAAGTGTCGGCCAAACAAAAGGTCGGAATCGAAGAGCTTCTTGAGCTCATTCTTCTTCAGGCCGATATTATGGATTTAAAGGCAGATCCCGACAGACCGGCAAAAGGAATAATCATTGAGGCGAAATTGGATAAAGGGAGAGGACCGGTTGCAACCGTAATCATCCAGGAGGGAACCCTTAATGAGGGCGATGCTTTTGTAAGCAAAACGGAATACGGTAAAGTAAGAGCAATGATGGATGACAAAGGTATGCGCGTCCCCGCTGCTGGACCATCAATGCCCGTAGAGGTTATCGGATTTTCTAAAGTGCCGGCGGCAGGGGTGGACTTTGTTTCTGTGGAGGATGAAAAGAAAGCACGCAATATAGGAGAATATTGGTTCAGAAAAGAAAGAGAGCGCAAACTTTCAACTACTTCGAAAATAACCCTTGAGCAACTTTACGAAAGAATAAAAGAAGGTGCAAAAGAACTCAAGATCATTATTAAAGCTGATGTTCAGGGTTCGGTCGAAGCTCTTTCTGAAGCATTACTTAAGATCGCTTCGGAAGATATCAATCTTAATATACTCCACGCTTCAACGGGCGCGATTACCGAGACAGACGTAATGCTCGCTTCTGCTTCTGACGCAGTTATTATAGGATTCCGGATAAGACCCGATGCCCGCATCATGGATTTGGCGGAAAAGGAGGGAGTAGACCTTAAATTCTATGGAGTTATCTATGAAGCCATTGCGGAAGTCAAAGCGGCAATGGAAGGGCTTCTCGAACCTGTTATGGAAGAAGTCCATGAAGGCTTTGCGGAAGCGAGAGAGCTTTTCCGTGTACCTAAAATAGGCGTAGTGGCAGGAAGTTATGTAACAGATGGAAAATTAGTTAGAAATTCTTATCTCAGGCTGATTAGAGACGGTGCAATAGTATACGAAGGCAAATTCCTGTCACTGAAAAGATTTAAAGATGATGTAAAAGAAGTGCAGGCAGGTTTCGAATGCGGAATAGGAATCGAAGGATATGATGATATTAAGGCAGGAGATGTAATCGAATCGTATACAAAGAAAAGGATTGAAAGAACATTATAATAAAAATGCCCGAATTGTTTCCGGATAAGTAATGAAATAATTTCGGAGCTGCTGTGCTTCTCTTATCCATTTAACGGGAGGCCTGTTTTTTAATAAAAAAGGAGATACACGCTTCGTGGTGGTCGGAACAGGAATCGTAGAGCTTTTTATCCCCGAAAGCCGATCGTTGAAGGAAAAGCGCTCGGTGCTGAAAAGAGTGGTGGGCAGAACGCAACAGACCTTTTCTCTTTCTATTGCCGAAGTGGGAGAACAAGATAACTGGAAGCGTTCAAAGATAGGTTTTGCAGTTGTGGGAAACGATCGTGGATTTATTGAATCTAAAATGGCGCACATTGCGAGATTCATTGAGGACCTTCACCTGGTCGATATACTTGATTTAAAAAAGGAGATTATAAACATATCGAACGGAATGGAAGGACATCTCCGTTGTAAAGGCAAATTCGATGACGATTAAAAGAGCTGAAAGGGTTGCAGATCTTATAAAAGAAGAGATTTCACGGATTGTACTGCGGGAAGTGAGAGACCCTAGAATCAGGGATATAACAATTACTGAGGTAAAAGTAACGGATGATCTGCGGTTTGCAAGAATTTATTTCACTCCACTCGGAAAAAACAATTTCCATGAAGATACGATAGCGGGGCTGAGGCAAGCGAAGGGTTTCATGAGAAGAGAATTAGGCAAACAGCTGCGACTTCGATATGTCCCGGACTTGGAATTTTTATTCGATGAATCTTTTGCCTACGGAGATCGAATAGAAAGAATATTGGCTGACTTGCACAAGGCGGAAAGACCGGATGGTGAAGAGGATAGTTGAAGTAATACGTGCATGCCAATCGTTCCTGGTAGTTTTCCATGTAAGGCCGGATGGAGATGCCATAGGGTCCGGGCTCGCCATGTACCATATTTTAAGGGATCTGGGTAAAGATGTAACGGTATTCAGTCAAGACGAAATACCGCGAGTGTATAGTTTCTTACCCGGAATCGAAGCAGTCAGTCATACATTGGGACCGGTTGAAAGATTCGATGCAGTGATATTGCTGGATTGCAGCGAACTGGATCGGGTTGGGACAGAGGCACCGCGAATTGGTTCTATCGGGTATGTGATCAATATCGATCATCATATATCGAATCAGAATGTATCTGAGCTCGCACTGATCGATACGGATTCCAGCTCTACGGGCGAGTTGCTCTTTCGACTTATTGAAGAACTTCGTTGCGGCATTTCAAAAGATATCGCTGTAAATCTTTACACTGCCATTTTAACCGATACGGGAGCCTTCCGGTATTCGAATACAAAAGCAGATACATTAAGATTGGCAGCAGCTCTGATAGAAAAAGGGGCGGAGCCCCACATCATCGCTCAAAAAATTTATGAGTCGAAACCTATCGTGCAAATGCGACTGATGGAGTGTGCACTCGGAACGCTCGAGATGGATATGGGCGGGAAGGTTGGAGCCATACTTCTTGACCAGAATATGATGAAAGAACGAGGGGCAAAGCCGGAACATACGGAAGGATTGGTCGATATGGTTCGTTCCATAGAAGGAGTCGAAGTGGCCATTTTTTACTATGAAATGCCCGATCATCAGTATAAGATCAGTTTGCGGTCCAAAGGGGCTGCGAATGTTGAGCAAGTTGCCCGGGCACTGGGCGGCGGAGGACACGTAAATGCGGCTGCGTGCAGAGTCGCCGGAAATATCGGCGAAATTAAGGAAACGCTGCGTACGCTGGTATGCCTGTCCCTAAAGGGCGCTTGCGAAGCAGATACGGGTGCACCGGCCGATGCGTCATATTGGAGAGACAGTTGATGAATGGCGTCATCGTAGTTGATAAATCGCAGGGAATGACTTCCTTTGATGTTGTTCGTGATGTAAAAAAGGCTTTGGGGATAAAGAAAGTAGGTCATACGGGAACATTAGATCCATCAGCCACCGGAGTACTTCCGCTTTGCATCAATGAGGCTACCAAAGCGGTGCAGTTCTTGACTGTTGCTGACAAGGAATACAGAGCTACCATGAGGCTTGGGATCACAACCGATACACAAGATATGACAGGAGTAGTCACCGGGCATTCCACTGTCCGCCTTGTGAGGGCAGAAGTGGAAGCAACCGCTAAATTGTTTGTTGGAAGTATTATGCAAAAAGTGCCGCGGTATTCGGCCTGCAAGTACAAGGGTAAACCTTACTATAAATGGACCCGGGAAGGCGTTAACATCGAACCGCCGGTAAGAGAAGTGAATATTTACGATATTTGTGTCGAAGATTTTTCTTTGCCTTATGTTTCCCTGCGAATATCTTGTTCGAAGGGCACATACATACGAGCTCTGTGTTCGGATCTGGGAGAAAGGCTCGGGTGCGGAGCCTGTCTTTCAGACCTTAGAAGAATTCGAAGCGGGAAGTTCAGCGAAGCCGATGCGCTTCGCCTGGACCATGTCGATGATACTATGAGAGCGGCCGTTATCAAAGAACATCTCATTTCACTTAATGATGCCCTTGACGAATTCCAGGCGATTACGGTTGGTCGGGATGTGGCAGAAAAAATCCGCGAGGGTTATCAGCCGGAAATAGAAGGGCTTAAAATCCAATATATTCCATTGATTGAAAAAGGTTCCACTGTAAAGATCGTGACCGAAAACAATGAACTCATAGCGATTGCCAAAATGCTGTTATCCTCTGATGAATTGCCACGGATGAGCGAAAAGGAGCAGGCGGTGAAACTCATGAGAGTTTTTAATTGTTGAGGAAAGTATCTTATTAGAAAGTTCCATAAGGGAGGAATTAAAGCTGTGCTAGATGAAGAAAGAAAAAAGGAAATTATAAATGATTTTAAAAAACATGAGCAAGATACGGGTTCTTCGGAAGTGCAGATTGCTCTGCTCAGTGCCCGCATAAGTTATTTGACTGAGCATTTCAAAGTTCACAAAAAGGATCATCATTCGCGCCGCGGATTATTGAAACTTGTCGGACAGAGAAGAAGACTCCTTGACTACCTGAAGAAAAAAGACGTGGAACGGTATCGCGAAATCATCAAGCGTCTCGGATTGCGTCGATAAAAGCTCATAAGGAGAAATAACATACAATGAAAGAAACGTTTACTGCAAATTTTGCAGGAAAAGAGATATCAATTAAAATGAACTATGTGGCAGGCCAGGCGAACGGTGCATATGTCTGCTACGGTGACACGGTTGTCCTGGTAACTGCCGCGGCACAGGCAAGCAGGCGCGAGGGGGGTGATTTCCTGCCCCTGACTGTTGATTACCAGGAAATGACTTCGGCAGCAGGAAAAATCCCTGGCGGCTTTTTTAAGCGTGAAGGGCGTCCAAATGAAAAAGAGACATTGACCTCCAGGTTTATAGATCGTTCCATACGACCTCTTTTTCCGAAAGGGTACAACAGCGAAACGCAGATTGTTGCCACAGTCTTTTCATATGACAGCGACAGCGGTTCGGATATTGCCGCAATGCTTGGAGCTTCGGCGGCACTTACTGTTTCGGATATTCCCTTCAACGGGCCCATTGCCGGGGTTAGAATCGGAAAAGATGGAGATACCTTGCTTTGCAACCCTCCGCTCGATGTAATGGAGAAAAGCGATTTGGATCTTTTCATGGTGGGAAAAAAAGGTGAAACCGATTCTGCAACAGGGGAATACAGGATTGATCTTGTAATGGTAGAAGGAAGTTCCGATGAAATATCTGAAGATAAAGTTATCGAGGCGATTAATTTCGGATTGAAATCGATCAGACCGATCATCGATCTTCAGGATGAAATGCGCAGGGCTGTGGGGAAAATCAAACAGAACATTGCAATAACAGAGGAAGGCGAAGACCTCCGCCAGACTGTGGAATTACGCAGTGCAGAAGAATTTACACGCGCATATAGGATACCGAAAAAGCAGGAACGCTATCAAGAACTCGACAGGATAAGAAAAGCAGTTATCGATGATATGGAAAGCGATGATGCCGCCCGCAATGCACAACTTGCATCGATTATCGATGCAGTTGAAAAAAACATATTGAGAAATATGATTATCAATGAGGGCGTCAGGATAGACGGCCGTTTCCATACCGATATCAGACCGATAACATGTGAAGTGGGGGTTCTGCCTCGAACTCACGGGTCTGCCATCTTTACACGCGGTGAAACTCAGGCAATGGTAATACTGACCCTGGGAACCTCGTCGGATGAACAGAGAATGGACAGCATAGGCGGAGAAGAATTAAGAACTTTTATGCTTCACTATAATTTTCCCCCTTACAGTGTGGGCGAAGTCCGTTCTTTAAGAAGTCCGGGCAGGAGAGAAATCGGCCATGGAGCCTTAGCTCGCCGGGCACTTCTTCCAGTAGTACCGTTGACTGAAAAATTCCCTTATACAATTCGCGTTGTCTCGGACATACTCTCATCAAACGGTTCGTCTTCCATGGCGACGGTATGCGGAGGAACTCTGGCGCTTTTGGATGGAGGCGTTCCCATTAAGGAAATGGTGGCCGGTATTGCAATGGGGCTTTTGAAAGAGGGTGAAAAAATTGTAATTCTATCAGATATCCTTGGAGATGAAGATCATGCGGGGGATATGGATTTCAAGGTCTGCGGCACCCGCAATGGAATTACGGCAATGCAGATGGATATTAAAATAGACGGTATCACCGAAGAAATCTTGAGGAAAGCTCTCTATCAGGCAAGAAATGGAAGATTTCATATACTCGATACCATGGAACAAACCATTTCAATGCCTCGCCCCGAACTATCTACCTACGCACCCAGGATAACAACATTGAAAATAAATCCTGAGCGAATCAGAGATGTAATTGGTACCGGAGGGAAAAACATCAGGCACATCATAAGCGAAACCGGTGTGGTTATAGACGTGGAAGATGATGGTACGGTAACCATTGCCTCAAGCGATTCGCAGGCAACTGTCAAAGCAATTGCCATGGTCAAGGCGCTTACTGAAGAAGCAGAAGTAGGTAAAATATATACAGGAATAGTAAAGAGAGTTGTCGATTTCGGTGCGTTCGTGGAAATATTGCCGGGTACCGACGGATTGGTGCACATCTCACAGCTTGAGAACAGGAGAGTGAGCAAGGTGACGGACGTTGTCAATGAAGGCGATACAGTTACTGTGAAGGTGATAGACATCGACAAGAACGGAAAGATAAGGCTCAGCAGAAAAGACGCTCTTGAAGAAACGAAAACAGAACCGTAGTATTCGTATGGCGGGTATTTGCCGCAATGATTGAATCCTCAATTGAAACCTTTGCTTCAGCAAAGGTTTCAGTATCTTCTTTTTTTTCAATTAAAAGATTATTGCAAAAAGTCTTTTATAGCTCAGCCTTTCACCCATAGGGGTCAGATGACGCACACAATCATCGTTCCAATCAGAAGAATCGGAAGTGCAGGTGACTTGCCGATGCCTGACTATATGTCTCCAGGCGCTTCGGGAGTGGATCTTTATGCAGCTGTCAATCATGATGAAGTGCTTGATCCCGGAACGAGAAAACTGATTCCCACCGGTATCGAAATTGCTCTTCCTGACGGGTTTGAAGCACAGATCAGGCCAAGAAGCGGGCTTGCGATCCACAATGGAGTGACTCTTCTCAATTCTCCAGGAACAATTGATGCTGATTACAGAGGAGAAATCAAGATTATTTTAATTAACCTTGGTACCGAACCTTTTGTGATAAAAAGAGGAGATCGAATAGCCCAAATGGTAGTTCATTCTATATGCCGGGTCAGTTGGCGCGAAGTCGATGAACTGAAAAAAACATTGCGAAATGACGGCGGGTTCGGTCATACAGGCTGAGAATAAGATAAGAACCCCGTCTTGCTGGGTTTCAAAATGCAGGAAAGTGTGAGACTTTGCACATAATATTGATTATTTATTGAATTTAGAATGCCTTTGGTATATTGATACGCAACGGAGAGAATGATATTTCATGAATACACATGCCGTTTCGAAAACATATCAGGAAATAAACAGAAAGATAAAAGAAGGGAAAGCCGTTGTAGTCACAGCTGAAGAAATAATTGATATTGTTGAAAAAAAAGGTGAGGTTGAGGCTGCACGGACCGTGGATGTCGTTACTACGGGAACATTTGGTCTAATGTGTTCCTCAGGGGCCTTTCTCAACTTCGGACATACGTCGCCCAAAATAAAAGCAACGAGGGTATGGCTTAACAATGTCCCTGCATATGGAGGAATTGCCGCTGTTGACTGTTATATAGGGGCAACAGCTGTTGTGGAAGACGACCCTCTCAACAGCATACATCCGGGAGAATTCAATTATGGAGGGGGGCACGTCATAGAGGATCTGGTCGCGGGGAATATGATAAAGCTGAGGGTCGAAGGGTATGGAACGGATTGCTATCCTGCCCGCAAATATGAGAAAAGTGTAACAATTCACGATCTAAGGGACGCGATTCTTTTTAACCCGAGAAATGCCTATCAGAATTACAACTGCGCTGTAAACATGTCTGACAGGACAATTTACACCTACATGGGGGTTCTTCGCCCAATGATGGCGAACGCAAACTATTCCACTTCGGGTCAGCTCAGTCCCCTATTGAATGATCCCTATTTTTTGACAATCGGGATAGGCACCCGTATTTTTCTGGGGGGTGCTCAGGGGTATATTGCCTGGCAAGGTACACAGCATAACTGGAATGTAGAGCGCGGGCAAAACGGTGTTCCCAGGGAGGGTGCCGGGACCATTGCAGCAATCGGCAATCTAAAAGAAATGAGTCCTCAATGGCTTGTAGGGGCAAGCGTTCTTGGATACGGCGTATCGCTTTATGTGGGCATAGGCGTTCCTATTCCCGTATTAAATGAGGAAATTGTCCGATTTACAGCCGTTAAAGACGATGACATATATGCCCAAATCTACGATTATGGTGTCGACTATCCAAATGGAGCCGCGAAAAGCGTCGGTGAAGCATCTTATAAAGAGTTGCGGAGCGGTAAGATTAAGCTAAATGGGAAAAAAATTGACACAGCTCCAATGTCAAGCTACTATAAAGCGCGTGAAATCGCATATATCCTGAAAGAGTGGATCGAAAGAGGAGATTTCCTTTTGAGCGAACCGCACCAGCTTATTCCGTCTGGTAAAATCGGTAATTAGGCAGGCAGCCGCCGCTGCGGCCGGGTAAAAAGCTGAATGAAACTTGGCAGACTGTTTATGGCAGTATATGTAACGGGGGGACTTCTCATTGCATTTGGAGACAAGGGACTCGTCGATTATTATGAAGTCAAGGCACGGCTTGCTTCTTTGAAGAAGGTAAATTCTTCCATATTGGAAGAAAATCAAATATTAAAAAACAAAATACTCCTGTTGAGAAATGATTTATCATATATCGAGATGATAGCGCGAAAAGAACTGGGAATGATAAAAGAGGGTGAAATAGTATACCGATTTATTGACTAATCTGTGCTGATGCTGCGCTAAGGACGACCCATGAAGCTGATGAGCGGTTTGTTTTCCGGGGGAAAAAATATTGTTGGTGTCGATGTCGGGTCCAGGATTCTAAAACTGGTTGAAATTGTCGATACTCCAACAGGGTACAAACTGAAGAGTTTTGCCCAGGTTTCTTTGGAGCGTGGGGTCATAGAAAAGGGATTTCTCAACGACAGCAGTGCGCTTACAAAAAAAATAAAAGAACTTTTCAAGATTTCAAAATGTAAGGCCTCTCAGGTTGCCACCGCCCTTTCCGGGCATTCCATCGTAATTAATAAAGCCGGTTTCCGAAATATGGAAGAAGATGAACTGCGTCAGGTAATTATTGACGAGGCCGGCGAGTATCTTCCATTTGATGATATAGACAATGTTGCATTCGATATCAATATACTTGGAGAAAACCCTGATAACAGAGAACAGATAGAAGTAATCATTGCAGCTGCAAGGAAAGATATTGTGGCTGAATATAGAAGTGCGATCGAGGCGGCAGGATGCCGGGTAGTAATCATGGATGCCGATTCCTTCGCTCTGGAAACCGCCTATGAGGAAAATTACGAATATTCGGATGATGATCTTGTGGGCCTGATAAATATGGGCGCAAGCATCACAAATATAAATATAGTAAAAGGGAACCAATCGGTATTCACAAGAAATATTCTGATGGGCGGCGATTCAATCACTGAGGCGATTCAAAGACATACGGGCCTATCCTTCGAGGAAGCGGAAACACTCAAGATAGAGCAACTTGGACGGGAGCCAATCGCGGGTGAAGATATGCTCTCATATGTAGAACCCATTTTTGCAGAAGTGGAGCGATCGATAGATTATTTCAGTTCCTCGGTCAGTCTGGCCTTTATCAAGAAGATACTGATTTCGGGAGGGTGCACCCGTATTCCAGGTATTGAAGAGGCTCTGGCACAACGTTTGCGTTGTGAAACAGAACGTTTCGATCCGTTTCAGACCATTGAATGCGATGAAAAAATCTGCCCGCCTGAATATATGAACGATATCAAATCGATTGCCGCAATAGGCGCAGGCCTTGCCCTCAGGAGAACCGAAGACCTATGATAAAGATCAACCTGATTCCCTACCATGAAGAGATGAAGAAGATTCAAGCCAGGCGCCAGCTTGTCATTGGCGCTGGTGCAGTAATCTTTCTCCTTCTTGCTCTTGCTTCGGTTCACCTGTTTATGACCATGAGCGTAAAAGCACTCCATACAAAAGTCGAGGCGGCAACAAGCGAATTGGAGAGATTAAAAGCGATTACGGGCAATCTCGATAAATTTAAAACCGACAAGGCCCTCGTGGAAAAAAAGCTCTCTATTATTAACAACCTGGAAGGCGACAGAAAAGAATCAATTCATCTTCTTACCGAATTATCTAAAAGCATTCCTGCAGGAAAAATGTGGCTGACATTATTTTCAAAAAAAGAGAGGAAAATCTCTCTTGAAGGTATGGCAGTAAACAATGATGCCATTGCCTCTTTCATGGATCGACTGGAAGAATCTCCTTTCATCAAAAGCGTCGATCTGGTTACTTCGAGACAAACCTATTACGCAGACAAAATAGAACTCAAGCAGTTTATGCTTTTATGTGAAATAAACGCGAGGTAAAAATGGCCATCACGGTTGAAGACCTGAAAAAAATGCCCACTAAATACAAGATTGTTTTAGGTGTGGCGCTTGCACTTCTTCTCCTTTATTTCTACTATTTTTATTTTTTCCAGGCTGCCCTGGAAAAAAAGATTGAGTTGACGGAAAAGCTGGAAAATCTGGAGCAACAGATAGCAAAAAGGCGGGTCGTGGCCCTTAAAATAGAAAAGCACAAAAAAGAGATTGCAGAGTTGAATAAAAATTTACAAATAGCTCTTGCAAAACTGCCTGAAAGAAAAGAAATTCCCAATCTGCTCAAGTCTGTTTCGGAGGCAGGCCGGGAAGAAAACCTCTCTTTTGTTCTTTTTCAGCCCCTGGATCCAATTTCCAAAGAGTTCTATGCAGAGATCCCGGTAAAAATAGAAGTTGAGGGCGGCTATCATAATCTTACGTCCTTTTTTCTTCGAGTGGCCGAGCTCCCCCGTATCGTCAATGTTGCAGATGCAGCTATTCGAAGATCAACGGAGGAAGAACGGGAAGGAAACCCTCTGAAAACTGAATGTTTAATGAAAACCTATATGTTTCTGGATAGACCAAATGAAGAACCGAAACAAGCGACCGAACAAACTAGCAAATAGAAACATTTTGATCTTATTCGCGATTTTGCTCCCGCTTCAATTGGGGTATGCGTTTGCGGATAAAGGAAAAAGCCCGGAAGCTGCTGAAGTGGCCTCAATTGAAAGAAACGAGGTGGACCCGTTCTTGCCTTTTATTAAACTTGCGCCCGAGAAAGAAAAGAAAGAAAATCCTGCCACAAAATTACACAGGCCCCTTGAGGTAAAAAAAGAAGAACCACGTTTTGTACTTCCGCTGGAAAGATACGATATCAGGGAGTTTAACCTCCTGGGCATTGCCATGGGCGCTGAAAAGAGTGCGGCGGTCGTGGCGGATGGGAGCGGCAGGCTCTATACGGTTTATAAAGGCACGACCATGGGCTTGTTCGGTGGAAAAGTTACACAAATCCTTTCTGACAGAATAATAATCGAACAGACAGAACAGGATCCCTACGGCAATGAAACAAGTAAGCAGATTACTCTCAAGCTAGACAGAGACGGAAATAGAGGGAAAATATGAAATTGCGATACAGTATTATAGTTATCCTTGTTTTTATTTGTACCTTTTCCGGTTGTACAAAAGGGAAAATCTTCAGGCCCTCATCACTCCCTGCGCCGGCCGCAGAGGTCGAAAAAGGAGGTTCGGCAGCAGAAGAGCACTGTGCTTCATCGGTAAAGGAAATTACATTCCAGCGGCTTGAAGGGAAAGAAAAAATGACGGTGCGTTTTGCCGGAACAGTTCCTGAAGTTATCTTGTCTCGAAAATCAGAAAAAATTCTTGTTATGAGGCTGAAAAATACAAATGTGTCTTCAAAGGCCGCAAATCGATATGAAAGCGGCGCTCTTTCGAACATTAAAAACGTAACGCTCAATTTTTCAAAAGACGGTGCTGAGGGATCTTTTTTGGATTTGGATATCGTACTGGAAAATATGGTGCCCTATCGTATTCATAAAGTAGAAGACAGCATTGCTGCCATTTTTGATACAGCTTCCCTTGTGCAATATAGCGGGCCCGCATCTCAGCCGGTTATACTGGAAACAGTTGACACGCAAAGTGAAATTAAAGAAAAGGTCAATACACAGGAATACCTGGAAAAAGAGGCAAAAACGCTTCTGGAAGAAGAATCATCACGGTATGCAGGGGAGAAAATGTCCATATGTTGCCAGGATGCTCCTATCGAAAGCGTATTCAGGCTTATTTCAGAAATCAGCGGATATAATATTGTAAGCGGTGCCGATGTGAACCAGCGAGTCACTCTCAATGTTAAAAAAGTTCCCTGGGATCAGATCTTGGAAACGCTGCTTGAGGTGCAAGGGTTAGGCATGAAAAAAAAGGACCGGGTCATAACCGTCCTTCCTCTTGAAAAATTAAATGAAGCAAAAGCGGAAGAGCTGAAAAAAAATGTGTTGGAAGGAAGAATTAAACAAATTTCGATAGAAGCAAAAATTGTAGAAGTCTCAACAACTTTTTCAAGAGAGCTTGGTGTTAAATGGGGCTACGGCTACCTGGATACCTGGAAAAGCCGTGATATAGGGTTTCTGATAGGCAACTCCGCTCCATCGGCATACACGGATGTTGCGACGCTTCCAAGTGGAATAGGAATCACCGACAGTAACATCGCTGTCAATTTTCCTTCCTCAATAGCAGCCGCAGCCCCTGCTCTGGGCATCATTTCAGGAACGAGCAAGTATATTCTCGACGCTAAACTGGAAGCTCTCGAAGTGCAGGGTCAGGGAAAGATTATTTCCTCACCGAAAGTAACAACAGTTGACAATGTAAAGGCTACCATCGGTCAGGGTGAGGAAATACCTTATGTGAGCAGGGATGACGAAGGAAATCCCGAAGTTGAAATGAAAGATGCCAAACTCGAATTGACCGTCACTCCGAAAATTACTTCGGAGGGTAAGGTATCGATGATCATACAGGCCTCCAACAAATACGCCGACTGGCAGAAAACCAACACCAATAATGAAAATCCGCCTCTTGTTGCCAGTAACGTGGATTCAACGGTAATCGTAAATGATGGAGACACAATCGTGATCGGAGGGATATATAAAAGCACCGAAACGGATGCTGAATCCGGAGTGCCCTGGCTGATGAAGATACCTGTTTTGGGATGGCTTTTTAAAGAGCAAACCATCGTAAAAGATCAAAGAGAGCTGCTTATTTTTATTACTCCCAGAATTCTTGGTACTGCTTTCACAGCTGAGGCGAATTGATAAAAATATTCCCCCGATCTGCGTAAAGTTGTGATCGACGACCGAGAGGGAACGGAGGCTCTCCAGAAACGAGAATATTGAAGGAGTTTTGTAGATGGAACAGTCCCATAGGTATCGAGTGGTTATTCTTGTCATTCTCTTTACATCAATGCTCTTTCTCTTTTCCTGCGGAGGCGGAGGAGGGGGAGACAGCATAGATTCGGAATCAACTGCAAGTACAAGCAGCAGCACAGGGAGCGAAAGTACCGCGGGAGGCGCAACGGCGGTAATTGAAAAAACCAATGATGCAATCAGTATGCCGGCGGATGGAGCAAGTTCCGTCGCATTGACCTATACCTTGAAAGATAGTACGGGAAATCCGGTTGCTCAGGGAACGAGCGCAACATTAACTACAAATCTCGGATCTTTCGCTAACGGTTTACAGACCTGTATTGCCAAAACGTCAGATGCCACAGGCGTAATTACGGTTTCACTCATGGCAGGCACCCAGGCAGGGACCGCGACTGTGACAATTCTTTCAAATGGTATCACCCAGTCGAAAACTGTTGAGATTACCACTGTACCAACAGCAACTCCGGCCTTCATCAAACTTAATGCTTCACCACTTTCCGTGAAGTCAGATAATTCCGACAGCGCTACTGTCACCGCGACAGTTCTGGATGTCAATTATGCAGTAATTGAGGGTGTTACTGTCCAGTTCAGCGCTTCGGGAGGACAGATAAGCGCCGTATCGGATGTTACGGACGCGAACGGAGAAGCCACAGTTTCTTTTTCATCCGGAACTCTTGATCCGAGTAATCAGGTTGTGACCGTCACGGGTACGGTATCGGCACTTTCTTCAATGGCGCCTGTACAGGTGACAGGTTCTACAATCGATATGGATCATACCAGATTGACAATTTCCGACGACGGCACTATTACGGATACTCTCACCATTACGGCACTTGATGCAGCGTCCAGGCCGGTCGATGGTATCCCTGTCTCCATTTCCGTAACTCCCGGTACTGGAAATGCAACCGTGTCTCTTTCGTCAGACATTACCGATGTAAATGGAAAGATTGCCCCCATCGTTGTGAAAGGCACGGCACCGGGCACGGTCACAGTGTCGGCATCGGGACTTAATGCTTCTGCGATCAAAGTCTATACCGTCACAGGGGCCGGGCTGCCGGTCTTCGGTATTACCTCTCCGACGAATGATCCCCAGGCAATGTCCACGAGCGATCCTCCTCTTTCAATAACAGTAAAAGCGCCCGGTCTTGCGAATGTACGGTTCGCAACCTCGCTGGGAACGCTTTCGACAAGCACTGCAGTGCCTGCTGAAACCGGTCAGGTGGTCAATGAACCTGTCGACCCTGTCACAGAAACCGCTACGGTTGCTTTCAGCTGTCCCCAGGCGGGACTTGCCACAATACAGGTATTCGATCCTAACAATCTCGATACAAGCGATACAATCCGCATCGCGTTGACAGCTCCGGCAGTAGATGCCGCATTAATTACAATCCAGCCCAGTGCAAGTGTTGTCGCTCCCAGCCGGACCAATGTTACGAATACGATTACTCTGAAGGCAACGGTAAGAACTTCGTCGGAAAGCGGCTATCAGGTTGTGGGGAATGCCCCGGTCGTTTTTTCAATTGAAAATCCCACGGGGGGAGGCGAGCAGATTTCGCCGGTTGTTGTATACACTGACAGTAAAGGCGAGGCAAAAACAACCTTTACATCGGGCCAGCTCAGTTCAATTACTCCCGTGGTAGCGGCGGCCCAGGTAATAGGAGAGGGTACGACAGGACCGCTTACAGATGTGATTTCATTTAACGACAATAATCCGCTTGCAGACACTGTTACCCGATCAGATGGCGGTGATTTCACCGATCCTGCCGGAGATGGATTTGAACGGGGCGAGACCATCAGAGTCAAAGGGTCGCAAAACAATGACGGGACTTACATCGTAGATGCGGTTACCCCGGGCGTATTAACTCTCAGAGGGGGCGAGCTTACTGATGAATTGGCTGTAGTTGGAGCGGGAAAGACGGTTACTATCCTTTCGGTAGCTGAAAGTACGCCTATTACGATCGGAGGGACGGCCGGTTCGGTAGTCATTGGAGCAGGCACCTTGCTGGAGGCTCCTGATCCAACATATTACAAACTTCCGATGGCGGTCCAGGTTGCCGATCATAACGGTCAGGGAGTGTCAGGGGCACAGGTAGCGCTTAATTTGTGGCCCGCTTTTTACAAAACCGGAGGCTGGTATGACGAAAACCCCAAACCCGCAGAGATACGATATACCACCTACATATCCGGAACATTTCCCAATGAAGATGTCAATCAAAACCTGATTGAAGAATCCTGGGAGGATACGAATGGTGATGGCGATCTGACTCCTCCCAACAGTGCCGGCGGGAGCATTCCCGCCACTGTGACAACAGATGAAAATGGCGTGGCCACTTTTTATCTTATGTATCTCAAAACGAACGGCATCTGGATTACCGACCGTATAACGGCAAGCACAGTCGCACTTGGCACGGAGATCTCCTCCCAGATGCATGTAACGCTTCCGGTACTGGAATCGGATGTGACGTCGGGCGATTTGCCGGCAGCGACTAACTTGCAATCGCCCTATCCTCTTTCTTTCAAAATCGCTCTCGGCAAGACAACAAGTCCTTATCCCCTCCCTATTTTTAGGGGGGATATAGATGATGACGGGGTAAGTGATGATAGCTACGCTGCGGCTGCCGGAATCATGGCGGGCAATAATTATACTTTTTACGCAGATCCTCTCCTGTACACGAATCCAGCGGTCGTGCAGGATACAATAACGATTGAAGGATGGGTGAAAGACCTCGATCTCGGTCTTTTGAAAATTTATCGCAACGAACCCGTGATAATAAATATAGAATAGATGAAAAGCACCTTTTGAAAAGGGAAGAAATCGGAGTCCTTAAATGTAAACGTGCCTTAGCCGGTGATTTTTATGGGTATCACATTCGAGGGGTAAGGCATCTACCATTCGGTATGAAGCGAAAATGAAAGTATCAGTGTTCATCCTTTCGGTAATTATTTTATCTCTGTCAGTGTTGTCTTCTGCCGACGCTCAATGGAGAATACTGCTCAAAAACGGCGGAGAATTTATTGCTGTGAGCTGCTGGAAGGAGAAAGGCGAATTAAAAATCTATATGCACGATATCGTGGTTGGCGTGAAAAGCCACTCCGTAAGGAAAATAGAAAAAATATTCGTGGATGAAATCAGTGTTGAGGAAAATAAAAAGGCTCCGCCTGAAGATAATGCACTTCCGGCATCTGTCGAGGAAGAAAAACAGAATGAGGAAGCGGAACCCCAGGGACGGGTCGACATGAACGCATACAGGGAAAAAAAAGAACGGCTGGAATCCGAGCTGGAAATGACTTTGACAAGGGTGCATGAAGCTGCAAAAATAGGAGACATGGTCGCGAAAGAAAGAGCCCAAGAGGAGATGAGAGAGACCTCGGCGCGGATTTACGAGCTGACAGAAGAACTGAAACAGGCAAACAACAATACGCTGCCGTCCGACTGGTGGGGGAAAAAGTGAAATGCGACTCATCGAAAATTATTTAAAATCACGCATACTCTGCATCAGCGCAGTTCTTTCCAGCTGAGTATGCGCAGGGGTCTGTTTTCTGTCTGATCGTTGACGGCATCGCTGCAATAGATAATATTAGAATTTCCGCCGATTATATCGGCATCGACCGACCCCCCCGCCAGAAGGGATCCCGTTAAATTTTTGTTTCCCCCACCGGTAAAGCGTACAGAGCCGGTCGCGATGACAATGCCGTACCAGAAAAAATCACCATGCATGTCCAGATCCCCTTCCACAAGAAGTATCCCGCATCCGGTCACACCGCCGCTCAATTTGATGTCCGTATTATGGGTGTCATAGTGAACTATAGTGTTGCAGGCGCACGAGGAAGGATCCTGCTGGGTTGCCCCTGCAGCCGGAGTTCCCCATCCGTCGCCGGGACCCGGAACAGCGGATCCGGTATGGGTGGCGCCGGCAACCTCATAAGTAAAATCGGCCATATCCTTGAAGGAGTCCACAATTGCCTGAATATTGATATCCGTAGCATTATATTCGATGTCGTTCGGCGAGCCCGAGACAGTGGGATTTCCCGAGAATCCGATGGATCCTACCGCACCGGTGGTGACGATTCCCGGCTTATCGCTAATCCCGCAGCCGTCGGTGCCGATAACGTGAGTGCTGGTGCCCTGAATCGCGGTCACCGCCTCTACATAAAGCGCGGCAGGCGATTCTATTGGAGGAAGTCTTGTCATTTCGGCCTCTATTACGGCCGTAGAAAGCCCCGAAGAACCAAAACTTGTCACTATATAAATGTTTTTTCCCTTTGAAATGTTTCTTTCACATATGCCGTCGCCATCCTGATCACCCCAATAAAGAATATTGCCCCATGAATCAGTTTGATGCCTTACAATTACCACATAATTCAATGCGGTCTGGAGGCTTGCGAGTTTGAGATGCATCGGATTTCCGCTGTCCCAGCCTTTATTATGTGCTTTGGTGTCGGTGCCGATGTAAGCGACCCACTGAGCCGCAGCAGGATGGCCGTCAATAAGCGGACTCGACGCGTTTTTTCTCAAACGGGCCCTTGCTTCTTCAATTCCTGTCTCCGCAGCAAAAAAGGCCTCTTCGTTCGTCTTGTATTTCCCGCTTATCTTGAGATCTGTGGCAGTCTGCATGAACGCGGCGGTACCAAGGATGGTCAGGGTTGCGAGAAGCATGATCACGACAACAAGCACCATTCCTTTTTCGTTTTTTTGCTTCATCGGGGCTGTTTCTCCTAGAGATTGAGATTTCTCGGAATTACCAGTGAGGTAAGGGTATATCTTCTGTAGTGGTCTGCAAACACCGGATGGCTGTATGAGGGATCCGGTTGTGCCGCTTTGAGAACGATACTTATCCGCATCTGCCGGATTTCACCTGTCATCGTTGCAGGATATCCATTTTTGTCAAGGTACTCGAAAGTAAAAGAGTGGACATTATCCACCATCGGTTCGGCTCCGTAACCGGTGTCTCTTGTAATACGGCCGTTCGCCGCATCGAAGCCGTAAATAACATTTTCATGAGCACCATAAATAATGCCGTCTCGATTCAAATCCGCTTTTAACTGGAGGTACGATGCATTGTAAGATATGCCGGCAAAAGCGGCATTTGAAGGATTATACCCGGCGAGTTTAATCTCCCTGCTTATCATATCCATGGCGGCTCTCGCATTCTGCTGCATTTCAGCAATGTGTTCCTGGAGGCGAAACGTTTTTTGATGAACAGTGAATACGCTGTACATGGCGCCGAGAATAACCAGCCCGAGGGCCATTGCAATGACGAGTTCAAGAAGCGTGAAGCCCGATTCCCGGTTTTTAAAGATATCCGATCTTTCTTTGAACGGCGTCAGCGGCAGGCGCATTATTTTGCCTCTATCTTTCTGAGGGCGACGGTTTTCATCGAATTTTTCCATGGAAACGTCACGGTGACATCTATCGTCTTCATGTCGGGTGCCGGGGTATCTGCCGCTACCTGCCATGTTCTGGTAAAAAACGATTGTATGCTATCGTTCCCGTTAACGGCATTTTTGTAGGTAAGCTCTTCCATTTTATCTTTCGCAAGTGTAGTTGCAGTGGTGATTTCTCTTCCAATTGCATTTCCGTGTATGACGGTAGTCGCCACTCCCGCGGCACTGAAAAGGCCTACGGCAAGAACGAAGAGTGCAATAACGGTTTCTATGAGAGTAAACCCTTGAGAAGAATCAGATATATTCATTTTTTCCCCCTGAAAGATCCCGTCTTCAGAGTGCATTCTCAATTGCGACCCGGCCGGAAAATGCTACTTTCACATATTTGGTTCCCCGGGAGTTTGAAACAGTGATATACGTACGATATGCATTTCCTCGTGAAAAAAAGACAGGATTCGTTCTTTTATTCAATGTCACGTCGTAATATTCATTCTGAATATCACTTACGATGATTTCTTCTCCCGTATCGGCAACTCCATTGTTATTATCATCGTCGAAGATGACATAATGGCGAGAATCCGGGAACAATACAAAAAAATTATTATTTTGGCTCACTGCATTCATCCGCGCTTCCATCAGAGCAGACATGATCTGCCGGGCGGCTCCGTTCAGACGGTTTGCGGCCATGGCGGCCTGAAGATTGGGAGCGGCCATGGCGGCAAGAATCGCCATCAGAAAAAGAATTATAAAGAGCTCTACAAGAGTAAGTCCTTTTGCAGTTGATGCTTTCATAACTATTTCTGCTCACTTTCCTGCAATACGCCGGTCGATAAATTTTTATCCGGCCTGCAGTTTCTTTTGATTGCAGATTAAAAAGGGAGAGAATTAATCACAATGATGGAAGTCACAATAAAGGTATGAAGTGTTTCACAGGCAAGATATGCATGAAAAACAATTCTTTAAACGGAGTCGTCTCTCCAGGAATTAATATTGAAACCGGTTAAAGGACCGCCTTTGTTAAGTCTCCCCAGGGCTTCATCATAATGAGTAGCGCCCTGCCCTTTCAGTGCGGCTGTCCTGCCAACGAATGCGCCGTACACGTCTCCCTGCCCGGTAAGGGTTATGTCCGCTTTGGGCGCATGGACAGCAGCATAAAGATCGGCCTGTCCCGAGAGCACTATGTCCGTGCAGGTTGAACTTCCGAAAATCATTAAATTTGAAGGCGTATTTGTGGCATTGATCACGCCCTGTCCCGCCATATCGATGTCTCCCGACACATACATGATGAGCGACGCCCCCGTATTAACCGTAAATTCAGACTGTCCCCTTGTTTCTATATCGCCGTTCACGTATAGAATCACATCACCATCTATTACGATTTTTTGCTTCGAAGCGAGCTTTATTTCACTTAAACGATAGGTGCCCGTCGAGAAAGTAGTTGTGGCACTGCTGCCTGAATTGAGCGTTGCCGCGGTGCCGCCGCCTGGATCTACCATTGCGGTCATGTCCTGAAGTGCGCTGGCTGAAGATTTCATTCCCGTAATCTGACCTGCAAATTTTTCCGTAATTGCCACCGCCGGATCGCCGCCGGGACCGCATACGGCTCTTCCCTTCACACTCGCGTTACCTCCGGAAACGTCTATGGAGCCTATTCCAACTGCATTAGTTCCAACATCTCCGTTTTCATTGCAATTAGTTGCGCTATTATAAGCTCCTAAATCGGAATCGTAGCTATCGATGTTTCCTTTTCCCGTGAATGTAAGTCCCAAATCACCGAAGGCACCAAAGGAAAAAAGGCTGCCGTAAATCGGTGAATAGCGCGCCGTCACGGTGCTGACTGCATTAGTCCCGGGTACGGTGCCCTTGCTCTCGATCTGTACCCAGGCGGGGGGCGACCCCGATCCGTAGGTCACAGAGGAGATCCAGAAGCCCTGGCCTGTGCCCAGGTTGGCTGATGAAGGTTTTGACGTGGCAATCCCCATGGCGCCTGCCGCCGTGCGTCCGGCATACGCCGCCGGATTATTAAGATAATAAGCGATAACGCTTTTGATCCCCGCTTCGGCTCCAAAAAATGTTTGTCTGTTTAGTGTGTAATTACCGCTGATTTTTACATTCGTTGAAGTTTGAAGGATTGCAGTTGTGCCGAGGGCCATGAGAACGGCCATGAGCAGCACCACCGTAACCAGCACCATTCCTCTTTCATCTTGGCCTCTGAGAGATGATTTCATAAGGATTTTACCTGATGGTATTGTAAGATCTCAACATGCATATCGCCGTACCCATTGTATTTCCTAAGGCGCCGTAGCCAGCAAGTTCCGTGCGATCAGGCTCGTTTGCAGTGTGTAGCGCCGGTAATGGTCCTTGTATACAGGATCGGTGTATTTCGGATCAGGCTGCGCGGTGCGTCCCGTCAGCGAAATTGTCACCGCCTGGCTTGCTGTATCATAGGTAAATGAAAGAGTTTCTATATTTTCTACCACCGGCTGATGCCCTATGCTTTGCGACAAGTTTATATCGCTGTGTCCGACCGCCCTGCCCAATTTATTGTTGTACAGATCGTACACAACGTGTTCTCCCGTATCCTCGGCGGTTGAGGCAGAATCACTCAGATCGCCATCTCCATTAAGATCCATTGTGATATAAATCCTGCTGCCGCCTGAATCGACAGCCACAATACCCGCTCCCGCTGTACCGGCTGGATCATACCCGGCCATACGGATATCACGGATCATCATATCCATGCCTGCCCGAACCGCTTGCTGCAGTTCGGCTACCTGCTCCTGAACCTGCAATGTTTTACGTTGTATTTCAAAAACGCTGTACATGGCCATGAGAAGCACCATTCCTATTGCAAGAGAAATGACGAGCTCAATAAGGGTAAATCCCTTGTTTAGAGTGCAAAATCTTTTTGATCCGGGGAGAAAGTCTTTCTTCATTTTTGCCTCAGATAATTGTACGCACCGTTACCGTTCGGCTCTTTGACGCCCATGTAAAAGAGACGGTGACTGTCACTTCTGACATCCCCGAAGCCGGCGTGTTCCCGGTTACTGTCCATTGCCGTGTATACACAGATTGCGGATTATCCGAACCGGATGAAGCTGCAGTGCCGGCTATTTTGAGTTCTTCTATTTTTTCCTGAGCCAGTGTTGCCGCATCAGTCTGCATTTTTTCAAAAGAATTTCCCTTTATAACCGTAGCGGTGACGCCCAGTGTACCCAGAAGAGCCACTATCAGAATGAATAATGCAATCAATACCTCTATTAAGGTAAATCCCCTCGTTTTACTATCGTTCATGGGTTCCTCTAATTTATTTTTACCCGGCCGGGCAGCGAAACAGTGATCTTTTTTGTGTCACCTTCAGCATTGTTCAGGGTGATAGATGCCGTACTGCCGCTGACTGTTCCGTTCGGCTGAAAGGTGAGTGGCGAAACATTGCTCGAAATCGATACATCGTGATATTCATTGCGAATGTCCCTCGTACGCACATAAAGTTCCGAATTGTTTTGCATGCCATCGCCATTATCGTCATCAAGAATTTTATAGGTGCGGCTATTGACAAAAAAAACCCTAACCAGATTATTCTCGCTTGCCGCAAGACCCCGCGCAAACATCAGATCTGTCATTACGATGCGTGCAGCCCCGTTAAGGCGGCTGTTTTTCATGTACGTATTAAAACTCGGGGCGGCGATAGCGGCCATAATGCCGGCTAATAAAAGTACGATGACTAATTCGATAAGCGTAAACCCCCGCTTCCCGTGTGTATCCATTCCTGCTCGTTCTCCGCTGTGTACATCAATTGAACATAGAGCGTATCATATCGAAATTCTTAAGTCTATAGAAAAAGGGAGACATTGTTGCGGACGCCGGAACGGTGTTTAACAAATGAAAAATAAAATTTCCAAAATTACATATAAATAGCTAAAGAGCCATTGGCTCGCCAATGGACGGTGTGACAGATATCACACATCAGGCCGTCGTTCTATAACGCTGTTTTAACTTTTCCAGGTTGTGAATGCGAATACGGGTTCTTTCGAAGTCTATAATGCCGGCTTCTTTAAGGGTTTTTAGCTCTCGGTTTATAGTTTCACGGGATGTACCCACAAGATTGGCAAGGTCCGTCTGTGTTATGGCCATAGGGATTTCGATGCTATCCGTTGCATTGATTAAAGGACCATATTCTTCAGCAATTGCTGCGAGCCTCTTCGCGAGACGTTCAGGTACGCTGAGGAAGCAAAGATCTGCTAAAAGCCCGTCCGTTTTGCGAAGCCTTGTGGAGAGAAAGGCCATTACTGCGGCAATGGCTTCTTTGTGCTGGTGCAAAAAAGAAATAAAATCGTTCCTGCTGAGAGAATAAAGCTCCGAGTCTTCAAGTGCGATTGCGTCAGCGGAACGGTCCATCCCGTCGAGCAAAGCCATTTCGCCGAAACATTCTCCCTTTGAAAGTAATGCGGGAATTACTTCTTCCCCCCTTTCCGAAAGAAGAGTTATTTTTATTCTGCCTTTCTGGATTATGTAGAGGCAATTACCTTCGTCACCTTTTCTGAAAATGTATTCGCCTCGTTTCAGAGAGCGTTTTTTTAAAGAAGCTGCTAAAATCCTGCATTCCTCATCATTCAGACATTGAAAAAGATTTACCCCCTTCAAGAATTCTTCTGCGTCCATTTCAGTAATTTTCCTTTCGCTGCATTGAATGAGAATAGCTTCCTGCCGGCTGCTGTGTTCAGGGGTATACGGCCTTTACAGTCGTATATATACCGCCCCTGACATTAAAATTGCCGGTAATAATAACCTTTTTAGGCTTCACTTTCTCTACAAAATCATCGAGAATCTTGTTTACTGCCTCTTCGTGGAAGATTCCTTCGGTTCTGAAGGAATTGAGATACATTTTAAGCGACTTTAATTCTACAAGTTTTTCCAAGGGAATGTATTCTATTATAATTTCGGCGAAATCTGGTTGAGACGTAACGGGACACAGACATGTAAATTCAGGGAAACGGATTTTGACTTCGTAATCACGCCCCCTGAACCTGTTTTCTATTATTTCCATATAACCTCACAAGAATATAACAAAATGGCGTGTCGACAAGGGCGATCACGAGTTTTACTGCATATTGGCTTATTATCATAGTTCCTATTACAGTTACAGGATAAATGCCGCCGAACGCAATTACAATGAAGATGACCGAATCGATCAACTGAGATACGACGGTCGACATATTGTTTCTGAGCCAGAGATGCCGCCCTGCGGTTTTTTGCTTCCACCAGTGAAAAGCCCAGACATCGTGGTTCTGAGATATAAGATAGGCAATCATCGAGGCCGCGACAATACGGGGAGTCGCCCCCAGAATTGTTTCATACGCCTCCTGATGCGGCCAGAAAGAGGCGGGCGGGAGTATTTTTCCCAGGAAAAGCACCAATACCATGATACAGGAAAGATAAAATCCTGCAATGACAAGATCGCGAGCGCTTTTTCTTCCCTCTATTTCGCTTACCACATCAGTAAGTAGAAATGTAAACGGATAAAGAATTATTGCTGCAGGTAAAATAAATCCCCCTACACAGACAATCTTTGATGCAAGTATGTTGGCGAGAAGAAGGCACGCAAGAAATAGATATTTTATAAATCCGATATTCAAGCCCATTTATTTTTTTCCGGTTGAAAGATATGGTCAAATAAGGTTTAAAGAAATATCATCAGGTTGTAAGAGGTGTCAATCCATTTTTCTCAGCTTTTATTCTTGACAGGTTCTTACGCCGGTGTTAGGTGCAATTTTCTTGCAGAATCCAACGAAGTGAGCGCATGGATCCATTATACCTGAAAGAACGTGAATCCTTTATATCAGGCGCATCGGCAAAGATCGAGAGGGGGTTTTTCAGGCAGGCGAAAACCAGTGCACATGAACGCCTCGCGCGATTTCCGGGAGATGTCGATGCCTGGCTTGTCCTTGCAGCCTGCGCGGTCAAAGAGGAGCAGTACTCGAAAGCTCAAGAAATATTGCAAGAGCTTGACATTATCCTTCCTGGGTGGCCCCATATCTATGAATGCCTTGGCGATATATACAGCAGGCTGCACATGATGCCTGAAGCGCTCGGATCATATGAAAAAGCCATTTCCCCCGACAACGATATGCGCAGAAGGATTACCGCTAAAATATCGGGACTTGACGCATCAGGAGAGAAAAATGAAAAGAGAGATTTACAATATCAGCACACGTCACGCGCTCATTTTCATACCATGACTCTGGCGAATCTTTATTTCAGCCAAGGACATGTGGAAAAAGCTCACAGGGTTGTAACAAATATTCTAAAAGAGGATCCCTCCCACAGAGAGGCGTGTAATTTATTGCAGCGTATAGAAAAAATCCAGTTAGCCCGGCATGGGGGAATAATTGAAGAATTAAACCGATGGCTTGCTAAACTTGATCGCACGAGGGAGCACCATGGAACGTAGCGTTGCGTTCAGGGAGAGAGTTGAAAAAATCGAATCCCTGGTTAATAAACTTGAAATCGAAGGCATAATATTTCTGAATTTAACCAATATTAGATATTTGACTGGCTTCAGCGGAAGCGAGGGCGCCTTTTTTGCAGGAAAGAAGATTTCAGCTCTTTTTGTCGATGGGCGGTATACGACACAGGCAAAAGAGGAAGCGCCTCAAGTGGAAGTAGTTTCTTTTACCGATAAAATGGCCGATATTGCAGAATACATTTCAGGTAAAGGTATGAACCGAATCGGCTTTGAATCTTCGGCGATTACGTATGACGATTATATTGTTCTTCGAGACCGTCTTTTTTCCAGCACATTGATACCTCTTTCCAGGGAGCTCAAAGACATAAGGGCGGTAAAGGATAAAGAGGAAATTGCATTCCTCAAAAAAGCGGCTGATAAGGCAACGAAGGCTCTTGCAAGGACTTTCGAGGTCGTGAAACCCGGTGTGTCTGAAAAATACATCGCGGCTTTCCTTGAATCAAGCATGCTTCGCGAGGGCAGCGAAAAACCTTCATTTGAAACGATAGTGGCATCAGGTGCAAATGCAGCCCTTCCCCATGCACATCCCGGTGAGCGGATATTCAAACGGGGTGACTTGGTCGTAATTGATTACGGTGCAGTATACCGGGGGTATCATTCAGATGAAACTGTCACGATTGCAGTTGAAGACATTTCAGATGAAGAGAAAAAAATATATAATATAGTGAAAGAAGCCCACGACAGGGCACTCGATGAAGTAAAAGCGGATGCGTCTTGCAGGGATATCGATGACATTGCGAGATCGTTCATACATGACGCAGGCTATGGCCATTACTTTTCACACGGAACAGGCCACGGAGTGGGGCTTGACGTTCATGAAGAACCCGCTGTTTCCGCTAAAAGCCAAGCAGTTCTGAAAGAAGGCATGGTTGTTACGATTGAGCCGGGTATTTATATCCCGGGAGTTTTGGGAGTTAGGATTGAAAGTATGGTACTGGTCAATGCCAGAGGATGCGATATTTTGACCGGTACACCAAAAGATCTCATAATTTTAAAATAATTAAAACTGCTGCAGTGCATATTTGCTGCGGGGCAAAGTATTTGATAGGAGGGTATGGGTAGCATGGCTGCATTTCCAGATGATCTGTTGTACAGCAGAGAACATACATGGGCACGAGTAGATGATACGCTCGTAACTATTGGAATAACAGATTATGTTCAGGAAAATCTCGGAGAAATACTGTCTATCGATCTTTATCCGGTAGATTCATCGGTAAAGCAAGGTGAACCGTTCGGTGTCATAGAATCAGCCAAGACGTCGGCGGAACTGATATCTCCGGTCACCGGGGAAATAATAAGCATAAATGAAGATCTTTACGATGATATAGGAGTACTTGAATGCGACAGCTATGATACCGGATGGATGATCACTGTCGATATACGTGATCTCAGCGAACTGGATAATCTGCTGGATTCAGATGAATACGAAGACTATATTACAATGGGTGAAGAAGAGGACTGAAACCTGGTGGAAACATGGAGGCTGATTCCCTTTCAGAAATTGAATTGTTATGAAAATATGGCCGTCGATGAGGCCGTTCTTAGAGCTGGGAGGGAAAACGGAAATATTCCCGCAGTCAGATTCTACGGGTGGAGTCGGCCATCGGTTACAATAGGCTGTTTTCAGAAGATCTCAGAGGAAGTCAACATACCATACTGCCGGGAGCACGGTATCGATATAGTCCGAAGGCCGACGGGCGGTAGAGCGGTTTATCATGATATCGATGTCACCTATTCCGTTGTCGCCCGTGAAAGTGACAAGGGTTTTTCTCCTCAAATAATTGATACCTATCGTGTAATAAGTAACTGCCTGTTGAGAGGACTCAAAAAAGTCGGGATAGAAGCAAAACTCGTGGAGCAAGGAAGAAATCTGCAGCAGGCATCAGGAAAAGCCTTCTGCTTTTCTGCATCATTCAAAAACGAACTGCTTGTAAAAGGGTGTAAAGTATGCGGGAGTGCCCAGATGAGGGCACATGGGCTTTTTCTTCAGCATGGTTCCATACTGCTGGATTTGAATCAGCAAAAAGCAGCGAGGATTATGGTTGAAAGCGAAACGGTACTGGAGTCAATACAACAATCGGTTACAGACATCAACAGCCACACAGAACATCCTGTTTCTGTAGCGGCTCTTGTCGATGCTTTGGCAGAAGGATTCGAGGAGACTATGGGGATCCGGTTCCGTGAATCTGAAATATCGGTATCAGAAGCGGATTTGAAAAAGTTGCTGCTCGAGAAAAAATATCTCACTGAAAAATGGAATATTGAAGGGAAACATGAATTTCAGAAATCTTGTCCGGCTTGACAGTACTATTTATATCGCGATGCATCCTTTTTAGTTGTACGGGCAAAGAAAATAGTGTATACCGGCAAGGTTCGCAAGGGAGTATTGATAAAAGTTTTTTCCTCTGAAGGGCATTATCAGCACGTTAAAGAGTATCTTTTAAAACGGGGGACAAAAACAGCCAGTGTGTGAAGCGTTTACGGACGCCTTCGCTAAAAGGAGCGTGATATAACTTTAAAGAGAAGGGGTATAAAGCGGCGCATTAATCTGCAGGTGTCGTTTTGCCCCTTTTTTTATCTTAAGAAAGGATTCCTATAAATATCAGATTAGAATTACTATATTAAAATCACTGTCAGACGATTTTTAAAAATACAGTGCAGGCAAGGTAATAAAAAAAGAAAGAGGAGGAATATCGTTGGAAGTAAAAGTCATTGATAATGATGTAGAAAAGGCGTTGAAAATTCTGAAAAACAAACTTTCGAAGAACGGATTTTTCAAGGAGCTGAAATTACGCAGGGCCTATGAAAAACCATCGGTCAAGAAAAAAAGAAAAGCACTGGAAGCACGAAGAAGAATGGCGAAGGCAGCGAGACGTAGAACAAGATAGAACCAGCCTTTCAATTTGATACTCAATGGGGCGCAAAGTTCATGTGAGGATGCGATGGCAGAGAAACAGTATTTGGTTGATGCCCTCAATATTGAAGAATCATGGCGAATATTCCGTATTATGGCGGAATTCGTTGATGCGATTGAAGAGTTGTCCCAGCTGGGACCATCCGTGAGCATTTTTGGGTCTGCTCGAGTTGTGCCGGAAGATGAATACTACAAGAAGACAGAAAGATTGGCAGGGTTACTTGCCTCCAGCGGTTTCGGTGTTATAACTGGAGGCGGACCGGGGATAATGGAGGCAGCCAATAAAGGAGCAAGCGAAGCGGGCGGCGCTTCGGTCGGTATGAATATTTACCTTCCTTTTGAGCAACATCCGAACCCCTATGCAAATATCAAGATCGGGTATAAATATTTTTTTATCCGCAAGGTCATGTTTGTAAAATATGCCGTAGCATATGTGATCTTGCCGGGCGGATTCGGCACAATGGATGAACTTTTCGAGGCGCTTACCTTGATCCAGACGAAACGGATCAGAAGCTTTCCAGTTATTCTGATGGGAAGTGCGTATTGGGGAGGACTTCTTGACTGGCTGAAAGAGACTATGCACAGAGAAGATAAAATTTCAAAAGAAGATCTGGATCTGATTCAGATAATTGATGATCCCAGGGAGGTAGTTGCTCATATCAAAAAATTCGTTATTCTTTAGACACGCATTATGGACCGAATTTTTTATCTATAATGAGCCTACTTGAAAAATGAGTGTGCGCACTCTGTCTTGAAAGATCAGCCAATTGAAGAATCTTCATAACCTGCACAGTTGCTGTTATGATACACACTATAAAAGACGTTCTTGTTTCTGTCGAAAAAGGAATCATCCCCCCCTGCATTCTTATATACGGTGATGAATCACATAAGGTAAAGAGCGCCCTTGATCAGATTATAGAGACTATTTACCCTTCCGGGGCGCCGGAGCTAAATCTTTTTTACATAAACGGCGAACAAGAGGAAGAAGAAAGGATTTGTGAAGCCGTTCTCACACCACCTCTCATTCCGGGGAGAAAACTGGTTGTGGTCAGAAACACAAATCTTCTGGCTTCAAGGGCACCGGTATCAAATATCTTTGCTGAATTCAGAGAAAAATTGAATCAGGACAGGAATTCTGCGGCGAGATCATTTCTCAGGTTTGTTGATGCTGCGGGATGGAATTACGATGAAATACTGGAAGGCGGCTGGAAAAAAATCACCGATGCAGAATGGCACATGCTTGCAGGCGAAAAAGAAAATATCAGAAAAGAAGAAATATTTCCAAAGATGATCGATATCTGCCAGGAATTGAATATTACCAAAATACCTCCATCAAAAGAAACGGCACATCTGGAATCAATACTTTCAGATTCAATGTCCGGAACGGTTACGCTGATTCTCACCGCTTCAGCGGCAGATAAAAGAAAAAAGCTTTTCAAGATTATATCCGATACGGGATTTATTCTTCATTACCCGAAAGCGGCACAGGAATCGAAACAGAAGCAGCTGGCATCCGAGGCGGCAAGAAACTTTTTGGCTCCAAGGGGGAAGACGATTTCGCCGGATGCATTCGCCGAGCTGGGAGAGCGGTCAGGATACACCTATGAGGATACTCTTGGCGCTCTTGAAAAACTTGTAACGTATATAGGGAAACAACGCAGCCGTATCGAAAAAGCGGATGTCGAAGAAGTGGTGGGGTTAACAAAAGAAAATAAAGTATTCGTATTAACTGCGGCGTTAGCAGAAAAAGATGTGGAGAAGTCGATTCAGGCTTTAAAACGGCTTTTGGAGCAGGATATTCATCATCTGATGATTTTTGCAATGGTAGTGAGAGAAATAAGGCTCCTGATTCAGGGAAAGAGTTTGCTTGAATCAGGAATAATCCCGAACGTTCCGCCTTCCAGTTTCAGTGAATTTAAGACTCGCATTTATCCCGTAATCAAAAATGAGTCGGATAGAAGGGGGAAGGGCAAAATTCTTCTTTTCGGGCAACACCCTTTTGTAATCTTTCAATTATTAAAACACAGTCAAAAATTTACGTGGAAAGAAATTATGAAGGATATGGATACGCTGGTTGAAGCAGATATAATTTTAAAATCAAGTGGTACCAGCCCCGAGCTGATTCTGGAACGTCTAATTATTGAAATATGCAAGAATGATTAAGCTCATCTCACCCCAAGCCTCAATTATTGAATAAAAAAGCTGCAGCATTACTGAAAACCTAAAGCTTTTTTAAAACCTTTTCGGCCTGCCGTGCCCGCTTTGAAAGCCTGTGCGAAGGGCCCTTTTTCTTCGTGGTATTTTTGACTATGTGATCATCCTGTTTATCGCAAAAAGAACTCTTTGTAAAAGATTGCAGCCGATATGGAGAAATTTTAGTTTCAAAATCGATTGAATCCAGAGTTATGCCTCCGCACCTTGCCACAGTCTCGGCAATATCTCTATCTGATGTGATGACAACGATTTGTTTACCTTTCTTTTGTGCAAGGCGTTTTATTACTTCGTCAGCTTTTTCACCTCTTTTTGAGTATATAACATGAACGCCTTTTTCCCTTACATGTTCTTCATATAAAGAACCGCCGATCCACCCGTCAAATACTACGGTTATTATATATCCCATGGATTTTCGATAGTCTGCAAGCTGTCGGATGAGGCCCTTGCGTCCTTCCTCCAGGCCCTCTTTTTCCAAACGGCTCAATGAAACGGAGCGCCTTATAAGATTATATCCGTCAATAATCAGATGCATGTATAATTTCTATAGTGCCGGAGCAAATAAATCAAGGCATGTATTTTATTTTTCATTTTTTCAAAAAAACCTTGACTAAAGAAAGATAAAAGAAGAATCTTTAAAAAAATTAATTCCGGTCGTTACTTGAGGGGGTAGGTGATGGATCTTCCGAAATGCAGAGGAGTTGTGACCGGAGGCGCTTCAGGCCTCGGTGAAGCAACGGTGCGCAATCTCCACCGTGCCGGTGCGGCGGTAGCAATTCTGGATATTAAGGAGGGAAGCGGTACTGCACTTGCGAGGGAATTGGGAGAGCGGGCATTTTATGTCAAGACAGATGTCACAAGAGAAGAAAGTGTGCACGATGCCTTTAGCTCTATCGTCGATTTTTTTGGAGGAATCGAGATTGCGGTGAATTGTGCGGGGATCGCATTTGCAGAAAAAATTTTAAGCAAGCGCGGAATAATGTCTGTTGCAAATTTCAGGAAAGTGCTCGATCTGAATCTGGTGGGAACCGTGAATATCATCTGCCGAGCAGTCGAAAATATGGCAAAAAATCGGCCTAATGAAGAAGGAGAACGGGGAGTCATAATCAACACGGCGTCAACGGCTGCCTTTGATGGGCAGATTGGGCAGGCGGCATACAGTGCCTCAAAAGCCGGAATTGTGGGTATGACGCTTCCAATTGCGAGGGAGTGTGCAGAATACGGAATCAGAGTCAACAGTATAGCCCCGGGTGTCTTTGATACTCCCCTTCTTGAGCTTTTGTCGGACGAACAGCGCGACGCCCTGGCGGCAGACGTTCCTTTTCCGAAGAGGCTTGGAAAGCCTTACGAATTTGCCCGGCTCGTTCGTCATATTATAGAAAACCCTATGCTGAATGGAGAGACGATTCGACTGGACGGCGCTCTCAGAATGAAAGCACGATAACAAAACGGCATAACGCACATCAAGTTTTTTAAATTAGTATCGGTCTTATGTAAGTTTCGCTTTTTATACCCTGTTTCGTCAGTTTTCGGCTCCTGAAAATTACAAGATCTTTTGGAATAATTGACCCCTTTTTAAGTCGAAAGAGGTGTTGCGATGGATATGAAGCGCGAATATTATGAAGACATCCAGCTTTTTTCAAGTGGCGTCGTTCTTTTCTGGACAATCATTCTTTTAGCGGCGCTCTTTACAATTCCTTTATATTTTCCCAATTATTACATTTATCTGTTTAATCTCATCATGGTACATATTATTATCGCCGTGGGCCTTAATATTCTGGTAGGTTCTACCGGGCAGATGGCTCTTGGTCATGCCGGATTTTTTGCGATCGGTTCTTATGGGACCGTTCTTTTAATGACGCAACTCCAGATTCCTTTTTTTGCAGCGATTATTCTTGCTGCTTTCATTGCTGCATTTTTTGGATTTCTTCTTGGGCTGCCGGCGCTGAGGCTTGAAGGTCCATACCTTGCAATTGCAACGTTGGGTTTCGGACTGGCTATAATGCATGTGATCGGCCACTGGGAAATTTTCGGGGGCCGCAACGGCCTGTCGGCGCCTCCGCTTGACATAGGAATCCGGCAGCTAGGCATAAGTCTGGTTTTGGAATCGGATGTAAGCAAGTATTATCTTATTTTAGCGGTAACCATTTTGATGGTGACCGGAGCGATAAATATACTTAAAACACGTGTTGGCCGGGCTTTTGTTGCTATTCGGGACAGCGATATAGCCGCCGAGGTGATAGGTATCAATCTGACTATCTATAAAACTCTTTCTTTTGCGGTAAGTGCCTTTTATGCGGGTATCGCTGGAGGTCTTTTCGGCTTTGTCCTTGGTTTTTTCGATCCCTTCACTTTCAATCTGCTGCTTTCCATTGTTTTTCTTGTCATGATAGTAGTAGGTGGATTGGGTTCGGTGATGGGATCTATTACCGGTGCTGCCCTTATTACATATCTTCAGTATGACCTTCTGAAAAATATAGGTGAAGTTCCCTATATCGGAGATTTGCTTCTAATAATTTCAAAAAAGTGGCTGACGATAACCGGGCTCGATAATTTTAACAGTATTGCCCTGGGACTCATTATGATAGGGATAATTATTTTCGAGCCACTTGGAATATTCGGCATCTGGATACGAATCAAGAAATACTGGATGACATGGCCTTTTTAAAAATTGAAGGGCAATTTATAATCCGGACTCATTCATAAGGGGGGATAATGCCAGTAGGACAGCTTATCATCGAGGGATTGGCCATCGGTGCCTGCTACGGTCTTTTTGGAATGGCAGTCGTTATAATTTATAAAACATCGGAGGTGGTGAATTTCGGCCAGGGAGAGATGGCAATGTTTTCTACTTTCGTTGCATATCATATTCTCACATATTACCATTGCCCTTTCTGGACAGCATTTCTTATCACACTGATTTTTGCAGCTCTTTTAGGAATGGCCATAGAATTTGTATTTTTACGTCCAGCAAAAGATCCAAGTCTTTTAGGTTTAATTGTCATCACTCTGGGAGCGGAGATGCTCCTGATGGGGCTCGCGAGCTGGAAATGGGGTGCTGAACAGAAAGAATTCAATCTTCCCATGTCCTATCAGGTAACGCACGAGCCTTTCGCCGGCATAAGAATCAGTGACTGGGCCATTGCAGTTTTTGTTACGGCCGCCATTATAATGGTACTCATGTACCTTTTTTTCAAATTTACAAAACTGGGTATGGCAATGAGGGCAACCCAGCAGAATCAGCATGCCGCTAAAATAATGGGAATAAGGACTGAACGGGTATTTTCTTTCGCGTGGGGGTTTAGCTCACTGATAGGCGTCATAGCTGCAATGTTTTTTTCCGCCAAGGCAACTCTGGACCCTCAATTTATGATGGAACCTTTTCTGAAAACTTTTGCAGCCGCTGTGTTAGGCGGTCTCATGAGTATCCCGGGAGTTTTTATCGGAGGAGAAATTCTCGGGCTGATTGAAAACTTTTTCGGGTACATCTGGCCGGAGTGGAAACCGATTATTGCCTTTGTCATAATAGTTTTGGTTCTCTGCATACGCCCAAGCGGATTATTTGCGAAACATTATGTTAAAAAGGTCTGACGGCAGAAGAAAGAAGGCTCAATATGCGTTTTAACATATACTCTGCGGAAAAAAATGTAATACACCTCGGTATAATCCTGCTATGCCTTGCATTTATCCCTGCCCTAACCGTTGCGGCCGATTCCGATTCGGAGGAAGGCTCTTTGCTGGCTGCAGCTCGGCAGTATTTCAGCGCCGAAATCAGAAAAGATTATTCCTGCGTATATGAATCACTCAGCCCTTCATCGGAATATAAACGTTCTCACAGTTATAAAAAATATCTGGAAGAGGCTCTTACATCGTCTCATTCGATCAGTGAATACCGTATTATCGATATCACATATATTACAGGCAATGAGGACCGCACGAAATATCCCGGGATCGAAAAATTTGCCCAGATAGAGGTGGAAGTAGTTCTCTTTTTTAAAGATACGGGTAAGTACTCGGAGTTCAATATTGGATTCATTTTTACCAAAGAGGGAGGTAAATGGTACAAAAGCTGACTATCTCTCTTTAATTTAATGTGACCGATTAGGTAATCGGTTTAACGGTGTCCAAACTTAAAGGAGGAAAGCCTATGAAGAAAAAAATATTTTGCGGCATGGCGGCAGTGATCCTGGCCTTTCTAATTGTAATCCCGCTTAGTTACGCTGCACCAAAGGGATTCGATGATAAGGAGATCAGGATCGGCCAGTGGGGTCCCCAGACAGGTCCGGCTGCGCCATGGGGATCGGTGGCGAGAGGCAGTAAGCTACTCTTTGATATTGTCAATGAAGAGGGCGGAATAAATGGCAGACAGATCAAGTATTTCATCCGGGATGACCAGTATAATCCGTCACAGACAAAGCTTGCGGTCAAAGAACTGGTTGAAAGAAAAGGGGTTTTCGCTTTTGTAGGTGGTGTCGGTTCTTCCTGCGGTCTGGCGGTAAAAGACTATCTCAGCAAGAACAAGGTCATATGGGTGGGTCCCTGCTCGGGTGCAGAAGATTTCTTTGAGCCGGTTGATCCTTATGTATGGGTTCTGTGGCCCCCGTATGAAGATGATTCCAGTATTCTTACCAAATATGCAGTGGAAAAGATGAATTTCAAGAAGATAGGTTTTTTCTATCAGAACGATTCCTATGGGAAAGACGGACTGGATGCGGCAAAATATCGATTGGAAACCATGGGGTTGAAGTTGGTTGAGGAAGTACCTGTCGAGCCCACTGAGAAGGATCTTTCATCTCAGATGGCGAAATTTCAAGCTGCGGGAGCCGAAGCTATCATTGCATTTATTTCTCCTGTGCAGGCGGCGATTGCGCTCAAAACCTGCATAACGCTCGGATATCATCCTCAATGGCTTCATTCTTACAATCTTTCCGATTATCTTCTGATGAATATGATTACAGGAGGACTTTGGGCCAAGGAAGGAGTTATCACAAGCGGATTTACAGAAACGCCATATTCCGATTCTCCTCTGATGGTAAAATATCGTGAAGCGGCAAAACGGTTGGCGCCCGAGGAACGATGGGCTATTTTTTATATGGCGGGAATAGTAGTTGGCGAACCGCTGGTATGGGCAATGAAGGAGGTCGGGCAGAATTTAAGTACCGAAGCTGTAAAACAAAAGCTTGACTCTATAAGTAATTTCAAAGGAATAGGACCGCCGCTCAACTGGACCGCCGAAAATCACCGGGGGCCGAGTGCCGTGGTTGTCTGGAAATGCGGTCCCAATGCCGAGACTATCCTGCTTCAGGATTGGGCGGTAAACGAAATTCCGCGTTACAAAAAGTGATAAAGAAGAAGGGAAGGATAGTGTTTAACAAACAAATCAGTCCTCTATGTACCGGTAAAGGAAGCCTGTGTTCCTGACGCATGTAATTTGCAGGCATGTTTTCATTTACATGCCTGCCTTTCCTATAAAATTTTTTCAGGGGCATTCCGTGGTTCAGGGACTTTAAAAAAAGGAATTGTACTGTATGGACTTCTTTCGGGTTGATAATCTGAGTATCAGTTTTGGCGGCTTGAAAGCGGTGGAGAATATAAGCTTCAGCGTGGAGAAGAATAAGATTTTTTCCATTATAGGCCCCAACGGATCAGGGAAAACCACAATTTATAATTTAATCAGCGGTATTTACAAGCCTGATAAAGGAAGAATTCTTTTGGAAGGCGAGGATCTGGTAGGGGAAACGCCCGACCGCATAGCCAAAAAGGGAATTGCCCGAACGTTTCAGAATATCGAGCTTTTTGGTAATGCCACGGTTATGGATAATTTGATGCTTGGACGCCATATTCATATGAAAACAGGAGTATTCGGAGGCGCTTTCATGTGGGGCAGAAAATCCAGAGCCGCCCGCGAAGAGATTGCTAATCGCGAAATCGTAGAAAGAATTATCGATTTTCTCGATCTCCAGTCCGTAAGGGACAGCTTTGTAAGTAATCTTCCCTATGGTAGACGTAAGCTCGTGGAGCTTGGCAGGGCGCTGGCGCTCGAACCTAAAATACTGCTGCTCGATGAACCTTCCGCCGGGATGAACACGGAGGAGAAACAGGACCTTAATATCTGGATAAAGGATATTCAAGAAGATTATGAAGTAACGATTCTCCTTATCGAACATGATATGAATATGATTATGGGCATATCCGATTTTGTATTTGCCATGAATCAGGGTGGAAAGATAACTGAAGGGTTCCCGCAGGACGTGCAGAGACATCCCGAAGTCATCAGAGCGTATCTCGGGGAGGAAGTTGCCTGATGCTGAAAGTGAACAACATAGAAACATGGTATGACATGATACGGGCGCTCCATGGGATTTCCTTTATGGTCGAAGCCGGCTCCGTGGTTGCCCTGCTCGGCTCAAATGGGGCCGGAAAAACGACTATACTGAAAACGATAATGCGGCTTCTTTACGACCTCAAGGAGGAGCAGCCGGAAAAAGGGACAATAGAATTTCTGGATCAGAGAATCGATAGAAAAGATACCGATCAGATTGTGAGGATGGGTATAAGCTATGTTCCCGAAGGGAGGGAGGTCTTTCCGGAAATGACCGTTTTCGAGAATATTTTAATGGGAGCCTATACAAGAAAAACTAAAAAAGAAATAAGCAGCGACATTGAAAATGTCTTTTCCCATTTTCCGATTCTCAGAGAAAGAAAAAATCAGGAGGCAGGATATTTAAGCGGAGGAGAGCAACAGATGCTTGCAATAGGAAGGGCGCTTATGAGCAGGCCTAAGCTGCTGATGCTTGATGAGCCGTCATTAGGGCTTTCTCCTCTTTTAACAAAAGAAATATTCACAATTATTCAGGATATAAATAAAAAAGACGGAGTAACGATTCTTCTGGTTGAGCAGAATGTGAACATGGCTCTTAAATATTCTGATTTCGCGTATTTACTTGAAAACGGGAGAATCGTCCGGGCTGATAAACCTGAAATTTTGAGAGAAGATGAAGACGTAAAAGAATTTTATCTGGGTATATCCACAGAGCATTCGGTTAAAGGCTACAAACGATACAGGCGAAAAGTACGATTCCGATGAAAACAGCGGCTTGCGCCGATGAGAAAGGGGAAGTGCATGGCTGTTGAAACATTGCCAATGGCTCTGGCGGCTATGGCCGAAACGCAGCCCGAAAGGGTAGCAATGCGCAAAAAAGACTTGGGAATATGGCATGATATTTCATGGAGGGAATACGCCGAAAAAGTAAAGCACGTGGCCCTGGGTCTGCACGCGCTTGGAGTAACGTATGGAGATCATGTGGCAATCATCGGAGAGAACAGGCCCGAATGGCTTTATTCAGCTCTCGGTATAGTTTCGGCTGGAGGAGCCTGGGTAGGGGTCTATACTACGAATCCTGCAAAGGAATGCGAATATGTTGTAGGCCATTCGGATTCAGTCGTATATATCTGCGAGGATGAGGAACAGCTGGACAAGGCCCTTGTGTTTCGGGACAAGACTCCAAAATTGAAGAAATTGATAGTGTGGGAAATGGAAGGGCTAAAACACTTTCAAGATTCCATGTTTATGAGCTTTGATGAGCTTCTCGAGCTTGGCAAAGAGGAAGAAAAAAGAAATCCTGAACTTTTCGAAAAACTTGTCAGCCGGGCAAAACCTGAAGATGTGGCAGGTATTATTTATACATCAGGTACAACGGGACCACCGAAAGGAGCCCTTTTGACACATGAGGGATATCTGTGGGTCGGCAGGGCCTCCCGGCAGGTGATTAAAATGGGTCGTGATGATGAAAGTATTTCTTTTCTTCCCCTTAACCATGTGTACGAACAAATTTTTGATATTATGAACCATCTGACAGTAGGACATACGGTAAATTTCACTGAAAATACCGATACAGTAATGGAGGATATGCGCGATATTTCCCCCACTTTTTTCCATGCCGTGCCAAGAATCTGGGAAAAATACTATTCAGGGATAGTATTGAAGATGGATGATGCAACGCGGCTGAAAAAAGCAGCGTATAACGGAGCGGTCAAAATAGGCGGTAAATATAATGGAATGAAACTGGCAAAAGAAAAAATCCCTTTCTGGCTTGCCTTTGCATATAAGGCGGCATATTTTTGTGTATTTCGGAAGTTAAAAAAGCGGCTCGGTTTTGACAGGGTTCGCCTTGGTTTCTCTGGAGCAGCTCCGATTTCGGGTGAAATACTCAAGTATTTCCAAAGTATCGGTATCCCGATCCGTGAAGGATATGGCATGACGGAAACAACGGGGGTTACCCACATGTCCGACGAATTCAACTTCAAAATCGGCACCGTAGGAAGACCACTGCCAGAAACAGACGTAAAAATTGCTGATGATGGCGAGATCCTGGTTAAACATAAAGGCATCTTCAAAGGTTATTATAAAGATGAAGAGAACACCCGTGAAGCGCTTGTTGACGGGTGGATGCATACGGGAGATGTAGGAGAAATAGATGAGGACGGTTTTTTGAAGATCACAGATAGAAAAAAGGATCTCATTATCACAGCCGGCGGCAAGAATATAGCTCCCCAGTACATAGAAAATCTTTTGAAATTTTCTCCTTACATAAATGATTCCGTGGTCATAGGCGATAGAAGAAAATATCTGTCGGCCATTATAGTCATTGATGAAGAAAATGTAGTGAAATTCGCACAAGACAACAAAGTCCAGTTCACTACGTATGCAAGCCTGACGAGGACTGAAGAAGTAAAGAATCTGATTCAGGGAGAAATCGATAAAGTGAACAGACAAATCGCCCGTGTTGAAAACATCCGGAAATTCAGAATTCTGGACAAGAAACTTTATACAGAGGATGGAGAAGTTACTCCGACCATGAAAGTGAAAAGAAAATCGATAAACGCGCAATTTGCCGACTTGATAGAATCAATGTACCGTGAATAAGAATGTTTCTCTCTTCATTCCCTGTACCGTCGATCTTTTCCTTCCGGAGATCGGCGAGGCGACCGTAAAGGTGCTCAGGCGTCTGGGTGTTAACCCGGTCTATCATGAAAAACAGACCTGCTGCGGTCAGCCGGCCATGAATGCGGGTTACCGGGATCAGGCGCGAAAGGCGGCAAAACATTTCCTCCGCATCTTCGGTGATGACGATGTGATCGTCAGTCCATCGGGATCCTGCGTCTATATGATAAAGAAGCACTATCCCGAGCTTCTTTGCGATGAACCTCACTGGTTGCGAAGGGCGGAGGATCTCTCGGAAAGAATCTACGAATTCACCCAATATATTGTCGATGTGCTCGGCATCGATGATGCAGGTGCCCGTTACGAGGGAAAAGTAACCTATCACGAATCCTGCCATGTGCTTCGCGGGCTGGGAATTTCGACTCAGCCAAAGAAATTGCTTGCCTCCATATCCGGGGCTGAAATGGTCCCGCTTTTCGCGGCGGATTTCTGCTGCGGTTTCGGAGGAGAATTTGCCGATCGATATCACTATATTTCCGAGGAATTGGTGAAGGAGAAAGTACAGAATTTCGTGGCAAGCGGCGCCGATCTTATCGTCCTCTGCGAACCGGGATGCCTTCTCAATATCGGGGGATATCTCAGCCGCCACCATCCCGGAAAAAAGGCGATGCACATGGCAAGCCTTCTGGCGGAAACAGGCTGGGAGGGGTGAAATGAAGATTAAAACCGATCAGTTCAACGAGGTGGCACGGCGGGAGATTCGAAACGAATATGCCCGTGCCTTCCTTGGGCTGCTTCCACCTGTCATCGCCATGAGGCGGGGACAGGTAATGTCGACCTTTCCCGATCCCGAGGCGGCCCTCGCCTATGGCCAGGCCATACGGGCCCAAGTCGTGGCCAAACTTCCGGAGCTTCTTGAAGAATTCGAGAAGAACGCCGCAGCCCACGGGTCAACCGTGCTCTGGGCAAGAAATGCGGAAGAAGCAAACCGCATGATCCTGAAGATTGCAAAGGACAGGAATATCGCCCTTTGTCACCAAAGGGAAATCGATGGTGACCGAAGAGACGGGATTGAACGGCCTTCTTATTAAAGAGGGGATAGACACCTACGAAACGGATTTGGGCGAGTTTATCGCCCAGCAGCTTGAACGCCCTCCCTTTCATATTGTAGGGCCGGCAATCAATGTCTCTGTTGAAGAAGTTTGCGATCTCTTCATGAAAAAGGCCGGCATGAAAGAAGCAACCACCGATCCCGTCGAACTGGGTTATGCGGCGCGGCTCTTTCTCAGGGACAAGTTTCATCATATCGAGATGGGAATAACCGGTGTCAATATGGCCGTTGCCGAGACCGGCACAATCATCAATGTCGAGAACGAGGGGAATATCCGATTCAACAAATCGTCGCCGCGGACGCAGGTTTCGATCATGAGCATCGAAAAGGTCGTGCCTGCGATGAATGACGCCATGCACCTTCTGCGGCTGCTTTGCCGGAGCTGCACGGGGCAGAAGATATCCGCATATGTGTCCATGGACAGTGGGCCAAAAAAGGCGGACGAAATCGACGGTCCCGAGGAACTCTTCATCGTTATCGTGGATAACGGGAGATCGGATTTGTATTCGGATCTCATCGTCCGGGAAGCGTTGAGGTGTATACGGTGCGGGGCCTGTCTAAACGTTTGCCCCGTCTATACCAAGGTCGGCGGTTATCCCTACGGCTGGGCCTATTCGGGTCCGATGGGGCAGGTCCTCAGTCCGCTTTTGATCGGCCTCGATAAAACACAGGATCTTTACCGTGCCTGCACATTGTGTGGAACCTGCAGGGAGATATGCCCAGGTGGGATTGACCATCCTGCCCTTTTTCTCTACTACCGGTCGAAAGACGTCGAAGGTGATGATAAATTAAAAGGGAAAAGACGCCGGTGGCAGGAAAAGCGTTTCTTCGATTTCTGGACGATGATGGTCAGGGACAGCCGCCTGTGGAATCTCGGCATCAAATGTGTCCGCCCGATGATGAACAGATATACCCGCGACGGTGTTCTGAAAAATATGGGGTCCTTTTTCGAAGGATGGTTCAAGGAAAGGGATTTCCCGGCTATGGCAAAGAAAACCTTTCATGAGCGATGGAGGGATCTGAAGAAAAAAGATTCGAATTTACAATAACAATATTCTCGGAATATTTGAATCGGAAAAACAGATGTCGCTGAAAGTAGAAAAGGCCGTGTGCTGCGATACTGCCGGGAGGATACAATGACGGAAAACGCACGCGAAGAAATTCTCGGGAAACTCAAGAAGGCGCAAAGGCCGCAGGTTTCTCCGCGACCTCATTTGCCCCCTGCCCGGGAGCTTGCCTATAACCGTGAAGAAATGATTGCACGGTTTACGGAAGAATTGATCCTTCAGGAGGCAAAGGTGTTCCGTGAGGAGGCCGGAACCGTGCCGGACAGATTGGCCGAGATCGCCTCCGCGGAGAGAGTGAAACATCTGATCGTTTCGACGGATGATGTGGTAGCGCGGTTCGATCTGCCCGCCTGGGGAAAGGCCCGGGGGATAGAGATTCATGTGCCGCAGGATTTTTCCGACAGAAGTGCCTTCAAGGATGCCGTATTTGAAACTGATGCCGGCATCACCGGCGCCGATTTTGCCGTGGCCGAGAGTGGAACCCTCGGTATCATCCATGACAAAGACCAGCCGCGCCTTCTCTCTCTCGCCCCGATCATGCACATCGCCATCGTACCGGTGGAACGTCTCTATCCCACCTATGAAGAAGTGATGAAGGAAGTATACGGCGATAATAAAAATATCCCGCCCCACTTTACTTTTATTACGGGACCGAGTATGACGGCAGATATAAAGGCGACGCCCTTTAAAGGGATGCACGGCCCGCGGCGCCTGATAGTTATTCTCCTGGGATAGCCAAATCGAACGTGCCGAAGGATTCAGCCGAATCAGATTTTTGAAAGGAAAGGAATATGAAGACCCTATCCGTTCCATCCCGCCTCTGGTATGAAAACGAAGAGCGCAGGCTTACATTTCCCGGCCGGTGGGATGTGGATAATCTGACCTCGCCGGGATTGGACAAGCCCGGCCTTGCGCCGGATGAAATTAGAGAAAAGGTCCGGTATCCCATCAAGGGACCGGCCCTTCGGGAGATGGCCCGGGGTAAGAAACAGGCAGTCATCGTCTTCGACGATATGACCCGTCCCACTCCGGTGAAGGATGTGGCGCCTTTCGTGCTCGAAGAACTTCATGAGGCGGGGCTTCGAAAGGACCAGATTCGATTCATATGGGCGCTGGGAACTCACGGCGCCTACGATATGATCAATGCCCGGAAAAAACTGGGCGACTACATCGTTGAAAATTATGCCGTCTATAACCACGATCCCTTTCAGAACACCGTCAGGATAGGCCGTACCACGACAGGGGTGGAACTGTGGCTGAATCGCGAATATCTGAGCTGCGATTTGAGAATCGGTATCGGATGCATCACCGCTCATGTTCACGTGGGCTTCGGCGGGGGCGGAAAGATCATATTGCCCGGGATTGCGGGAATCGAATCGATCAATCAGTTTCATAACCAGCTCCACCGCGATCAGAGCCGGACCGGCCTCGGCAATTTCGACAACAATATCATGCGGGCGGAATGCGATGCCGCCGGTGAGCTGGCCGCATTGAACTTCAAGGTGGATTGCCTGATCAATCGCCGGGGAGAGATCGCCAACCTTTATGCCGGGCCTTTCACGGCGACCCATGCCGCCGGGGCCGAAGAGGGAAAGGACCATTACGGAATTCCCTATGCCTCCGGCTACGACATCGCCGTGTGCAACTCCTACGCCAAGGCGAACGAGTCGGCTATTGCACTGCTCATGTCGCTCATGGCCCTGAAATCGGACGGTACGGGAACGGCGGTCCTCATCTCCGATGCGCCGGAAGGGCAGGTCCCCCATTACGTAATGCGTGCCTGGGGCACCGATTACGGCGGCCGCCACCATGTGATAAAGAACAAAGGTGAAAAAATGATCACTGCCTTCATGAAGCGCCTCATCGTTTTTACACCCTGTCCCGACAAAACCATGCTCGATTTGATATGCCATATCGATGACGCCGTCGTCGTGAAGACCTGGTCCGAGGTGATGGCCCTCCTGGAAGAAGCATATCCTGAATATGCCCGGGTTGCCGTCGTCCAGGACGGGACCATGCAGTACATGAAACCGCCGAATAAGTGACAAATGCCTTGACAGATACCGTACTGATCATCAATTCGAAAGACAACGTGGGGGTGGCGCTTCGCGATTTGAAGGCCGGTGAACGGGTAGTCGCCGCCGGAGAAGAGCGATTCCCTCTCCTTGAGGATATCCCGGCCAGCCACAAGGTGGCCCTGAAGGACATAGGGGAGGCTGAGGAAATTATCAAATATGGTGAAACGGTGGGGGTAAGTACGAAAGAAATCAAGCGCGGGTCATGGGTGCATACCCACAACCTCGAGAGCCGGCGGTGGAAAAAATGAATGAAATAACCGGATTCAGAAGAAACGACGGCAAGGTCGGGATACGGAATCACGTGCTGGTTCTACCGACCGTTTCCTGCGTCAACGGTGTGGCAAGCCGTATCGGGAAAGCGGTTCCCGAGGCGGTGGCGGTTACCCACGGGCACGGGTGCGGCCGCGGCGGTCCCCGCGACATCGAGATACTCTTTCGCATCCTTACGGGAATGATGAAGAACCCCAATGTCGGTGCCGTCGTTCTGATCGGCCTCGGATGCGAGGTGTCGAATGTGAAAAATCTGGCGCCGATGATTGCCGATACAGGGAAACCGATAACCATCCTGAATGTGCAGGAAGACGGAGGATCGCTGAAAACCGCCGCGAAAGGAATCGAGGCGGCAAAGAGCTATGTCGCCGCGTTGGGGGCTCAAAAACGGCAACCCATTGCCTGGGAGGAACTGCTGATAGCCATCGAGTGCGGCGGATCAGATGCCATGTCGGGTGTTACGGCAAACGTCGCCATGGGTGCCGTTTCGGACTGGCTGGTGGACCGGGGCGCCACGGTTATGTTCGGTGAAAACACGGAAATGATCGGGACGGCCCATGTGCTTGCCAGGCGCGCGAAAGACCGAAAGACGGGAGAGGAAATCGAAAAAATGGTGGATCGCGCAGAGGTCCTGACCCGCGACATTATGGGAGAACTTGCCAGTCTGGTGATTTCGCCGGGAAATATGGACGGCGGCATGAGCAGCATTGCGGAAAAATCCATGGGGTGCATTGTCAAGGGGGGGACTTCCGTCATACACGAGGTGGTGGATTATGGTGCGGTTCCCGCCCGTAGTGGGCTGGTCCTGCAGGACGGACCGGGGTACGATGCCGACTCGATGAGCGGATTTGCGGCCAGCGGCGCCCAGCTGATGTTCTTTTCGACAGGCCGGGGCACGCCGGCGGGTTTTCCCACAGTGCCGGTCATCAAGGTGGCAAGCAACAGCCGCGTCTACCGGGCCATGGAAGACGATATCGATGTCAATGCCGGTCTTCTTGTGGAAGGGAAATCCCTCGGAGAGCTGCGGGAAGAGATGATCGAGCGTATGGTCAGGGTAATCAACGGCGAGCCGACAAAGCCGGAGGCCAATGATATGGGCGTTTTTACCTTCATGACGATCCATCCGCCGTTTTAATTGTATGTGCCGTAAAATGTGACCGAACCATTTTGAGAATCGGTACATATTTAACTATTCTCTTATTATTTCTTATTTTTTCTTCTTGACAGGTTCTTATCGCCGCCGATAGACTGGCATGCTAAAATTATTGCAAGGAAGGACGGAAATGATCGAACAAATCAGAATTGGGATCATCGGGTATGGAAATATAGGGAAAGCAGTTGAAAAGGCAATCGAGCAGAATCCCGATATGGAGCTTTCCGGAATATTTACTCGACGCGACCCTTCGACCATTGTTTCGCAGGGAATGGGGCAACTGTTTTCAATAGCCGATGTGGAAAAACATGTCGGTGATATAGACGTGGCAATTCTCTGTGGAGGATCGGCGACGGATCTCCCAGAACAGGGTCCGCAATTCGTTCGGCTTTTTAATACGGTCGACAGTTATGATACACATGCGCGGATTCCGGAATATTTCGCTGCTGTCGATGCGGAGGCAAAGAAATCGGCGAAAACGGCGGTCATTTCGACAGGCTGGGATCCGGGGCTTTTTTCGTTAATGCGGGTAATTGAAGAAGCCGTCCTTCCTGACGGGAAAGCCTATACCTTCTGGGGCCCCGGTGTAAGCCAAGGACATTCCGATGCCATTCGAAGGATAGAAGGGGTTGAAGACGGACGCCAGTACACCATTCCCATAGAAAGCGCCGTGGAAAGGGTACGGTCCGGAGAGGGGCCGGTACTGTCGACACGGGAAAAGCACCTGAGAGACTGCTATGTGGTAGCTCGAAAAGGGGCCGATCTGAACAAAATTGAAGAAACCATTACGTCGATGCCATATTATTTTAATGAGTACGATACGAGGGTGACTTTCATCAGTAAAGAGGAAATGGAGACTAATCATTCCGCAATGCCCCATGGCGGTTTTGTTATGCGCACCGGAAAGACGGCAGACGGCGTGACGCAGGGAATCGAGTTTGCTCTGAAGCTGGGCAGCAATCCAGGATTTACGGCCAGCGTTCTCATTGCCTATGCCCGGGCTGCATTCCGTCTGAACCGGGAAGGTCACATTGGGGCGAAGACAGTATTTGATATCGCTCCGGGATATCTGAGCCTGCGGTCTGCTGAAGAATTGAGGGCCGGCCAGCTATAATATTCTGAAAACTGATATGCCACCTCCTGAAGCTGAATCCAGACACTCGTTCTTTGGGATTTCCTTCGTCCGCCCCCGTCCTGTAATGGGGGAATACCCGATGCCGGTGACCGGGATCGGTGAGAAACAGGTGGTATCTATGGTTACCCATGAAAAGGAAAAAAAGGCGGGAGGAATTAAATACTGGCCTGCATCGGAACGGCCCCGTGAAGTCCTTCTTGAAAAAGGGCCGGAATTTGTGTCCGATGCCGGACTTCTGGCCATCATTCTTCGAACCGGCATCAAGGGAAAGGATGCGGTATCGCTGGGGAGGGAACTCCTCGATCAATTCGGCGGGCTTCGAGGGATTCTCGGTGCCAAACAAAACGATCTGAGGAGGATCAGAGGTCTCGGCGCAGCCAAAGCGGCTCAACTTTTGGCTGCCATTGAAATTTCCCGCAGACAGTTGAAAGAAAATATCTTCGACAGAAGAGTTATCAGGGGTCCGGAGGATGTGGCCGATTATCTTTCCCTTTCCATGGCCGATAAAAAGGAAGAGGTCTTTCGCGTCCTCTACCTTAACAGCGCCCATATGGTTCTTACTATCGAAGATGTCTGCAAGGGGACTATAGATCAATCGGCAGTGTATCCACGGGAGGTGATCAAGGGGGCCTTTGATGCCGGAGCCGCGGCACTCATTTTCGTGCACAATCATCCCTCGGGGAATCTCGAACCCAGCGAACAGGACCTGCTGCTCACCCGTAAACTCATCGATGCCTGCCGCGCCGTGGACCTGAAGCCGCTCGATCATCTCATTGTGGGCCCCGCCGGCTATACATCATTCAAAGAACGGGGGCTCGTATTATTTTAAGGGGGGTATTATTTTAGTGTGAGAATGAAAGGTCCTTTTGCCAGCCTGACGGCTTTCATCACCGGGCTTCTGATCGTGCAGATCATAGCGACTGTTCAGGTCTATGCATCAAACAATGCGCTGTACGCCTCCCTCGATCTTCTGAGAGGGGAAGGATACCTTCTGGTTCCGAATGAGCTGGTAATGGAAAAACTGAAAAGACTGGGTCCGGCCTTTTTCGGGGGACTTTTTTTTACACTGACACTTGGCGCTGGACTCTCCTTTGCCGGTCTTTCTTTCGCCTGGATCTGGGACCGCCTCTTCCGCCGAAAAAAAGTGATATTGTGGTTGTCTATACTTTTCTGGTGCACAGGCATTGCCGCTGTTAATAAAGATGGTGTTTCGTTTTTCGGGACTCTTTATTTTGCAGTAACGCCACCGGCTGTTTTCTGCCTGGCCCTGTCGGGAATGGATAAGAGGAAGGAGAAAGGCTTCCCCTGGAAGGAAATGGTCCCCCTGCTGCCGGTATTCATTCTGGCGGCATTGTGGCTTCCCCGGATGGAGGGGAAAATATTTACGGAAATAAGAGACAACCTTCTTTTATCCAGTCCGTGGGGTATTGAATGTGCCGAAGGGTATTACAGGTATACTCTTTATCCCGCCTACGTCTGCAAACCTCTGGATCAGCGTCAGCTGAAGACCTGCCGGATAGAAGGTTTTAAAAACAGGAATATTTTATTATCTCTTGAAAAAAAGCTAATCTATCACGACTACCTGCCGGTCAGTAAATCGGTACGGCCGGTGGATCTCGCAGTGAGCCCTGAAGGAGAGAACTGCCTTCTGTTCGATCATCAGGGGAAAACGATTTTCCGATTTCCCCTCGATGCGTTCATGGCTGATTCGGGAAAGATTTTAAAAACAGTTTCAGATCGGCTCGATCGCAACAAATTCTTTAGAGCGGCCATATATTTTTCCCTCTGCCTTGCAAGTCCCCTGATGCTGTATTTTTTTCTCTTTGCTTGTGTGCGGGGTTTTTTAAGGTTGCATTCCGGAGTCCACTTCGCGACAATTACAGCTTCCGTGATATGCCTCGTAATCGGGCTTCTTCTGCTGAATCTTTCGACCAACAGAAGCCTTTCGGGAAATACTATAGGATCTCTTGCATCGTCTGCGGTCGAAGAACGGATCCGGGCATTGCGGCATATCGAAATGAAGGAGGAGCCTGTCGAGAGATATGAAGGTTACCGCTTACTGGCCAAGAGCCCGCATTCAGCCGAACGCTACTGGCTGGTTCGTACACTCGCATTGAGCCGGTCGCCTGAAACATATGGTGTTCTCTTGTCTTTGCTCGATGATCCGAGTCCTGTTGTCCAATACAGCGCCTATGATGCTCTGAAAAGGCGGGCAGGAACAGGTACCGCCGGTGAGATAGAGAAACGTATCCCTCATGTGATGCACTGGTATAGCCAGCTTTACGCCTATAAGGCGCTGCGGGAATTAGGATGGGTCCAGCAATTGCCGCCAGAACACTGATCCTCGCGATTGCAGCCGTTGTCGCCGTGGAAACCTTGGCTATTGCGGCTGCTTCAAACGCGGACTTTTCTCCGGTACTGATAACGGGCGTGGCCCGGCTTGCCGATATTGCACTTCTTTGTGTGATACTTTTGAGATCTAAGGAAGGGATGAAAGGGGCGGGACTCGCTTTCGGCGAGGTGTGGGCGGGAGTAAAAAAAGGGCTCCTCTGGTCGCTTTCTTTTGCCGCTGCCGCAGGACTGCTCTTCGGATTGATATATGCATCAGGGTTTGATGCCACCTCTTTCCTCAAGATTCAAATGCCGGGCAGCAGGGCGGGGATCATCCAGATTATGGTGGTAGGGGGAATTGCGGCGCCTGTTGCGGAAGAAATTTTTTTCAGGGGAATTCTCTTCGGCTTTTTCAGGCGCTGGGGCTTTCCTGTCGCCCTTGCCCTCAGCACTTTACTCTTTGTGGCCGCCCACCCCCTGTCCTTGTCTTTTCCCTTTACCCAGATAGTGGGAGGGATCGTATTCGCTGCCGCCTATGAACGGGAAAAAAATCTTATAATTCCTGTCACCATTCACAGCCTGGGTAATGTATCGCTCTTTGCCCTTCCATTTTTAAAACACCTGATGTAGTTGGGCAGGTTTTTCTTAAATAATCTTTTCTGTGCGGTGAGAAACTAAAAACGTTCTTGACTTAAGAAACATGCTTTTTATAGGATCATACCATAAGTGAAATCGATCAAAAAAATTGATCATTACCGATGGATATGTGGAAGAGGGGTGAAAGGCCCCCGCTGCCCCGCAGCCGTAAAGGGAACGAAAACCCACCAAGTCACTGTTACAGCAGTAATGGGAAGACGGGTAAGTAGGCAGCCCTGAGCCGGAAAACCGATCCAGCAGGAATTCCCCGAGGGAGGGTATCATGAGAATAAATCTATCTACTATTCAGTCATAGACAATTCCGGCAAAGATTTTTTAGGTTCAGTAAAACAGGTTGCATCCGTACGTCTGTAAATCTTTGTAATCATTGTTTTAGTAAGGCGGAAAGATAATGGAAAGAACGCCTATTACCCTGAACACAGTTATCAGGGTATCATTTTTTTTCACACTCATTTTTGCGGGTATCGCATTTTTCTCCCTCTTACTGGGTCCTGCTTCCCTGGAGCCGGTCAAAACAGCGAAGGCTCTGCTTTTCGGGTGGTATGAGGGGTATGAAAAATTGGCCCCTGAAGAAAGAACCATTCTTTTTTCTATACGGTTATCGAGAATCATATTTGCGGGACTGGTGGGAGCATCGCTTTCAACTGCAGGTGTCGTTTTTCAGGCTCTGCTCAGAAACCCTCTTGCCGAACCGTATATTCTGGGAGTCTCCGGCGGGGCGGCGGTCGGCGCGATTCTAAGCATTATTCTAGGGCTGAGTGTAATAAGTCTTGCAACACCCCTACTTGCAATTTCTGGGGCGGCTCTGACTGTATTTCTGGTTTTCGCCATCGGAAAATCGAAGGGCCGGACAGATTCAACCACACTTCTTTTGGCAGGGGTCATCGTGAATGCTTTTTTCTCAGCGGTGATAATGTTTTTGCTTTCCCTCAGTAAGAGTTCCGATCTGCACAGTATCGCATTCTGGCTTATGGGGGATCTTGGAGCAGCGAACAAGATGAAAATCGCCCTTATTTCGAGTTTTTCTTTTTTCGGAACGGGTCTTGTATATACATATGCAAGATCACTTAATCTGATAGTTTCCGGAGAGGAAACGGCGCTTCAACTTGGTATCGATGTGGAACGGACGAAAACAATTCTCATCATTGCCGCCTCGGCAATAACCGGTTTTGCTGTCGCATTCAGCGGAATTATTGGATTTGTAGGGCTCATAATACCGCATGTCATGAGAATGCTCTTTGGACCCGATCACCGACTTTTGATACCTGCCGCCTTTTTTTGCGGAGCATCCTTTCTTGTAGCGGCTGATACTGTTGCAAGGACAGTGCTTCCATCTGTCGAGCTGCCGGTTGGGGTGATTACGGCTCTTTGCGGTGCACCATATTTTATTTTCCTTTTAAAACGGAGGTCGCTTTGACGTATGCCGGTGATTGAAGCGAGAGATGTACATTTTAAATACGCTGAAACGCCTGTGCTGAAAAAGTTTTCTTTTGTAAGCAAAGATAACGAAATACTGGGAATTATCGGTCCGAACGGATCAGGTAAAACAACTCTTCTAAAAATTATCGATGGCATCTGTAAACCGCAACGAGGCAGTGTATTGCTGAACCAAAATGATTTGAACAAAATGACAAGAACCGAAATAGCCAGAAAAATTGCCTTTGTTCCTCAAGATGCGGCTATGGTTTTTTCTTTTACCGTCGAGGAAGTGGTCATGATGGGTCGGTCGCCCCATATTTCACGATTTCGGTTCGAGAGCAAAAAAGATGCAGACATCACTCGAAAAGCCATGAAACAAACAAAAATAGAGCAATTCGCCGGCAGGAGCATTAATGAACTAAGCGGCGGAGAGAGGCAGCGGGTCTTTATTGCCCGTGCCCTCGCACAGGAGCCCCGGATCATGCTTCTCGACGAATCGGCGGCCTTTCTCGATATAAATCACCAGATATCCTTTTTCGAGCTGCTGCGGATGTTGAACAGAGAGGAGGGTGTCACGGTGATGGTCGTTACCCATGATATCAATATGGCATCGCTCTATTGCGACCGGGTGATGCTCCTGAAGGACGGGATGATGTATGGTATCGGAACGCCGCATCAGGTAATTACAAAAAAAAATATAGAGGAGGTCTATGGTACGGAGGTCCTGATCGATTCTCATCCGATCGAGGGCCTTCCGAGGATGACTTTGCTGTCAAGGCGTCTTTCGGATTAAGGAAGCCGGTCGAAACCCGGCGCTGCCCCGCAACTGTTGGCGGAACGAACCCTGCAGGAGACCACTTTCCCGGCATGCACGAGATTGGGAAGGCGTGGGAAGTAGGTCGCAGGTAAGCCGCAAGCCAGGATACTTGTCCGGAAGACGGAAAACGACATTTCCGACCGAGGGGAAAGGAGGTTGTCATGAAAAGAAAAGATCGTGCAGTTCCTCCTTCTTAAAGATGCCGCGCTGCAAAAAAGAAGTTCAGATGATATCTCAAAGGTTTATACATAAGGAGGAAGAGAAAAAAAGATGAACCGGTTACAAAATTTTGTTTTATTCCCCACAATCATGGTGCTTGCCTTTTCAATACCCGTATACGGGATGGAGGCGAAACTGATGAAAGAAGTGGTGGTAACAGCCACGCGAATCGAAACCCCCGCCGAAGAAGTGGGAAGCTCATTGACCGTTATAACGGCTGATGATATCGCCGCCAAAGGATACAGGACCGTAGATGAGGTTTTGAGAGGAACGGCAGGCCTTGATGTGGCCGTCGCCGGAGGGCCGGGTCAGCAAAGCTCGGCTTTTTTAAGAGGAGCCGAATCCTATCAAACCCTCGTGCGTATCGACGGAATCGAGGTGAACGATCCCTCTGGCATAAACAGAGGGTTCAATTTTGCCAATTTGACGGTTGACAATATCGAGCGGATCGAAATACTCCGTGGTCCCCAGAGCCCGCTCTACGGCGCTGATGCCATGGGCGGGGTCATCAGCATCATTACCAGAAAAGGGACCGGCGCCCCCCGGTTTTTTGCAGAGGGCGAAGGCGGTTCTCACGGAACCTGGAGGGAATCGGCAGGGGCGAGCATGAGGGGAGAACGGCTGAATGTTTCTTTCGAGGCTTCCCACATAAGCGCCAAAGGGTTTTCTGCGGCCGATGCCGGCCTTCCGGGAAACATCGAGAAGGACAAATGGGAAAATACCAGCGCCGGCGCCCGTGTCGGTGTGGTAGTCTCCGAGCGCGTCGATTTCGATTTCACCGGCCGCCTGCAGGAGGGCCGTACCCATCTGGATCAGGGGGGCGGGCCCTTTCAGGATGCCTTCGACTATTCCGTAGACGAGCGCAAGCTTCTCGGCAGGGCCCAGGCCCGGATTCTCGCCTTTGACGGTCTCTGGGAGCAGACGCTGGCCTACGGCCTGGTCGATCATGCGAGGGACTACAAAGACGATCCCTGGGCGGGGGACTACCGCTTCGACGGAAGGAAAGAGGAATTATCCTGGCTTCACAACCTCTACCTTCAGAAAAACAATACGGCCACCCTGGGATTCGAATACGAGCGGGAAGAGCTGACCGACCTGGGCGCCCTCAATGCGGCCGCCGATACGAGAAGCGTTTTTCTGCAGGATCAGCTGAAACTGGGGGGGATTTCCTTTACGACTGTCGGGCTTCGCTACGACGATCACGAGAATTTCGGCGGCAAGACGACCTACCGGCTTACCCAGGCCTTTCTGATCAAAGAATGGGATGTAAAACTGAAAGGTTCTCTCGGGACCGGTTTCAGAGCGCCCAGCTTGAACGAACTCTTTTATATCAATCCCTGGGGTGGTCCCGGCGGAAATCCCGATCTCGCTCCCGAAGAAAGCAGAGGATGGGATTTGGGGATCGAACGAACTTTTCTGGGAGAAGCGTTAACAGTGGGGATCACCTATTTTCAAAACGATTTCGAAAATCTGATCGTCTGGAAAAATGGATATGAAAATGCGGAAACCGCGCAAAGCGACGGAATCGAATCTTTTATCGATATCATTGCACGCGAGGACCTTTCCTTCAGATTTACCTATACATATACAAATACACGCGACAGCAATAGAAAACAATTACTGCGCCGTCCCCTGCATAAGGCGTACTTCAATGCGCGCTATCGCTTTTTCGAAAGAGGTACGGCCAATCTCGATATACTTTATACGGGAGAACGGGATGACAGCTACTGGAATGCCATGACGTTTACCACTGATGATGTAGTTCTCGAAGAATACCTGGTGGTGAACCTTTCCGGGTTATATGAAATTTCCGATAATCTTCGCCTGTTCGCCCGTGTTGAAAATCTTTTCGATGAAGATTACTATGAGGCTTATGGCTACGCCGTTCCCGGATTATCGGTCTACGGCGGATTGCGGGTGTCATTTTAGATCAGGATTTGAATATGAAGCCACGGAAATTCAAGAGCCTTTCTTTTTCTTGAGAATGGCGTTACTGAAAATAGCGAAGAGGCAGAGGAAAAGAGGGTCGGTTTTATTTGTTATCGTTCGGGGTGTTCAAAGGCGATTCAGATTCAGGAGGTACAAATGACAAAGGGTTATATCCAGGTGTATACAGGCGGCGGAAAAGGGAAAACGACGGCGGCTCTGGGCCTTGCCCTTCGGGCGGCAGGGGCGGATTTGCAAGTCTACTTCGCGCAGTTTATAAAAGGTTCGCTTTACAGCGAGATAAAAGCGCTTAAGGCGCTGGCCGGGCACGTGACCCTCAGGCAATACGGCCGGGGCGGCTACATACGGGGGACGCCGCATGAGGAAGACATCAGGCTGGCACGGGCAGGACTCACGGAGGCGAGAGAAATGATGCGAAGCGGCCGATTTGATATCGTCATTCTCGACGAGGTCAATGTAGCCGTCCGGCTCGGCCTTCTTACGGTAAAGGAGATGCTCGATTTCATCGATGCAAAACCCGTTGGCATCGAACTGGTCCTTACCGGCCGGGATGCCGATCCGGAAATCGTTGAAAGAGCGGACCTGGTAACGGAAATGAGAGAGATCAAACACTATTTTACGAACGGCGTTGCCGCCCGCAGAGGAATCGAGCAGTAGCGAAGAAAGCCGGAATCGTGGAGAATCGCGTGGATGACATTGTTCATGAGGTGAAGGACCGGTTCAGGGAGGCCGTCGAGAGAAATCCCGCTCAAGCCATCCTCCTTTCGGGAGGTCTCGACTCGACGCTCGCGGCGTTGTGTGCAAAGACGCCCATGGCAATCTCTGTGGAGCTTATGCCGTACAGCGAAGATCGCCGATACGCCGAAAGAGTGGCCCGGCATCTCGGCCTTGCTCACCATTTTGTGCAGGTGCGTGTCGACGAGGCCCTGAAAACCGTTCCCGCCGTTATCGGCGTGCTGAAAAGCTTCGATCCGGCCATTCCCAATGATGTTGCCGTCTTTTGCGGCCTTTCCTATGCAAAGGATAAAGGCATCGGCAGCGTGATGACCGGGGACGGAAGCGACGAAGTTTTTGCCGGTTATTCCTTCATGCGGCAAATGGGCGATCTGGGCGAATATTTGAATAGGATGCACGCATCCATGCGGTTCGGTGCAAATGAAATAGGCAGGTCACTCGGAATCTCGATCCGCCAGCCCTTTTTGGACAAAGATTTTTTCACCTTTGCCAAGGAAATCGCCCTTTCTTACAAGATAGTCGAAGAAGGGGGGATTACCTGGGGCAAGTGGATTCTTCGAAAGGCCTTTGAGGAGATGCTTCCGGGGGAGATTCTTTGGCAAAGCAAGCGGCCCTGCGAATGCGGTTCAGGGATGACGCGCCTGCGCGGCATTATCGAATCGATGGTCTCCGACAGCGAATATGAAAGGGCAACGCGCCTTTTTCCGGTGCGGTTTCGAAGTAAGGAACATTATTACTATTATCGAATATATCGGGAAAGGGTGGGCGAAATTCCCGCTCCCGAAGAGGGGCAGAAGCGCTGCGGCGGCTGCGGCGCCGGTATGGATGCCTCTGCCTTTCATTGCAAGGTATGCGGCAGTGTAGAGGACTGGCGGTTAACAGGGGGGCAATGCCCTTCCGTCGCCGGTCGGTGAGGTAGAATTACAAAAGCGAGAGGGCAATATGATTATTTTTATCACTGGCGGCGCTCGAAGCGGCAAGAGCGATTTCGCCCAGGATCTGGCGGAAAAGCGGGACGGCAGGCGCCTGTTCATTGCCACGGCCCAACCCTTTGATGAAGAGATGCGCCGGCGGATTGCGGCGCACCGGGCACGGCGCGGCGATCGGTGGGATACGGTGGAAGAACCGGTCCACATCGGCAGGACAGCAGGATCGGCCGCGCGGGCCTATGAAACGGTGCTTCTCGATTGCATGACGCTCTGGTTATCGAACCTCATGGGCGAATATCCGCAGGAGGATGAAAAAGCGGAAGAAGTTATCGATGAATTCTTTGCAAGCCTCGACGGATTCGCGGGGACCTTCATAGTGATAGGAAACGAAGTGGGGCTGGGAGTTGTGCCGGATAATCCCCTTGCCCGGGAGTATAGGGACAGGCTCGGGTTTCTCAATCAGCGAATGGCCCGGAAAGCGGACAGGGTGTATTTCATGGTTGCGGGAATAGCGACCCGAGTTAAATAGGAATGTTGCAATGAAAGGACTGGAAGAAATCCTGAATGCAATCGAACCGCTGGATGAAGAATGGCTTGTCCGGGCGCAGGTCCGGTTGGATTCGCTGACCAAGCCTGTCGGGAGCCTGGGAAAACTGGAGGAGATCGCCCGCCGCTACGGGGCGATAAAAAAGAACCTTGCCCCTTCCACGGCAAGGAAGATGATCGTGGCATTCGCTGGCGATCATGGAGTGACGGAAGAGGCGGTGAGCGCCTATCCTCAGGCGGTGACGGTGCAGATGGTAAAAAATATGTGTGCCGGCGGGGCGGCCGTAAACGTCCTAGCGCGGCAGGCCGGCGCCGACGTGACTGTCGTCGATATCGGCGTCAGGTACGATTTTTCGCCCTGTGAAAGACTGATTGCCAAAAAGATAGGTCACGGAACGAAAAACTTCACTGCCGGTCCCGCAATGTCCCGCGGGGAGGCACTGTGCGCCCTCATGACAGGTATCGGGCTGGCGGGGGATTTCGCCCGGGCCGGATATGATATGATCGGAACCGGGGAAATGGGAATCGGAAATACTACCGCGTCAAGTGCCGTTTTTGCGGTGATGGCTGGGCTTCCTCCGGAGGAAGTCACCGGGCGCGGTACCGGTATAGACGAGAATATGCTGAAGAGAAAGATCGAGGCCGTAAAAAAGGCCATCGCCGTAAACAGGCCGGATCGCTCCGATCCGCTGGATGTGCTTGCAAAGGTGGGGGGATATGAAATCGGGGGCATTGCCGGCCTGATTATCGGCGGTGCCGCCCGCAGGATTCCCGTCGTAGTTGACGGATTCATCTCCACGGCCGGCGCGTTGATTGCCCTGGCCCTGAAGGAGACTGCCGGTGACTACCTCTTTTTTTCACATCTGTCGGCGGAAGCGGGACATAAAGGCATGCTCGATTATCTCCGGCAGGCGCCTATTATGGATCTGGATATGCGCCTCGGCGAAGGGACCGGCGCCGCAATGGCCATGATGGTGATCGAATCCGCCCTTTTGGTGATGAAGAATATGGCTACTTTCAAATCAGCCGGAGTTGAAGAAAAGATCAGAAAATGAAAGCCTTCATAGCAGCGATTCGTTTCCTTACAATTGTCCCTTGCTTCAGGACCATCAAAATATCCGAGCAAGATCTTGTGCGTTCCATGGCATTTTACCCTCTGGCAGGCTTTATCATCGGAATTTATCTTGCAGGTATCCGGCTTTTTTTTGGACTTTTTTTCTCATCTTCATTAACAGACATAATTATAATTATTGCGCTTGTGGTTGTGACTGGAGCGCTTCATCTTGATGGATTGGCCGATACGGCCGACGGCTTGGCGGGTGGAAAGAATAAAGAAAAAGTGCTTGCCATAATGAAAGACACCAAAATCGGATCATTTGCAGTTGTGGGTATTGTAAGTGTAATATTCCTTAAAATATTTTCTCTTGGAGAGATTCCCGAGTTTACAAAGACCAGCGCACTCATAGTCATGCCGGCATTGTCTCGATGGTCGGTTGTCCCGCTGGCTGCCTGCCTTCCCTATGCCAGAACGGGACAAGGAACGGGGAAGATATTCGTCTCCCGGGCAGGATTTACCCAATCCTTTGTCTCATCTGTGACGGCGATTTTGATAGCGGCTGGATTCTTTTTTATGAAAGGAATTCTAATTATGATCTTTGTGACTGTATTTACAGCAATAATAGGATTATTTTTTTTCAGGAGGATCGGAGGTATTACCGGCGACAGCCTTGGCGCTGCAATCGAACTGAATGAAATTGCAGTCTTGTTGGCTGTGGCAGCCCTTTTTTAAAAAGAATGCCTGTGGTGGATAGGTTGCCTGAAACGCAGAGCAAAGAAAAAAGAATAGTAAGGAATAAAAGATCTGCATAAATGAGAAAAAACAAATTCAAGAAAATATTATTGTTACTCCTTCCATATACCTTTTTCGGCTTTCTGCTGAATTCGCACGCAGTTGCCGGTGCTTCCGAAGAAAAGGATTCTTGTGTGCCAAAAAGAATTGTCTCACTTGCACCGGACATAACTGAAATTCTTTTTGCCCTGGGGCTGGACAAGGAAATAGCAGGTGTTACGGAATTCAGCAGCTATCCTGAAGCGGCACAAAGAAAACCAAAAGTGGGAACTTATATCAATCTTTCTGTCGAGAAGATAGTTATATTGAATCCGGATCTTGTGATAGGAACCGCAAACGGCAATAAACGGGATACTATCAATCAGCTTGCCCGGATTGGAATCCGGACGCATATAATAAATCCGGCCGCGTTTGAAGATATTTTCAGCACGATTTTAGAAATAGGGAAGATTACCGGCCGTTGTAGTCAGGCGGACAGTATTGTAAAGGACCTCCGCAGGAGGGTGGATTATGTGTGCCGTATAATGGAAACAGTGAAGAGACCGCGCATTTTTTTCCAAATAGGCATTCACCCGATAATAACAGTAGGGAATAAAACAGTCCACCACTCGTTAATAGAAATCGCAGGAGGTTTGAACGTGATGGGAGAAACTGAAATTCTTTATCCAAAAGTGAATATCGAACAGATAATTGCTTCTGCACCGGATATTATACTTATTTCGTCAATGAAAAGAGAAAGCAATTTTGAAGCCGTAAAAAGAGAATGGAAGAGGTGGAAGGAAATCCCCGCAGTAAGAAATGATAAAATTTTTATTATCGACAGTGATTTGACAGATCGATTCTCGCCGCGCCTTATCGAGGGTCTGGAAAGAATTGCTGCACTTCTTCATCCTGAAATTTCAGATGGCAGTAATGACCGAAAATAAGTGGTGTTACCAGGCAGACGTTAAAATGAAAATTTGAAAGGAATAGTGCATAATGCTTGAATATTTTTATCAAGGCGGACCTGTAATGTATCCGCTTCTATTTTGTTCAGTTCTTTCTGTTGCGATTGTAATAGAAAGAAGCATTTTTTGGATAAAGGAAAGAAAAAGACAAGACAGAAATCGCCGTGACTCACTGATGAATTGCATTGAAAGAAATGATCTGGAAGGTGCGCGGATAGCAGCGGGTGATATGTGCGATTTCGTTATACGGGTGCTTGTCTGTGGTATGGTTCACCGGGAGTTTTCTCTTCGGGATGCCTTGCACATGGCGGCTGATGAAGAAATCGGCCGTATGGGAAGATATCTTCCTGTTCTTGATACAATGATCACGCTGGCCCCTCTTTTGGGAATACTCGGTACCGTCACGGGTATTATATTTTCGTTTAATATGCTTGGAGCTGTGGGGGTTGAAGATCCGAAGACGGTCACTGCCGGAATTGCCCAGGCATTGATTACGACAGCTTTCGGACTTGCAGTCGCCATATTCAGTCTCATTCCGTACAATTATTTTACCAGCCGGATGGAAAAGGCAGCAGGCGATATTGAAAAATATGCGACTACACTTGAGATACTCGTAGAGAAAAATAAAAACAGTTCGGAGTCGCTTCGATGAAAATTGAAAAAAAACACGCAAGGAAAGCGCGGATTGAAATGATTCCCCTCATTGATGTAATTTTCCTCTTGCTTATTACGTTCATTCTTTTTTCAATGTCAATGAAAGTCCACAGGGTACTACCTGTAGTGCTTCCTTCGGCATCAACGGCCCAGATCGAAAAAAAAAATACGATCACTATTACGGTGCGCGAAAACGGGAACATATTCATAGAGAGGGAAAAGGTCGATACGGGGAAACTGGCCGGTTTGCTGAAAGAATATCATATAAAAGCGCCTGATCATGCGGTTATGATTTCGGGAGCCAAAAAGGCTTCTTATGAAAGGGTGGCTGCTGTGCTGGAGGCCACAGGGAAAGCAGGAATAAAAGAAGTATCTCTGGAGATGAAATGGGAATAAAACACCCAGACCTGTTTGTACCTGTACTTGCAGCTCTTTTGATCCACGGGATGATAGCCTTGGTCCCCGTTCCGGAGAGATCGATTCAACTGCGGACTTTTCAGATCAACCGTCCTCTGGCGGTGAGATTCGTGACAACTAAAAACGAATCTGTGGAAAAAGTGCCGCCTGCCGAGGATTTAAAGCAGCCCAGAACTATCGAAAAGGAATCATCGGAAAGAAAAAAAGATTTTGAAACGCAGACTGACACGCCTTTAATCCGTAAAACACCTGTGAAAAAAAGTATTAAACCCGCTTCTGCTGTTTTGAGAAATGAAAAACTGAAAAATAATGCAATATCTGAGAAAAGAATTGAAATGAGTACGAATACTGATATAAAAATGCAATCTATCTCAGGAGATGCCGAATCGAATATCGTGAAAAAAAATGTCAAGATACCGTCTTTATCCGAAAGCTACACAGATAATAAAAAAGAATCAGTGCCACGGCAAGTTGAACCCGGATATAGAGATAATCCGCCGCCTGCCTATCCTCAGATTGCCAGAAGAAGAGGATACGAAGGCGTGGTCGTGCTTTTCGTAGAAGTCCGGTCTGACGGGACAGTAGAAAATGTAACGATAAAAGAATCATCGGGAAAAACTATTCTTGACCGCGCCGCATTAGAAGGTGTGAGAACGTGGACCTTCTATCCGGCCTTAAGAGAAGGAAAGCCTGTTTCTGCGCGGATCGAAGTACCGGTCCGGTTTGTATTGAAATAAGATTGCCTCCGGCATATTGGTGAGGCTGGATAACAAAATGGAAACAATAAGGATTTTAAAAGAAGAATCAAATGGCCGCTCAGGAATGATTCCGGAACGGAAAAACAAACTGAAGATTGTGTGCCAAGGATTTGCTCTCATTACAATGATGCTGGCAATAATCTTCAGTGGTATACAGGATGCCCAGGCTAAAGAGACCAAAATATCCCGTTTTCATTACCAGAAGGGAAATCTTTATTTGAGCAGGCAAAAAATAGATAAGGCGATCGAGCATTACGGCAAAGCAATTAAGAGCAATCCTGAATCTCCAAAATACCATTACCATTTGGGCGAGGCTTACAGACTCAAGGAAATGGATGAAGCAGCTATTGAATCATATTCAAAAACCATCGAACTCGATTCCGGCTATTCAACAGCGTATGAAAAGATTGCAGAAATTTACGATAAAAATAAATTCACTGAAAAAGCAATTTATTATTATAATCTTCATTCGCAGCGATGCACCAAAAAATGCAGAAGATATTTTTCTTCAGGAAAAATTTACGAAATTAAAAAAGATGTAAAAAACGCCCTTAGGGAATATGAGAGATCACTTGAGCTTTGCTCTAATGATTTCACTGTGCTTTGCCGCGCAGCGGCTGTCTGTATTCGCTTGAAGGACCGCAAAAAGGCAGTTATTTATTTAGAGAAAGCCAGGAAGCAGAGACCTTTTGATGAAAAGGTCGTGTTTAATCTGGGCGTCGCCTATATGGAATTGAAGCAATTCGATAAAGCCCTGGACTTTCTAATAACAGCCTTAAAAATTGATCCTTGTAATGGTGCTACGAGATATTCTCTTGGCAAGGCTTACTATGGAGCCGGCGATTTGGAGCAAGCGATCAAACACACAAGAAAAGCTCTGGAAATAGATACCTGCAATCCGGAATACCACTTCAGATTAGGCCTTTATTACACGAAAAAAGGATGGATAGATATGGCAGAAAGTGAGTACAGGGAAACACACTATCTTGATCCCGATTTTATTTTTAAGCAGATCAACATTAGTAAGAATAAAGCAGATTGTGGTCAAGAAACTGAAACTGAAATAGACTGATTCCAATATGCCCCAAGATTAATGAAGAATGGCGGTTTGCAATCAGAATTCTGCTAAATGATGGAGAAAGTAAATGACAGAATATGCTGCAATGAAAAAAAGACTCGCGGAAATGATTTTTGAAAAATCCTTTCGATATAGCGACAATCCACCTTTTACACTGGCTTCAGGAAAAACCAGCAATTATTATTTTAATTGCAAGGCGACAACGCTGAATCCGGAAGGAATGTATCTGATTGGCAATACTATATTCGATATGCTGAAGAATTCGGAAGTATCAGCAGTCGGAGGGCTTACTCTGGGTGCCGATCCCATCGCAAATGCAGTTTCCCTTATATCGTATCAAAAAGGGAGGCCTCTCAACACATTTATAGTGCGCAAGGATATAAAGGAACATGGTACGAGAAGCGCAATAGAGGGCAATGTTCAATCGGGTGATCATGTGTGCGTGCTTGATGACGTTATTACGACAGGCGGTTCGACAATTCTTGCAATAAAAAAAGCCAGGGAAGCGGGATTAGTTGTTGACGGAGTCATCGCGCTGATAGATAGGCAGGAAGGTGGCAGGGAACACATCCTGGAATCTGTTTCCAACGTAAAATCCGTTTTTACTCGCGATGATATAATGAACCGTTTCAGACAGGGAAACTGAATCCTGTTTACGCATCTGTATCGGCCGGTATCAGTGTTCACAAATGCTTATTGATAATGAAAATAAATCCTGAAGCGGAAGCCGGGAAAATTCAGAAGGTCTCGAGTCCCGCCTTCCGCATAAAGAATTTGAAATAAAGGCGACCTGAAATCACATGCAGAAAGAGGGTTTTCTATTCCGGTTTTTTAGCTTTTCTACCTCTCTTCTCTTTTTTCAATACACCCACATTTACGAGATATTTTTTTAAAGGTAAAATTTCTTTATCAATTTCTTCTCTCTGCTTCAACAATTCTTCAAAACGCTTTTTGGCAATTTCCTTAAAATCCTTGTCCATTTTATTCCTCCTTTCTTATTAAACAAACCATGCGCAATGTTAACACAAACTGAATAAATTACCATTTTTTTTACTAAATAAATTTTTTTATAATAACTGAATTTGAAAAGAGATCGAGGAGGGTTGAGAATGGAAGAAACCAAAAGCATATGTCTTGTAATTACCACTTGTGAAAGCAAAGAAAAGGCTGAGCAGCTTGCACGACTGCTTTTAAAAGAGAGGCTGGCAGGCTGTGTTCAGGTGACAGGGGTGACAAGTTATTATTGGTGGGAACGAAAAATTAATAATGATAAAGAAATGGTTCTCTGGATTAAAACAAAGGTGGAGTTGTACAGGGAGTTAGAAAAATTTCTGCTGCTGCACCATAGCTATGAAATTCCTGAAATCATCATGATTCCAATAAAAGATGGATTTGGTGGATACATACAATGGCTTGGCTCTGTTACAAGGAACAGGGGTATTGGTGGATGATGCAGTTGAGTGATAAGCCGGGCACAATAACAGAATAATTCCTGATATATTTTAAACAATCGCTCAAGAGCAAATACCTTTGTGAAAAATCTGCCGAGTACTAATCATCAATGAAAAGCTTTTATGTAAAATGAAAAATCCATAGAATTTTGCAATTAAAATCTGAAAAGTGTGTTCATAAAAAAACCGGAGGCACAAAACCTCCGGTTTCCGAAACGATCTGTATAAAAGGTTAATTCTTACGCAAGAAATTTCTTGGGAAGGGTGGCAATAATTTTTTCGGCTTCCTTTACTATGCTTTGGACCAGATCATCAACTTTAGGCATGTCGCTGATTCGCTGAGCAATTTCACCGCCTGCCATTAACGCTTTTTCTTTATTGCCTTCGTAAGTCGCTTTAATTGACTCTATTTCATAATCGATCAAGGACATATCCATAGTGGAATAATCATCAGGTGTACCTAAAAATACTCCAGGAGATTTTTGCAGTGTGTTTCTTGCGTGTTCCTCGCTTCGAGGGGTTCTCAACCACCGGGCAGGACCCACAAATCCACGGGCAACGAGGGTGCCGCGATCCGCAGCATCTACAACGGCCTGCTTCCACATCTGGTGGAAGTCACTTTCCTGCGTAGCAAGAAATCTCGTTCCCATCAGCACTCCATCGCAGCCCAGAGCCAGAGAGGCCGCCATGCTCTTTCCATCACCGACTCCTCCGCCACCTACTACGAGAGTTTTTTCATCCGATACAGCTTCAACCACAGCAGGGAAAAGTACCATCGAGTGAAGCGGTTCCCAGTGCGTATGGAAGCCGCCTTCATGACCCGAGGCTACGATTACGTCTACGCCTGCCTTTTTTGCACGCTGAGCTGCTCTGACGGAAGGAACAATGTGAACCCAGGTAAAACCGGCCCCTTTGATCAAATCTCCCCAACCCATGGGATCACCGGCTGAAGTATATATAACCTTGAGATTCTTTTCCATGTCGGGATTTTCTTTACGGACTTTGATAGCTGTTTCGACCATTATTTTGGCGTATTCTTTGAGTTCAGCCGAAACCATAATGTTCGGACCAAAAATGCCCCCCTTATCCTTTACCAGACGATAGGTCCGCTTAAAAACCTTCCCTATAGCCGTTCCCATATCATCGTCACGGTCTGCCTCACCGCTGTCCACAAAAGCGTTATAGACCCAGGGCTGATCGTCCTTGTTAAACAGACCGCTTGTTGACAGCAATCCAAGTACCCCCGCATTTGCTGCGGCAACGCACAGATTGTTGTTGCTGAAAGGGCCCATACCGGCCTGCATGATGGGATATCTGATCCCGATAAGATCGCAAAGTCTTGTTTTAATCATAGTGAAACCTCCATTTTTATTGTAATTGCAGCTTCAAACCACAATTTTCCTGGCTATTATACACACCTTCCCCGTAGCCCCGCTTCAGGTATTTCCCCACTTTCCAAGCCGCAAGATACTACAAGCCAGATTTGCCTGGTCCATTTCCTGGTTAGTGAACATATATGAGATGAATAATCTTTGTCAAGTTAATATCTATTTCTCATAATTTTATGTGAAACTTATGCCGATTTTACAAAATTTGCCAGCCTCATCCTGTTCACGGCAAGATGCGCTTTCCTCGTCGGTTCGGGAAGTTTGTATCCCCGCATGCAGGACAGAACAATATCAAGAGAGGCATTGAGCCCTATCTTGTACCCCTGGGAAATGTAAACAGGTTTGACGTTTTTTTTTGTTCTTAGTGCAGCGCCTATTATGTTTCCTGCCCGGATAATCGGAGATGATGCACCGAACTCGTCTTCCGGGGTTTCGCAGGCACCGGTCAGTTTGGTTTTTGCACAGCCGATGGACGGCGTATCAAGGAATAGACCAAGATGGGAAGCAAGACCTATTCCTCTGGGATGAGCGATACCTTGACCATCGAATATGATTATGTCAGGTTCGAGACGGAGCTTCTCAAAAGCTCTTAAAAGAAGAGGGCCTTCTCTGAATGAAAGTAAGCCCGGGATATATGGAAAATCAATATGGCCGCTCGATGTGGATTCTTCAATTACATCCATTGATTGATAATCGAGAACGACAACGGCGGCAAAAAAAAGATTATCTCCTTTGGAATAAGAAATATCGGCGCCGGCGATATACTTCGGAAAAGCAGTACACGCGGAATCCGTAAAAATCAGCCGGGCTGCAAGATCTTTCTGGATTGTAATTGCATCTGTGTAGCTTACATCCCATTTATGATAATATCGCACCTTCATTATATTTTTTGTAACCTTATTCAGCATAATATTTTCATATAAGAACCCCAAAACCGGTTATAGAAATTGAAAGTCCCGCGAGCAGGATTCATTAGCAAGTATTTCTTTTCCCCGTGCGATATCCTTCTGGATCTGGGTATAAAGCTCTTCAGGTCCGCCGAATTTCATTTCATCGCGGAGACGTTCAACAAAAAAAATGGTAACTTCAGTGCCATAAATATTTCCAGAGAAATTGAATAAATGTCCTTCAACAGAAAGTTCATTATTCCCGAAGGTAGGATTATGACCGATATTGAGAACCCCTTCATAGCATGCATCATGTATAGTCGCATATATGACATACACTCCTGTTTTTGGAACTACCTTTTCTGATTGAATGTTTGCGGTAGGAATCCCCATATCCGTTCCCCTGCGATATCCTTTCACCACAGTACCCTTTATACCGTAATGTCGCCCAAGCATTTTTGAAACAAGCCTGACATTGCCGTCCAGAATGGCATGTCGAATATTGGTACTGCTCGATATTATGCCCCGGGCGGTTACCGGACCACGCTGGATTACTTCAAAGCCCAGTTCTTTCCCATATCGGTTCAGGAATTTTGCATTGCCGGTTTTATTCTTTCCGAATTTGTAGTCATATCCGATAAAAATTTTTCGAAGGTGGAGCTTCTCCCATAAAATGTCTTTGAGAAACTTTTCAGCACTCAACTGGGAGAATTCGAATGTAAAAGGTAGTATGACCGTGGCATCGATGCCGAAAAATTCAATCAGCCGAAGTTTTTCCGAAGTGGTTGTCAGTAGAAAGAAGGGGCGCAGTTCAGGATGAATTATTTTCTTCGGATGAGGATCAAAGGTGATCACCACAGTTTTTCCTCCTTCCTTTGCCGCGTCCTCCTTCATGAGTCTGAATATTTTTTGATGTCCCAAATGAATGCCATCAAAATTTCCGATGGTAACTGCCGATCCGAAGTATTCTTCGGGAATGCAATCAATAGATTTGATAATTTCCATATGTATTCCGAGTTTCTAAACTATTTTATGATAAAAAGATAAAAAACATAACACGTATGGCAGTAATTTCAAGTTTAATTTTTCTTGACAAGTCTGGAGACTGCGGTATAAGTTTCCAAGTCAAGTGCCGAAGTGGCGGAATTGGTAGACGCGCTAGGTTCAGGGTCTAGTGGGCGTACGCCTGTCCGGGTTCAAATCCCGGCTTCGGCACCATAAGAAAAACGGGGGGTTAGCTCGGAAGTTGGGTTAGCCCCCTTTTCCTTTTCAGGGGCTTGGTCATTACTTTGGTCACTACTTTTCAGGAAGCCTTCAAGTTGCTCGACAGCCTTCCTTGTATCCGCGTCATCAACCGTATCGTA